>JAHECK010000089.1:13004-13465 GCA_024641785.1 Flavobacteriales bacterium | reverse complement strand
CGGCAATATCACCTCGAGTAAATACCAATGTTGAAAAATCCACACTCTCATTTGCAGTTAATATCGTTTCAATAATAATTTGTGTTGTTCCATCACTAGGAGAAAAATAAGATTCTACATTATCCCCATTGATCAAAAATTTATGTGGAGTATTATTGATCTTGTCTTCTCCAAATCTGGAATTAGCCACGTTTGGTATGCTTCCATTTCCACCCCACATTTCTTCAAACTCAACACGATAGCCTCTCGCTAAAGACTGGTCTTGAATAAAGACCATGTTATTAGGGTCATCGATCATATTAGAAGAAAAATTAGTCGATCCTCCCATCACCCATGCATTTTCAGTACTATCTGCATCGATGATCATAAATTTATTATGCATTCCACTTGAAGTGGCATTTTGACGCTCCAGAACAGGAATATTTAAATTCAAATAATCCAAACCGATATTGGCATTTCCG
>JAHECK010000089.1:0-12994 GCA_024641785.1 Flavobacteriales bacterium | reverse complement strand
GCCTTCGGCAATATATCGGATCTGTACCCCACGATCGTAAGCATCGTTTATAGCATCTTGTATTACCGGCATATTGGTATTATACATTGCGATGTCAAGCGTATTCATTGCTTTATCGATCCATGCCGCTGCTGTATCATTCATATGAGAGGTGTAAACCGCTAAATTATCATCCCCTGAAGCCACATTATTATTTACAGGAAAGTTAAAGAACACGGCTATTTCTCCACTTGAAAGAGAGACGGTAGCAAAGGCTGAAGTATTACTTATAGCAGTGTCGTTACCTAAAACTGAAAAAGCTTTTGCGAAATAAACGGTTCCATCTTCTAATCCGCTTAATTCGATCGTATGATCTGTGACCGATTCTTCAGTATATGCAACGCTCATCTCAGAAATGGATGCAAATTCATCTGTTCCAAAATAAACTCCGGTAGAAGAGGCTAAATCGGTAAACCAACTTAAGCTAAAGCTGCTTGTTGCTAAATTACTCTGATCAACCGATGAGATTATATTAATAGGTGAATCATTAATAATGTCATTAATATCTCTGGGAAGTGTTTGATCGCCTCCAAAACCGGTAAAAGAATACTGACTTGAAATTCCAATAAGTGTTACTCCGGCAATAGGGATGATCTCACCAACCAGGTTGACACTATTCCTGACATAAATAATTCCAGTTTCGCCATCAGCATTGTAGTTATAAGTTGTATTTCCAGTAAAATTCCCACCTCCATCATTAAAAACAAGGTTATTAATTTGGATTAGAGATCCTTCGGTATCTTCACCAATTTCATCTGCAGTAACAAGCATTGGTTCGATCACCATTTCTGCCTGACCATGATTTGTCATGCTGATAATAGGATCGATTTCTAAAAGTCCGTTATAGGTTTTTAATATACCGGTGATGGTAATAGAATCATTTCGTAAAACAGAAGATACAGTAGATCCATATGCAGGGATTCCGGCTGTTCCGTCTTGAAAATATCTGATAATTCCAAGTTCTGAACCATTCGTGGTAGTCCCGGAAACAGTTACTGTATCATCATCATTTAATAATCGCGCTTCTGCAATGGTGATCAATTGTGCCTCAATGAAGGAATTTAAAAAGAAGATCGAAAGTATTATTAAGAGTAGTTTTTTCATTAATTATAATTCTAATGTGATTGAAAATGAATATCTGCGTGGGAGTCCAGGGAAAATTCCGGCACTCGCACCATCGAAATTGGTGGTTTGAACAAATCGTGAACGGGTTTCATTATTCAAAGCATCTGAAATATAGAGCGTATTTAGAACATTGTTAACCGATAATCCGAAGTTTAAATTCATCTTTTCGAATCTTAATTTATATCCTGCAAAAAAGTCGAGCAACTGATAATTAGGGATCTGCCATGATTCTCTTCCCGCATTTTCACCAACCACAGATTCAGGATTGAATTGAGCGAAGTTTTTCCCGAAATAGGTATAACGGAATCGGAGATAACTATTTTTATCTGGATTAAAATCTAAACTTCCACCTACTTGAAATTGAGCAGCATCTCCAACATGCACGCCTCTAGGGTCGATTTCTAATTGAAGTGGATTTCCTTCATCATCAAGAATCGGTTGACCATTAAATTGGTAGTCTACCTTTTCTGTTGATTGCCATGTCCAGTCACCAAAAGAAAACAAAGCTTGAAGTTTCCATTTTGGAAGAAAGACCCATGCCGCATCAAACTCGATTCCTTGATGAAGTGCGTCCATAGTACTTAAAAATACAGAAGCATTTTCTCCCTCTGAACTAGGATGTGGAACTGAAATACTTCGGTTAATCGGTTTATTGTCCCATTTAGTATAATAAGCATTAATATTAAATGAAACGGTTCGAGTACTCAAAGCATATCCAAGCTCGAAAGCCATTACATTTTCATTTTGAACTCCTTCAATAACATCATTACTAATATTGATCACGCTATTAAATTTCGGCGCATTATTGAGGTAACCAGTATTAAAAAAAACATTCATGTTTTCATTAAAGTTGTAATTGGCACCCAGTTTAATTGTATACCCTAGAAAATCTTGCCAGCCCGTTTCATATGGATTATTATTTTCATCATTCAATCTAAAATAATCGATCCCATTATAACTTGTCATTGAACCGGTAACATTCACAAAAGCCGAAACGATATCATTTGAATATTCGAGTTGACTATAAAATCCGGCCCATCTTACCTGGCCTTCATCATAATAATATACTTTATCACCTTTTGTTTTTATAGAATCTAAAGGATTGTTTTTATCACTGTAATCAATAACATAATTAGCCCCCATTAGATCATATATATCTCGGTAATGGACCCCTTTATAAGTACGCAGATCTATTCCTCCTGAAAAAGTATATTGCTTATTGATCTTTTGGCTAATTTGAGAAAGGAAACCATACCAACTATGATTGTTTACACTACTTCGTAAATAATTATTTCCTTTATATTCTGTAAAGGAGATATTAGTATCGATAGTCCTAAATGTATCGTCAAAACCTCCATCACTAGCCGTATTTACTCTATTATTAAAATAGACATTTTGAAATTGAACCTGTTGATTTTCATCAAAACCAACATTCGACCTTGTATTCAGACCAGTACCACCTCCCCATCCATAGGATGCATATAATGTATTGGTCCAAACCGTATTTTCTCCAATGGTCCAAAAGTCTCTTAAAGAAAACAATGGCTTATAATAATAATTTTGGATCTCATTCTGTTTAATAATGCTACCTCTGGCGGTTATCGTAGAGTCTACATATACTAAGCCACTTGGATCTAAAGGATGAGGCACTCCATTACCAACGACTTCATTTCTTTCGTAAGTGCCCCAATGTTCATTATAAAGAATACCCATTTCCGGGATTCCATCCATGATACTATCAGCAACACCAGCCATAGCACCTAATTCTCTACTATATAAGCTGGCTTCACTTTTATAAACGCGTTGACCGTGTTTTTGAGGCGCACCCACAGCATTAAAACTAATCCGATGACTGCCTTGAAATTTCTCCACTTTTAGAAAATAAGAAAATGCCTCTGTATAATTTGCAGCTACAATTCCATCTGCATGGCGATAAGAACCATCAAATACAAAGCCCCAATCTCCTTTTAATCTTCCTGAATTTAAAGAAAGGCTTGAACGGGTATAGTTACCCGATGCAAAGTCCTGTTTAAAAGTTAAACTTGGCTTTGAATCGATTCCAATTGAAATAATATTAACAGTACCTCCAACTGAAGGAAGCGCAAGTTTCGAAGCGCTTAATCCTCTTTGGACCTGCATGGTTTTTACAGGTAAATTCCAATTACTCCAATAAACCCATCCATTTTCCATATCATTTACTGGGATCCCATCGATCATTACAGCAAGATTTGTTTGATCAAAACCTCTAATTGTAATTCGGGCATCACCATCACCACCTCCTTGTTGCGTGGCATATACCCCGGGGGTATAATTAAGCAACATAGGTAGATCTTGGGTTCCTTGTTCTTCCAGTATTTGCTTTTGAGAAACACTTGAAAAGGCGATCGGCGTGGACCGTTCTCTGGCTACATCGGCTATGATCATCACTTCATCCAGCTCGATTATTTCCATCATAATATTTAAATGGACCGGGCTGGATCCCAGTTCAACCGTTTTAACTACTTCGGTATATCCAATAAATGAAATATGGACCTCGTATCTACCCGGTGAAAGCTCAATGCTAAAATTACCGTCGATATCACTAACTACTCCTTTTCCGGGAGCATAAACAATGTTTGCTCCGATCAAGGTTTCTCCAGTTACATTATCTTTGATCGTTCCGCTTAGGCGCTGTGTTTGCGCTTGAGTAAAGCTGAATGTAAATAAACCAAGAACAACTATAAAGAGTTTAATGAGAGCACTTTTAAAAAATTTAAGATGCATCATTTGAGTAAATCTTTCTATTTATTGGATAAGTACTTTTTTAGATAATACATATCCATTTTCGAACTGAAGATTTACAAGGTAGTAGCCTTTAGCCCAGATACTTGTTTCTATTGTAAGTTTTTGAGAAGATGAATTAGTAGAGAAAATTTTAACTCCGGTCATTCCATAAACAGTAGCTTTAACAATGTTCGTTTTACTCTCGATAATGAAAAAATCATTTGCAGGATTCGGATAGATCTCAAAACTGAAATCACTCAACTCATTAACAGAATTTACTACATCACCACATTCACAAGTATGAACTCCTAAGCTTTCCCAGTTACCTCCAATTATATTTCCTTCATCATCATATAAAGTTGGAGGAATAGAATCCCATTCTGAACTCACATCAAAGGCATTTGCAGGGAATAAATCACCAATTAAAACTGTTGATTTACGGATCAGACTATGATCTTTTGTCCATCCGGTAGCACCATTGGCAGCGAAAGTATAGTCCGGACCAACATCATTCCATCCTTCCACTCCCGGATCAACACCAACTTTTCCTATTCGATCTACTGTATATGGGGTAGAACCAGAAGTATTTTTTAATACCATGGCATCATTTCCATTGAAATACATAGTATTATTAACTTCATAAACTGGACATAAAAATGTATCTGCTTTTGCTTGTAGTTCATCCCAAACCGGAGCTTCTTGATCTACTCCAAGTGAATCTCTTTTGTCAATTACAATAACATAAACAGATAAGGGAGGCATAATTCCAGCTAAGTCTATTTTTTTTGTCACATCTGCAGATGAACTTCCATTGGAATAACGCTCTAAACGGTAATTTGAAAGATCGATTTCCTGATCAGTTGGATTATATAATTCAATGGCTTTGTTATTTGACCATCCTTCTACATATTCAGACATAAAGATCTCAATACATTCAGGAGCTTGAGAAAAAGCAATACTTGAAAATAATATGCTAATGATAAAGAGTAAATTTTTTTTCATAAAAAAGGGGTTTATAATATGTAACAAAAGTAAACTAACTTGTTAAAATTACTTAATATTTTGGAGTTAAAAAATCATTAATATTTAATAATTACTTGAAGGCATTTAATCCTGTTATATCCATTCCTGTAATTAATAAGTGGATATCATGGGTTCCTTCATAGGTGATCACCGACTCAAGATTCATCATGTGTCTCATGATCGGGTATTCATTTGTGATCCCCATTGCTCCATGGATCTGTCTTGCTTCTCGAGCAATTTTCAAGGCCATATCAACATTGTTTCTTTTCGCCATACTTATTTGAGCACTGGTTGCTTTTCCTTCATTACGAAGTTGTCCTAATCGGAAAGTAAGCAGTTGTGCCTTTGTTATTTCAGTGATCATCTCGGCTAATTTCTTTTGCTGTAATTGAAAAGCACCAATAGGTCGATCGAATTGAATTCTCTCTTTTGAATAGCGTAAGGCAGAGTCGTAACACGACAATGCTGCGCCTATCGCTCCCCAGGCAATTCCATATCGAGCCGAATCTAAACATAACAGCGGTGCACCTAAACCACTTTTTTCTGAAAGCAAATTCTCTTTTGGAACTTTTACATTATCAAATACCAATTCTCCGGTATCGGAAGCTCGAAGACTCCATTTTCCATGAGTTGTTGGGGTAGTAAAACCTTCCATTCCTCTTTCAACAATCAAACCCCATACTCTTCCTTCTTCATTTTTTGCCCAAACTACTGCGATATCAGCAAATGGTGAATTCGAGATCCACATTTTGGCCCCATTTAAAAGATAATGATCTCCCATATCTTTAAAATTGGTGATCATTCCTCCGGGATTCGATCCATGGTCAGGCTCAGTTAGCCCAAAACAACCAATAAATTCTCCTGTTGCTAATTTTGGTAAGTATTTTTTCTTTTGTGCCTCTGTCCCAAATTTCCAAATTGGATACATCACCAATGAAGATTGAACAGAAGAAGTAGATCGCAGACCGGAATCGCATCTTTCTAATTCCTGCATTATGATTCCATAAGAGATCTGGTCTAGTCCTGCACCCCCATATTCTTCAGGAATATAGGGACCAAAAGCACCTATTTCACCCATTCCGGGGATTACATGTTTAGGAAATGTACCTTTTTCAAAATACTCTTCAATTATTGGAGACATTTCTTTTTTTACCCATTCACGGGCAGTATCTCTTATCAATTTATGTTCGTCTGAAAGCAGATCATCCATATGGAAATAATCATGCGACTGGTATAAATCTGTTGCCATTGTTTTATCCTTTTTAATTTTGCCCAAAGTTAGTAATCTCAAAATGGTTTGTTTTTAATAAGTGAAGTAATTTTTAGCTTTTTTTTCCTTTTTAAAATGTCGACATTTGGCCGCATCGATGGAACCGGAATTACTCGTTAAATACAATCAAGCTTCTGAATGGATGTTTTATGCTTTTTTAGCATTATTCTTTGTATTGGCATGGGTTAGAAAAGAATACCCCAAGCGCTATGCCCGCCTGTTCAAGTCTTTTTTTAGTCAGCAAAGCATGTTTCAGGTAATGCGTGAAGAGTTGGTTTATTCTCATCGCGCTTCAATTGCTTTAACGGTAGTTTTTGTATTCAGCGGAAGCATGTTTCTTACCCTTCTTGGGATGTACTTTGGTTATTCCTGGTCGATGGCGGATGAAAAATATATGCAGTTTTTTATTTGGGCTGCTTTTATTTTATCCGTTTATGTTGTTCGATGGGTTTTTAGTGGGATTGTTGCTCTTTTACTCGACGACACAAGTTATATCCGAACCCATTTGTTTTTAATTTCTATTAATAATAAAGTTATTGGACTCGTGTTACTTCCATTAAGTTTAATGGCGTCTTATTTATCAATCGGAGTTGGAATAAAAATTATTTACATTGGAATCGGGTTATGGCTTTTGATTTTCGTTTATAGATTAATAAAGGAAATCATTTTATCAAGAGAATTTAAAATTCCCCTATTATACTTTATTTTGTATCTTTGCGCCTTTGAAATTTGGCCTTTAATCGTAGGATTAAAGATTGCCCAGATTTTGAATAAATAATAAACCTAAAAAAGCAGGAATTTTGAAGATTAAAAGTATTTTGGTTTCTCAACCTAAACCCGCTACGCCCAAGTCTCCATATTTCGATTTAGCTGAAAAGTACAAAATTAAGATTGACTTTCGACCCTTTATTCAGGTTGATGCTATTACAGCGCAAGAATTTAGACAATCTCGAATTAATTTACTTGAACATTCAGCAGTAATCTTTACGAGTCGTAATGCGGTTGATCATTTTTTTAGAATGGCTCAGGAAATGCGCGCTAATATCCCGGAATCAATGAAATATTTTTGTGTTTCTGAATCCACTGCATATTATCTTCAAAAATATGTGGTCTATAGAAAGAGAAAGATATTTCATGGGAAACAGAAATTTGAAGACTTACTGGATGTTATTAAAAAACATAAACAGGAAAAATTTTTATTTCCCTGTAGTGATATTCATGATGATAGAGTTACAGAGAAGTTAGAAGCCTTAAATGTTAAGTTTAGTAAGGCAATTTTATATAGAACAGTAGTCTCTGATCTAAGTGATCTTGAAAATGTTTATTACGATATGCTTGTGTTTTTTAGTCCTTCAGGGATCGAAAGCTTATTCAAGAACTTTCCGGATTTTAAGCAAAACGAAACAAAAATAGCCGCTTTTGGACCAACAACCGAAAAGGCAGTGTTGGATGCCGGTTTAAGATTAGATGTTTATGCACCTTTACCAAAAGCCCCATCAATGAGTATGGCTATTGAACAGTATATAATCATTAATAAATAAAAAATATTTTCTGACAAAATCATAGATTCAGGATGAAGGGAGTACCTTTCATCCTTTTTTATTACCCAATTGTCAATATATTATACTCTCCGAAAGGATATATTTTATATTTTACACGTAAATAGGATGAAGCAATTTTCATTAAAAAAGGAGGAGCGACTTAAAAGTAAAAAAGCGATCAATGAATTGTTCTTATCATCGAATAGTTATGGAAGATCAACTTTACGTTTATTATGGAGAGTAGAAGCGATAGAAAATGATGTAGCGAATTGCAAAGTGCTGATAGCCGTACCAAAAAGAAAAATTAAAAAAGCCGTCGATAGGAATAAAATAAAAAGAATGTTAAAAGAAATTTATAGAAAAAATAAAGCCTCTATAAATTCGTTTTTTGATGATAAAAAGAGTGTTTGTTATTTAGGGATATTGTTTGTAGGTAATACAATACCAACATTTAAATCATTAAATGATAATCTCCAGCTATTGTTGGAGAAATTACCAAGTGAGTATGAGAAATATAGTCAATAGTATTTTTATTGCCTTTATTAAGTTTTATCAATATAGTATTTCACCTTTGATTGGTGCAAATTGTAGATATTCGCCAACGTGTTCTAATTACAGTATTGAAGCATTAAAAAAACATGGTCCCTTAAAAGGAGCATGGTTAAGTTTAAAACGATTTATATCTTGCAATCCATGGGGTGGTAGCGGATATGATCCAGTGCCATAAATCGAATTATGATGAATAAAATAAAAAGAAAAATAATTACATCAGCAATAGTGATCGCGTCATTTATTTGGTTCGGTTTTGCTGTCGATCTATTTGAGATCACTAAAAATCTTGAAGTATTTAATTCTTTATATAAAGAACTTAACATCGCTTATGTAGATGATACTGACCCCGGAGATCTTATGACGGTAGGGATCGATGCGATGTTAAAAAGCCTTGATCCTTATACGACCTATATCCCGGAATCGAGAATGGAAGATTTTCGTTTTATGACTACAGGTCAGTATGGTGGAATTGGATCGATGATCCGAAAGGTTGATAATAACATCGTTATAGCCGAACCTTATGAAGGATTTCCCGCTCAAAAAGCAGGTTTAATGGCCGGCGATATAATTATAAAAGTGGACAGCAGAGAGATCTCCGGAATGGATCAAGAAGAAATTACTACCATTCTTAAAGGAGAGTCAGGGACGGATGTAAATATTATTATTATACGACCCGGAAAAAACGATACCCTTTTGTTTAATCTGAAAAGAGAAGAGATCAAAGTTCCTGATGTTCCTTATTATGCTATAATTAATGATAGTACAGGGTATATCAAACTAAATAGCTTTACTCAAACTGCTTATAAAGAAGTGTATTCAGCGTATAAAGATCTGCAATCGAAAGGAATGAATAAACTCATTTTTGATCTAAGAGGAAATGGGGGAGGACTTTTGCGTGAATCGATAAACATCGTAAATATGTTTGTTCCTAAAGGGGAATTAATTGTCGAAACTAAAGGGAAGAACCCGGATTGGGACAAAGAGTATAAGGCGCTTAATCAACCAATAGACCTTAATCAACCTGTAATTGTTTTAGTTGACGGAGGATCTGCTTCAGCATCTGAAATTGTATCAGGAGCATTGCAAGATCTGGATCGTGCAGTTATTCTTGGAGATACGACCTATGGAAAAGGACTTGTTCAGCAAACGAGAGAGTTAGATTATAATGCAAAGTTAAAAGTGACCGTTGCAAAATATTATATCCCAAGCGGAAGAAGTATTCAAAAGCTTAATTACTCAAATAGAAATGCGGAAGGTTTAGTAGAAGAAGTTCCGGATTCATTATTGCATCCTTACTATACAAGTAATTCACGTCCGGTAATCAATGGTCGCGGGATCATTCCTGATGTAGAAGTAAAACTCCCTGAATTTTCTAAAGTAGCCTATGCCTTATATGTAGGGAATTATATTTTTAATTATGCTACTCTTTACCGTTTAGATCATGATTCAATTGTTAATGCTTCTAAGTTCAGTCTAACTGATGCTGAATATGATTCCTTTAAAAGCTGGCTTGCAAAAGATGATTTTACTTATACCACAGATACCGAAGAATATTATAATGAGTTAATTGAAGCCTCAAAAGAAGAAAAGTACTATGATGAGGTATCCTCCATTTTGATCGATCTAAAAAACTTGATTAATCAAAGAAAGGAATCTGATCTTGATGAATTTAAATCGGAAATTATGGAACTTCTAAACAATGAGATCGTTTCTCGATACTATTTCCAAACAGGGAGAATTGAGAATACTTTGGCAAGTGATCCTTATATCTTAAAATCTGAGGAGGTTTTTGCCGGATCTTTGTATAAAAACATCTTAGAAGGAAAGAATTAATTTCACCTAGATCTTTGAGCAGATGCTTCTTAAGAAGTCAGATCTTTATTTAGTCGGGTTAGCAATAATGGCTATCGGATTACCGGTATCTGAATTTTTAATGAGTATTTCATTTATGATCCTTGCCTTGGCCTGGTTGATCAATGGGCCGAAAAAAGTCCAATGGAATGCGGTTAAAAATAATAAACTGGTTTGGACAGGTTTGATTCTGTTTTTAATTCCTCTGGTTTCTTTTTTATGGACGGAAAATGTTAGTTATGCTTTAAATGATCTAAGGATAAAACTCCCTTTATTACTCATTCCTTTTTTTATTGCTTCATACGAATTAAAGGAACGCAACTTCTTTATTTTACTCGCCTTATTGATCGGATCAACCTTTGTAGGAAGCGTCATACTTTTCATTAATTATCATTATTTTCTAGCGGAAAAACATCAGGATTTAAGGGAAATTTCCATTTTCATATCGCATATCCGCTTTAGTCTCATCATAGATATTTGTATTTATATACTGATCTATGCTGCAATAAAATGGAGGAATAAATATTCAATAATTGCAATTGTAATGGCCCTGTGGTTCATTTATTTCATTTTCTTTTTGGGATCTGGAAATGGATTTATTGCTTTGCTTACCATCTTCATTTTTGGAATCGTTTTATTGCTGTTTAAAAGCCCTTTTAAAAAGTTGAGTTATGCGATTGCAATTCTATTTTTTGCCTTTTCTGCTTACATTCTTTACCTGAGTAATAATTCTTATCGCTCTCATTTTGTTGCTAAAAATGAAGCTTATAATGATTTTAAGCCATTGGTTAAAAAAGGATCAAACTATTTTAGTTTACCGAATGATAAGCAACTCGAAAATGGCTATTATATATGGAGGAACATTTCAAATCCTGAGCTTGAAAAAGAATGGAAAGCAGTTTGTTCTCCAGAATTTATTAAGACGGATGCAACTGGACAAGATATTGAGGGAACATTGACAAGATATTTGACTTCAAAGGCATTGACTAAGGATTCTATCGGGGTGCATCAATTATCAAAGCAAGACATTGAGAATATTCAAAGCGGAAATTATAATTACCAGCAGCATGAATGGAATAATCTTGAACTAAGGATCGATCAATTATTTTATCAGCTAATGGCTCATTATTACCAAAAAGATCCGGGAAATAAACCCCTGCTTCAAAGGATGTATTATTGGAGAGGAGCTATCGAAATTATCGCTTCTAAACCTATTTTAGGTGTTGGAGTAGGAGATATCCAAGATGAGTTTGATATGTATTTCGCAAGTGAAGTAAAGGAGATGGATCAAAAATATTGGCACCATACTCATAATCAATTTCTGACCTATTTTGTAATTAGCGGGATATTTGGTTTTCTGGCTTTTTTATGGGCAGTTTTTTATCCTCTTTCAATTTATATAAAACGTAATTCTATTCTGGCTTTAGCTCAGATCGTATTGCTTATTTCCTTTCTGTCTGAAGATACGCTTGAGACTCAGCCTGGAGTTACTCTATATGTACTTTTTCTCTCTTTGGCGATCGCCTTGTTTAATGAAAAAAATAAAGACGAGGGAAGCTCGACTGACGGGAGGCCGAAAAGTTTAAAGTAAGATGATGGGTGATGGAAGTAAAAATGACCCTTAATTGAATACTTCTTCACTTTTATTCATGGATTTAGACAAACTGAATATCCTTTACCATAAGCTGAAGTTTCGTCTTTCCATTCCAATGGTTTTCTTGTAAGTAGTATGCGATATTGAAAGGAGATCCATTTTTGATCTTTTCGTAATACCTACCTAAATTAAAAGCAATCGCATCGATAGCATTCGATGATTCCTGTCGGATATGCAGTTTTAAGTGCTCGCCTTCTTTTCCTACACACTTTGAATAACCAGTATCATAAACATTTTTACTGCTAAGTATTGGTTCCGGATTTCCGGGACCAAATGGAGCCATTTGCTGAATGATCCGATAGAGTTTGTGATTGAGTTCGTTAAAATCAAGTTCCAGGTCAATTTCAATTTCCGGGATCATTTGAGCAGAGGTGATCGCTTTTTTGACTGCATTTTCAAAACTTTCAGTAAAAGCGCCAATTTTCTCAATTTCCATCGTCATTCCGGCAGCATGCATATGTCCGCCAAATTGTATCAGATGATCTTCACATTCTTCTAGGGCCTTATAAAGATCAAATCCTGATACACTTCGGGCGCTTCCTGTGGCAGTATCGCCTGACCGTGTTAAAACAACTGTAGGTTTATAGTATTGTTCTATTATTCTAGAAGCAACGATACCAACAACGCCTTTATGCCATTTCTCATTATATACTACCGTACTTTTGAGTTCTGACGATCGCTCATTTTCTTCAATTTGAAAAAGGGCTTCTCTGGTCATTTCTTTATCTAATTCTCGTCTAAAAGTATTGTCTTCTTCAATTTGTTTTGAAACGATTTCGGCTAGAGAAGGATCTTTTTCTACGAGTAATTTAACGGCGTATTTTCCTGATCGTATTCGTCCGGCAGCATTTATTCTGGGAGCTAATGTAAAAACCAGATCACTAATAATATAGTTTTTTGGCTTATCAGTAATGGGGAGCAATGCTTTAATTCCTGTGCGTATATTTGAATTAATTTCATTTAAGCCATAGTAGCATAAGATTCTATTTTCTCCGGTTATTGGAACAATATCAGCAGCTATGGCTAAGGATACCAGATCTAAATAAGAATGAAGATTTTTCTTTTCCAAACTCAACTCTTGTGATAAAGCCTGAAGTAATTTGAAACCAACTCCACAGCCACAAAGCTCTTTATAAGGATAATTACAATCGCTTTGTTTGGGATCTAAAACGGCAA
>JAHECK010000197.1 GCA_024641785.1 Flavobacteriales bacterium | reverse complement strand
CAATTTCATCGTCTGAAATACCTTCCAAATTACTAAGTAGGTCATTATTTACTAAATAAAAACTTCCATTAATAGATGATAAATTACCCAAGCCCGCAGTGCTGATTAAGATTGGGTTTCCAATTCCACCCCCAATCATTAGATCTCCCTCTATGTTTTCAATAATATATAAGCTATCTAAATTAGTAATGTCATCACCTTGAATTTGAACGAATCCCACTATACTATCACATTGAGTGCACATACTAGGGTATTGATCAATTTCTTCTTGGGAAGTAAATAATAAGATCATTCCAAGAGAATCGCATAAAAAGCTAATGTTTTCTACACTCATACAAGCTAAGCCATTATTTTCAATACTTAATTCAGCAAATCCGTTTGAGAATGCATTACAAATACTCTCAATAGCACAATTAGACAATAAAGGGTTGTTAGAAATGTTTATAAAAGAAAGGTAATAAGGATAGGTAGGTGCAATACCTTCAATAGAAGTTAATTGTAGATTACTTTCAATTATTAATGTATCATAAATTGCGTCTAATTCCTCAAATCCGTTAAAATCAATTAACTGATCATTATTGCTGATCTGCATATTTCCATTTAGTTGTTGCAGCGCTGAAAAATCAGTGAATGTTTGATAGGAAAGATTGGAATCAAATAAAAAAGAACCGCTAATAAATTCGAGTTGAGAAAAGCCGGATAAACTAAATAATAAAGGATTATTTATAATTTTAAGATCACCCGCAATACTAATTAGACTTGAAAAAGCATTAATACTTTGAAGATTTGGATTATTCTCTATAGAAAAGATGCCAGCAACATCTATTAGTAAAGGAAAGCCATTTATTTCGGATAGTGATTCATTATTTTGAAATAAAAGATCTCCTTCGATTAATAAAAGGTTATAGAAACTATCCAAAGTGACCATATTGTCATTCTGGATAAATCTGAAATCACCACCAATATTCTCCAAAAACCAAAAGTTTCCTAGCAAATCTAGGCTTGGATTTCCTTCAATAATTAAATTATTTCCAATTTGTTCTATTTCAGAAAAAGCGTTAATCTGAGTTAAGCCTTCATTATAAGAAACAATAAAATCAAGCCCTATAGTCGTTAAGGAAATGAAGCCTTGAATAATCGTCAAATCATTATTTTCAGAAATAGTAAAATTTCCTCCAACGTTTGTAAGGTTATAAAGTGGATTAATGTTTTCCACCTGATCATTATTAGTGAAGTTAAAATCCCCTGTTATACTATTAAGCTGGGTAAAGCCGGAAAATGTAAGCAATGAATCATTATCTCGGATAATGAGATCCCCTATAAGACTCACAATTTGATTACTCGCCTGAATCGAGTGAAGTCTCGAGTTTTCAATAATAACGCTTCCTCCTATTTCATCTACATCTGATAAAAAAGGCAGTTCATGAAGCAATGGATTCCCAGTAAAATGAAACCCATTTTCTAAAGTATCTATTTGATTTAAACCATTGATAGTATTTAAAATTGGATTATTTTCAATACTTAACTCACCTGCAATCGTTATCAGTGAATACAAACTATCCAAATTTTCTATATCTATTCCACTAATACTTACTTCACCTCCAATTTTATTACAATCAGGATAGTAAATTGGAAAACTATCAATTTGTGATTGTGTAGTGAATGAGATTCCATCTTCTAAGCAAACTTGAGATATTCCTTGTATGGAAAATGCAATGGAAATACTAATTAGAATTAATCTTTGGAACATCTATTACTTTTAAAAAATCAAATAAAATCAATTTACATGGATTAGGCAAACAACTGCTTTTGACCAAAACTTGATTTTTTAATGCTTCCTCCACTCATTCTTCAACTTATTTACATCGCGCTGCAAACCGAGAAGGGCTTCACTGATCTGATCATTGGATAAATTTGGGCTTGGCATTTCCGGACTGATATAATTTACGAATTTCCAGACTTCAAGTAGTTCTGATATCTTTACTTCGTAGGGTTCATAGGCGGGATTGGTAGAAGACAATATTAATAGTGCATTTTTCTCTATTTGATTTTCGACGACCTTGAAAACGATCCCCTCATTTTTGGTGACTATAATATAAGGATGCCCACTTTTGATCAAGTTCCAATTCTGAACGTACTCACCGGTAACATAGGAACCATGATTTACCGGAGGCATGGAATCACCACTAATGGGAAAAGTTCGGTACTTTCGCTGCTTTGATAAAAAGGGTAAGCTGAAAGTAGGTAGCACCGAAATATATTCCGGATCGGCATAACCCGTTTGATATCCCGCCTTGGCCTTTTCAGATATCAATTCGATATGGTCATTGTTTTCTCTATCGATGCTCGTCGATAATATCCGAATATGCTTTCCTTCCAGATCTACATTTAACTCCAGGTCACGCACTCCCCTTTCTCCCATTTTTTCCAGGTCTTCTTTTATTAAATGATCGATGCTGATCCCAAAATAATGGGAGATCTCAATCAGTCGCTCGTAACCCGGACGTGCCACTCCGCTTTCATAACCACTCCAGGTAGATCTTTTCATATCCAGCGCTATCGCCACCTCTTCTTGTGAACGCTTTTTTCGCTTGCGTAAATACTGAATGTTCTTTCCAAATCGATTGTTCATAGTTTCTTCTTTTTTATCAAAAAAATAGTTCGGGACTATTGCATATTCAAAAATAGTGATTAATTTATAAACAATCAAATGATTAATATTTAATCAAATAGTTGGAAGATAGAAGCATGAAGCACGGAGTAAATGTGAAGTATTAAAATTTATAAATATGGAAAGAAAGTTAAAACGACATGTCACCCTGAGCTTGTCGAAGGGTCGTAGGCTTCGACAGGCTCAGCCAGACATAACAAGAAACATTGAACATACTGATGAACTATCGCTATCAGCACAGGTCAGACACCAGTCTTCGGTCTTCGATCTTCCAACTTCGTGCTTCGTGCTTCGTGCTCCCCACCCATGAACAAAAGCATCGCCCATCTCGACCTCGATTCCTTCTTTGTTTCGGTAGAACGACTCCATAACAAGAAGTTGATCGACAAGCCTGTCCTTATCGGTGGCTCGGGAAACCGTGGAGTAGTTTCTGCAGCCAGTTATGAAGCACGAAAGTATGGCGTGCATTCGGCCATGCCCATGCGACTGGCACGGGAACTCTGTCCGGAAGCCATCTTAGTCAAAGGAGACCACGATAGCTACAGTCGCCATTCTACGATCGTTACAGATATTATCCGCGATAAGGCCCCTCTTTTTGAAAAGGCTTCCATCGATGAGTTCTATCTCGACCTGACCGGAATGGATCGTTTCTTCGGTACCTATAAATGGGCAACAGAACTCAGAGATACGATCGTACGCGAAAGCAAACTCCCTATTTCTATGGGCTTGTCTACTAGTAAGTCGGTCGCAAAAATCGCCACGGGAGAAGCGAAACCTAACGGGCAAATAAAGATCGATTTCGGAAATGAGAAACCCTTTATGGCGCCCTTATCCATTCGGAAGATCCCGATGATAGGAGAAAAGACCTATAAGAATTTACGCTATATGGGATTTAAACAGATCGTGACCATACAGGAAA
>JAHECK010000196.1 GCA_024641785.1 Flavobacteriales bacterium | reverse complement strand
CTCTTTTATTTTAAATGAAGTAGAGGGCAGTGATCATTGTCCGGTGGGAATTGAGATTTAAGGGAGACGGGTGACAGAAGACCGAAGACCGGACTTGTGCTGACTGCGATAGCACGTCAGTCTCCCGACCTCAGTCATCGGTCCTCAGTCTCCCGACTCCCGTCTTTTTAACAATCCACATTTAACAATTAAAAACAAACATTTTAGCAAAGCTCTTGTATAATAACAATTACATATTATTTTTGTCCTTACTAAAGTAGCGAACGATTAAAATGAAATTACTTTTTAGAGTTTTACCATTACTTACACTGTTAAGTGTATTTTCTACTGACTTGTTTGCACAAGGAAACCCAGGAGGACCGGGCGGTTGCTTCCCCCCACCTTGTGTTCCGGTTAGTGATCATATTGGCTGGTTAATTGCTGCAATGATCATATTTGGTGTTGTAAAAAGCATTCAATATTATCGCAATTCTGTAAAGGCCTAATACCTTCTAAATGCTTAAGGAGTTTAAAAAAAATCCTTATTTCCGTTTTACTTTTCTTGCTATTATCCTCTATGTTGTCTGGTATGTGATCTACGAAGCATGGCTTCATCCATCCGGTTTATGGGATCGAATCATCATCAATAATCTGGTTTATCTTTCTAGTGGGATCCTTCATTTGTTTGGTTATGCCACTTTACCTGAATCAGGATTTGACGAAACGATAAGAATTGTCGGTATCGATGGTACTTCGGGCGTTTGGATCGGTGATCCATGCAATGGCTTTAGTTTATTTGCGCTTTTTTTGATCTTTATGATCACTTATCCCGGACCCTGGAAGCAAAAATTGTGGTTTATTCCTTTAGGTTTGATCGGCATTCATTTAATTAATGCCATTCGAATTGCTGCTTTGGCAATTATTGTAGATGTAAATATCGATTGGCTATATTTTAATCATAACTACACCTTCAATATCGTGGTTTATTCTTTTGTCTTTTTATTATGGTATATCTGGGCGAAGAAATATGCAGGACCGTATATCGCAAAACAAAAGTTAGATAGTAATGTGGAATAAAAATCGGACTAATCTTCTTTTGGCTTCTGTATTTATCCTTCTCATTATTTATTTAGGTTTTTTACGCGATTCTATTTTTATCAATATCAATTACATCATCGATCGGATCTATTATAACAGTGAGATCGTTTACTATCATTCGATGTATGAATTTTTAGTACCGATGGGAGTAGGGGGTCTAATGAAATTAAAATGGTTATTGACTTTTCTTTTTACACTAGTAAATTTCGCATTGTCCTACGGAATACTTAAAAAACTATTTAATAATTCAGGAACGTCGATCTCATTACTGATCTGGGGAACTATTTTTCTTTTTATTCTTTCGGGACTCTTTTTCTTACTTGGAAAACTCATAGGCGATAGTGAACTAGGTTATACATTATCCCGCCGTTTCATGGGAGTTCTTCAGTCGCCAGTTCCATTAATGGTGGTTGTGGCAGTTCATTTATTATTTGGATCTCCTTCGAAAACGTAATCTCTAAAAAAAAGTATCGCAGAGGACGCAATGCCCGATAAATCGGTTCGCAGAGTTGCGCAAAGATGTTTTATTTTCACAGCGTTCTCCGCGCTTCTTTGAGTTCTCAGCGATACTTTTTATTTCAAATTTCTTTATAGAATATTTTTCTTTTAAGTTTGATTTCATCAGGATACCTGACATCCGACCTTTTTTTCATCGTGCATCGCGCACCGAGCATCCAACATTTTTTTTTGCGCTTCTTTGAGTTCTACACGATTCATTTTATTTCGAATTACCTTATAGAATATTTTTCTTTTAAGTATAAAATCATCGGACACCCGACACCCGACATCCAACCATTTTTTCATCGTGCATCGTGCACCGTGCATACAACCCATTTATCTAACTTCTATCTTCCGTCTACCAACCCCTGTTTTCGGTCTCCTGTCTTCCGTCCTTTTTTTCCGAACTACTGAACTACCGAACTCCCCTCTTCAATCCATTAACCATCGAACATTAATAACTAAACATTACTTCGATTGCAAATACAACCTAAAGCCTGTATTTTCGTTTATAATATAAGTCTCCATTATCTAAGCCCAAGTGAATAAAATTTTACTCATATTATTTTTATTTATTTCTACTGTTCTTTTTGGGCAAGGAGCGGCTACACCTGAAGATGCTTGGAACGATAAGAGTTATTGGTTTGAGATGGATACTGCAATAAATGCAAGTGGCGATGCTTGGGATATAGGAGTAAATGCAAGCCATTCATCGAATAAGATTTTATTTAATACAAATATTGGTGGTTTAGTTGTTAATCCTATTATTTTGTATGGACAGTCTACTTATGATGACCAACTTTTAATTTATGGGTTTGATAATGGATGTATGTCTTTTGCTGAATCTCCAGAAATTGTGGGTTTTGAAGAATGGTATATTATAAAAGTACCCTCAGCAAGAAATGTAAAAATAAATTTAGATTTAAGTGCAAGTGATCCAGTCATAAGAGAATATACAACAATGAAATGGTTTGAGTTTAATTCTTCTCCAAGCGAAATTTCAATTTTTGGATGTGGATATTTAGGAAATGATGATTTTATTGAATCTGATATTAACGATGGATTTAATACTTCAATTGAATTTGATATAAATTCTTCTATGATTTCAGGCAATTATATTTTATTACGCATTGGAAATAATGCTTTTGAAACAGACCCAGTATCTACTTACATTCTAACAGTTTCTACTAATAATAATAGCTGTGAAAATGCAATGGAAGTTCCTGTTTCAGATGTAGCAGCTACATCAGGTGAATATATATTTAAATCAACGACTAGACATAATCTTAAAGAACAACTTAATGATAATAGTCCAGTTGTTGGGACCCCATCGTCTGAAATTTATGGAGCCAACGATTGTATAATAAATGGAGCAGGAGAATATGGGACATGGTTTAAAGTATCCGGGCAAGCAGCAAGTTCTTTGCTTTATGCTGCAACATGCGGAACTCCAACAATGGATCCTAAGTTACTTGTTTTTGATCAATGCCCAACTTCCGGAGGATTAATAGGTAGAGAAGATCAAAATATAGATAATCTTACAGGAATACCACCGCCTGTTTTACCTCTTCCGGGCGGAAACGAGGTTTGGAATAAAGACATTTGCTTAGATCCTTCAAATAATCCTGATTGGCCTTTAATAAAATTTGAAACCGATGGTAGCGATTATTTTTTCTTTTTATATGGAGCTACAAATGGTGGATTTAATTTTTTTGTTTTGGATGCTAGTAATAATAATAATAACGGTTCAGTATTACCTGTTGAATGGTTAGGATTTTATGGCTTACCTCAAGCAAGTAAGAATAAACTTCTATGGTCAACCGCCAGTGAAGCTCAAAACGACTATTTTTTAGTGGAAAAAAGTAGCGATGCAGAAAATTATGAGGAGTTGGTAAAAATTCCCGGAGCCGGGAATTCAAACTATGAAAAACACTACGATTACACCGATCCCTCGCCTTATAGTACTACTTATTACCGCATTTCTCAGGTCGATTGGGATGGAACCCTAAATCGAGGACCGGAAATTGTAG
>JAHECK010000195.1 GCA_024641785.1 Flavobacteriales bacterium | reverse complement strand
GGACAATGATCACTGCCCTCTACTTCATTTAAAATAAAAGAGTGTTTTATCTGTGGCATTAAAACTTTGCTTGCCAATACATAATCGATCCTCCAGCCTACATTTTTCGCCCTTGCGCCTGCCCGATAACTCCACCACGAATATTTCTTTTCATTCGGATGCATTTCACGCCATGTATCGATAAATCCACCTTTTACATAACGGTCCATTCCGTCTATTTCGGCCTGGGTAAATCCTGCAGACTTATTATAATTTGCTTTTGGATGAAAAAGATCGATCTCTTTATGAGCCACATTCAAGTCCCCGCAAAATAATACCGGCTTCTTTTTTTCCAACATCTTTAAATAATTAAAAAGATCCTTATCCCACTGCTGCCGCTCTTCTAATCTCGAAAGGTCGGGTTTTGAATTCGGGATGTATCCGGTTACCACATAATAATCCTTATACTCTGCAGCAATAATCCGTCCTTCATCATCATGCAAGGCAATCCCAATATCGTAGATCACATTGATCGCTTCTTCTTTGCTTAAAATAGCAGTTCCGGAATAACCTTTTTTAGTAGCATGGTTGGCATAAATATGATAGTTCATATCAAATACAACTTCACGTACCTGATCTACCTGGGCTTTAGTCTCTTGCAGACATAAAATATCAGGGTTTAGGTTTGCGATAATATCGTGAAAGCCTTTTTTAGCGATGGCTCTAATGCCATTTACATTCCAGGAGATGAGAATCATGAAGGTGGTTTTTTTAATGAGGGTAAAGATATGTAAAATGTGCAAAGCAATGCATGAATGTATGAATGCATAAATACATCTTCTACCTATTTATTTCAACAAAAAACCGCCCTACTCAATGAGCAAGGCGGTTCTGAATATCAAAAAAGTCTTTTAATGAATTCCTTTCATCGCTTTATTAAGCAGCGGAGATAGAATCAATAGAACGATACCTGTTCCTAACATCAAAGATGCTATAAAAGGATATAAAGGCAGTTCGTATTTGTGAAGGATGCTTTCCAACATACCTGCTAAATAGTTACCGGCAGCAAAACTAGCCATCCAAAGTCCCATTACTACAGAAACCAATTTCTTAGGTGCCAGCTTGGTGATCATCGATAATCCGATCGGAGAAAGCATTAATTCACCTATTGTAAGGATAACATAAACAACAACCAACCACATTGGAGAAACAAGGTTTCCACCTACAGCAAGATTGCTTGCCATTGCCATTACATAAAAAGCGATCGCTCCGAAGAACATCCCTAAGGCAAATTTTATCGGGGTTCTAGGATTCAGTTTAATCGCATCTAGTTTTAACCACATTACTGAAAATAATGAAGCAAAGATCAAAATCGCAATCGGGTTTATGTTTTGAAACCATGACGCCGGGATCTCCCATCCTCCAACTAATCGATTGGTATTTTCGGCAGCAAATAAGTTCATCGTTCCTCCGGCTTGCTCGAAACCTGCCCAGAATACCACATTAAAGAAGGCTAATACAAGGATCACTCCCATTCTACTCCATTCATCACTTCCATTGGTCCCTTTGAAAATAACATAACCTAGTCCGCCAATAATTCCAATAAAACCAAGAATAACAAGATAATAGGTGATGCTATTTGGAATCATTCCCCAGATGTATATAATTGCCAAAGTACTGACAACTAATGCAAGCGAATAAGTAATGATGTCTCTCCAGTCTTTTCCGTCAAGTATCAATTTATCACTTGGAGAATTAGGTGGCAACCCATTTTTTTCTAAGGTGTTTTCACGGAAAAATAACCAGATCACACCGATGATCATTCCAATACCTGCGGAAAAGAATCCCCATCCCCATTCTACGTTTTCACCTAAGGCTCCGGCAATAAATGGTCCGAGGATCGCTCCAAGGTTGATCCCCATATAAAAGATATTAAAAGCCGAATCTTTTCGAGGGTCATTATCTTCATAGAAATCACCAACGATGGTAGAAATGTTTGGTTTGAAAAAACCATTACCAATAATCAATACCCCTAAACCAAAATTAAATAAGAATAGTCGTGTATCTACATCTAATGTACTGGACATAAAAGCACTCGCTGCAAGTAAAAACTGCCCTACTGCCATTACAAATCCACCTATATAAACCGTCTTACGTTTACCTAAAAAAGAATCTGCAATCCATCCTCCTAATATCGGAGTCAAATAGACCAATCCTGTAAAAATTGCATAAGTCTCTAAAGCTGCTGCCCGATCTAATCCAAAACCTCCACCTATTAATTCGGCTGTTAAATAAAGCGTTAATAAGGCACGCATACCATAATAACTGAATCTTTCCCACATTTCGGTGGCGAACAAGGTATAGAGTCCGGTTGGATGTGATTTTGTATTGCTCATAAATTTTTTATAAAATGAATAATTAGGTTAAACTATATTTCTGAAGTCGATTTTCAGTCTATTTAAAATTTTTCTGCCCCGAATGTAAGAAAAAAATGGAATGTAAAAAGTAGAAGTTTAGAAGGAAAAAATAACGTGAAGATCGAAGCTCGAGAACGAAGAAAAAAATGATTAAGGATTAATGTTCAATGATTAATTAAAAAAAGATCCAAGAAAGTGGGTTTTTTACTGAAGAGATAGTTCATAGTTTTTTTTAACCACAGAGATACAAAGTAGGCTCAAAGGGCACTGAGAGAGTTAAAAAACTTGTGACCTCTGAGCCTACTTTGTATCTCTGTGGTTATCCTTTTTTTTCAACTCTCACATTTCATATTTCACATTTTATTTCATTCCCACTTTTCCATATTTTGTCTACATTTGGCTCAGCTACATAGTTTCCTAAAAGAATATGAATTTTAAAAAGATCACTTCTGAAGATATCACCCACTTAAGCAGGCTTATTGGAGAAAAATACATTATTGTAGATGAAGTAAACATGGAAGCTTATTCTCATGACGAGACGGAAGACCTTCGTTTTTCTCCTGAGATCGTTCTTAAACCGGGAAGCACTGAAGAAGTATCAAAGATCGTCCACTATTGTAACGAACATCATATTCCTGTAACTCCAATGGGTGCCCGAACCGGACTAAGCGGTGGTGCACTTCCCTTATTCGGTGGAGTTGCTTTAAGCATGGAACGTTTTAATAAGATTTTGTCTATCGATACTGATAATTTACAGGCAACGGTAGAACCTGCAGTGATCACTCAAGTATTTCAAGAAGCGGTGATCGAAAAGAAACTTTATTACCCACCCGATCCTGCCAGTCGGGGTAGTTGTTTTATCGGAGGGAATCTTTCAGAAAATTCCGGAGGACCTAAAGCGGTTAAATATGGTGTGACTAAAGATTATGTTTTAAATCTGGAAGTCGTTTTGCCTAACGGAGATATTATCTGGACGGGAGCAAATGTGCTTAAAAATGCAACAGGTTATAATCTCACTCAACTGATCGTTGGAAGTGAAGGAACCCTTGGGATCATCACCAAAGCTGTTTTTCGATTGATCCCCTATCCTACTCGGGATGTTTTAATGCTCGTTCCTTTTTATAAAGCTGAAAAAGCATGTGAAGCGGTAGCTGCCATTTTCAAAGCCGGAATCACTCCATCGGTGATGGAATTTATGGAGTTGGATGCCCT
>JAHECK010000088.1 GCA_024641785.1 Flavobacteriales bacterium | reverse complement strand
GATATAATCCAGTATTTAGATGATCCATTGAAATACTATAAGTGCTTGGAGAATTTTCAATAAGAATACTTTCACAGCGTTTTCCATCAATAGTAAATAGTTGAGCTTTTAAAGAATGCACGGGATTTGAAAACGAAAAATTCACTTTGTCCTTCACAGGATTGGGGAAGAAGCTCACATTAATCTGATTTTCAATTTCATTTACACTCACATTCAATTCGCATTCAGCATCCAGTTCAGGATAATAAGTGGTTTCATCCAATGCAAAACAATCAAGGTTATGACCACATTCAAAAATAGCTCCCATAGGCTCGAAAAGACCAAGATCACTTCCGATTCCTTCTATAATAGAACTTGCCCAAAGACCTTGAAAATGGAAACGTTTTCGATATACATCCCCAACTAGTAAACTATCAATACTATCGATAAGAATGTCTGAGGTGTAATTATTGTATGACATTGGCAAGGCATCACCTACATTTAAATCAAAATCATATAGTAAAATGTCCATACCTGAATCGAATGCACGTATATACATTTGCTTTTCTTCCTGTCTTAGGAGCAAATAAAAATCATCAAATTCATCTGAAGCACCGCATTCAATGGCAGGTGGAGGGCTCATCCAATTTTGAGCAAAGATCCCTCGTCGAAAGATCTGCTTGTAAGTTATGCCGTCGACAATAGAATCCCCATTCACATAATAAACATACTGATCTGTTTGCACACATGGGTAGGGTACAGCACAGACTGATGTTTGTCGCCACTCGGGGTTGTCAGCAAAATAATCGATTTCTTGCGTGAAGCTGGTTATCGAAATGAATATTAAAAAACAGCTAATTGTTATTTTCATGATTGAATGTGTAGGTAGGTTAATTATTCACTTAAAATAAGAAGGAAAATTGTCTTCAATGTAAAGCTATTAAAAAAAAATCTATACTAATTTTCATTTCAAAGTATAAGCATTTACTCATACTTATTTTATAATGATCAATGACACTCCTTACTTTCAATTATTGATCAAGGCAATCTTATTTTCAATTTCTGTAATAAAGGGGTGTAAAGAAGATGGAATGCTAGTTCCAACTCTATCGATTAACCAGAATTTATGAACACCATTGAAATTATATTCTACATAGAATCCACCCCAGTCGCCCGCATCAGGCATTCCGATTACCGTATCATTTATCAATAAAAGAGTATCTGGAAAAAAAGACATCAGATCATTAACTTCGAGAAAATCGCTATCAGGCAAAGCAGTAAAGTCAGCCACATAAAAATGCTGAGAAGAAGGATAATTATCGTTCTGATCTTCTAAAAGTCTTGATTCTTCCAAACAATAAATTTCAATGCAGGTTTCACCGAAGCATTCACCGTAAAAATGACCGAAAATGAGATAGCTTTCGTTTTTAGAAGGTTCTTCCTCTTTTTTGCAGGATGTAATAAAAAGTATGCTAAAAAGAACGCTAGCAAAGACAAATCTTAATTTCATAGTTATCTGTTGATTAATTTTTTTCTAAAATAATTCCCTTTAGATCTAATTTCAATGATATAAATACCAGAAGAAAAGGTAGAAAGACTTATTTTATTAAACAAATGATCTTCTGTTAAAATGCACTTTCCCATTTGATCAAATATTCGGATCTCATCAATTGTCTGATCAGAGCTGATGCTAACTATATCTTTTGCAGGGTTAGGAAACACATTAAATTGTATAGCTTCATCAAAATGATCATCTATACCAAGGTTTATATCATTTCCGGAAAGTTTTAAAGCTACAGGTCGATGGTCTGAAATATAATTTTCATACGAAGTGAATCCACCGGTCATATTATCCTCGATTAAGATCGTTTGAACATAGGAATTTTCATCTTCCATTACTTCAAATAATTCGTTAGTGATAATGATGTGATCAAGATGTGAAGGCCAGCTAGGGTAGGACCAATTTGATTGAGGACCTTCAGCAATTTCCATATCAACGATTTTGTAACTACTCGAATCATTTATAAATACTTCGAATACATTACTGCTGCCACTTTCCTGAATAAGATCATTAAAATCTCCTACTAAGATCACTTTGGTTTCAGGATAATTCTCTTCTACAAATGTGCTTAGAAGATTACATGCATCATAGCGCCGTGTTTCTTCATCCCATGGATCGTTAAGGTCCATATAGCCATTTCCACAACACTTTAGATGCGAATTAATAACGACCATCTCTTCTCCCATAAATTCAAAATCCATAAGCAATGGTTTTCTTGGAAAAGGGCGATTATAGGTAGATGTATTATAGATCTCATAGATCGTATCTAATTGGATCGTGGCGCTTTTATAGATATAACCAACCTCTAAATAGCTTGATACCTGATAATGCCCTTCATAGCCTTCCAGTCCATCTAATAATTGAGCAAATAAAGCCTCATTATCAATTTCCTGAATGGCAATAATATCCATATCAAGGGCTTCAATTATGTTGATCACACTATCTACAGTAGCTTGTCCATTAGTAGGAAACCACTCTAAATTCCAAGTCATGATATCAAAAGTTGAATCTGATCCAAAGCTTAGATCATTTAGGTATTGTGAGAAAGTATTTAGACTACTCGTAATTATTATAATAAATGAAAGTAATAATTGCTTCATAATATTATTTAGACTTTTTTAATTCGTACTTTTTTCTTTTTAAGCCTTGAATTATCAAGATCAAGCACAAGTTGCTCGGCTTTAGATTCTTCAACTGCGACAAAAGCACAATCAAGCTTTAATTCAATATTTCCTAGATCTTCTTTTTGTAATCCCCCTTGTTTAAAAAACAATCCAGCGATATCTCCTTTTGATATTTTATCCTTTCTGCCTCCGGAGATAAAGAGGGTAGTCCATTTTTGCTTTGTTTTTTGCGATGCCGGGTCTAATTCGCTTGAATTTATAGTAGGCAAATCTAAAAGTCTAAGATAGTCAGGACCTTTTTCCTTTTCATATAAAAGAACATAAGCTGTTCCATCCGCATTCATACGTGCTGTTCTTCCATTTCGATGAATGAACTCTTCATTCCGCGGTGGTAATTGATAATGAATGATAAAATTCAACTCCGGAATATCAAGTCCGCGAGCGGCCAGATCAGTTGCTATAATAAGCTGATAGCTTCCATTTCTAAATTTAATAAGCACGCGTTCTCTGTCTTTTTGTTCCATTCCGCCATAAAAGCAGCCATGTTTTATTCCGCGATCGTCTAAGTAATCACTCAATTCCTGTATACTATCTTTAAAATTACAAAAAAGGATACCTGGTTCATTCCCAATATAATCTAGAAGGTCGAGTAAGCTTTCTTTTTTTTCTTTAGTAGAAGAGTGAATAATCTCTATTTTCAGTTTTGATTCAAGTTCGCTGGAAAAATCTAAAACAGTAGGGTTTTCTAAAGCAACAAAAGCAGGGATCTTATCTAATTTAGTTGCTGACGTAAGAATTCTTCTTGTAACTTTATCAAGAGAGTAAATGATTTCTTTCATATCTCCTTCAAAACCGATCTCCAGTGACTTATCGAATTCATCAAGAATCAATGTTTTAATATGCTCGGTTGAAATATTTTCACGTCGTATGCGATCAGCGATCCTTCCCGGAGTACCAATCAATATAGCAGGAGGATGTTGTAAGTCGATCTTGTCTTTCTGACCTGTTCTTCCTCCATATATGGCATTGGCTTTAAATCCTGAACCCATTTCACGAATAACACTTTCAATCTGGAGGGCTAATTCGCGTGAAGGGACAAGTATTAGTACTTGTATAGCGTTGTTTTCAGGATCGAGATCGGCAATAATAGGGAGTAAAAAAGCAAGGGTTTTTCCTGTTCCGGTTGGAGAATGCAGTACAATATCTGTATTTGAAAGTATCGCCTGCTGCGCCTCTTTTTGCATTTCATTCAATGCCTTGATCCCTAATTTTTTAAGAATATCAGTCTGGGTTTTCACATCACTTGCCATCGGGCAAAAATACGTTTTAATTGTTAGGCTTTTAAAGGCAAATATTGCTTGATTTTATTTCTTCTTTAGCAGTCGAAGCTCACTCAGATCGATTGGTACTATTTCATATCCTTCGATCATTTGGTCTTCCTTTTGAAGAACCAAATACTCGAGTAAATCACCTGTAATATCCATATTGATGTAATATTTGCGTTGGAATTGGGTGATGAGTGACCAATTTAAATTAGTAGTATTTATCAGTGTAAGGCTACTTCCATTTCCAACTGTATTGGCGATCTTATCGATATCCTGTATCAAATCTTTATCTCGCGAATAAGTCCCTAAATTTAAGATGGAGTAAGCGATCACAATTAAAATGATAGAAATATTGAAATAGTAAAACACTTTGTATTTCCAACTATTGAAATTGATCTTATTGAGATATTCTTTTACTAATGGTGATATAAACATCGCCATTGACAATGCAAAATAAGAAATGGAAGGGACGATGTAGAAACTCAATTGTTTTGGACTTACCATCAAAGGCAAGGAAGAAGCTAAGGCTAATAATAAAAAGAACAGTGTCGATTTATTTAAGGATCTGTCCTTATAGATTTTCATTTTTGAGAAGAGCTTATTGCTCAAATAGATGATCACTATAAGAATAAAAGGAACGATGAGTTCTCTTGATAAATTTGAAAACAGATCCCATCTTGAGCTGAATTGTCTTTTTCCTTCAATACTTGATAACACCTGGCTATTAAAATAAGCATAGAAATTTTCATATGCATCAAGGCTTAGGTAGAGGTAAAAGAAGAAAAGCAGAGAAGTGATCAATAAACTAATAAAGGTGAAGGCAAAGCTCTTTTTAAATGAGATCTTTTCTGGGTATAGTATATAATAAATAGGATATAAAGCAAGTGGGTATAATGCAGGAAAGCCTTTAGTGAGAAAGGCTAAGAAGATGAAAATACATGCAAGTATTAGGTAAATGAATTTTTTAATAAAAAGCTTATCGATCGAGATCAGGAGAAGGTAAGTTGCTATTAGGGCAAATAGACCCATCGTATTTTCAAGCATATTATTACTAAATGACCAATGGATGCTAGGAACGATAATCCATAAAAGTACCGGTAACCAATAAAGTTTTCGAATGCTTTTAGAAGGCACCATTTTCTTCCAGAATAAAATGATCATAGCCATTGTAAATAGTGCACATAGAAAAGAGTAAATCTTCTCGATATAAAAACCATCCCCTAATACTTTAAAAAAGAGACTTTGAATTCCCATTGCCAAAGGTGGATGTTCATTAAATACAGGCATTACTGTTTGAGAAAAGGAGGGATAGTAAAAACTTCCAATTCCATTTGCCATATTATGAGCAATGGTAGAATAGATCAGGCCATCCATAAACATTCCTTCCTGGAGTAAGCCTGGTAAAAGGAATAGCAGTACAATAGCGAGTGTAAATAAGTGAAAGCTATATTTTTTATTTTGATCGAACACAGATAAAATTCTCTGATTCAAATCTACACATATTGAATTATAAAGTAAATCTGAGTGGCTAATTATATAAAAAAATGTACTTTCAATTTGATAATTAACTAATAAAGAAAAAAATGAAAGAATTTAAAGAATTTATTGCCAAAGGGAATGTGATAGACCTTGCGGTAGGTTTGATCATGGCTACTTATTTTGGAGCAATTGTAAAGTCTCTTGTGAATGATATTTTAATGCCACCTATTGGTAAACTTTTGGGAGGTGTCGACTTCTCGCAATTGAAGTTTGTTATCCAATCGGCAGTAGTCGAAAGTTCACCGGGCGCAGCTGATGGAAGCGCGGAAGTAGCTATTTATTATGGAAACTTTATCAATACGATCATCACCTTTTTAATCGTCGCCTATGCTGTTTTTATGGTGGTAAAACTCTATAATAAAATGAAAGATTCTATGACTAAGAAAGAAGAAGCGGCAGCTCCAGCAGCTCCACCGGCTCCTTCAAAAGAAGAAGTATTATTGACAGAAATACGGGATCTTCTTCAAAAGAAATAGGAAATTAAAAGTAAGGATCGAGGGCAATTTCATCATGAGATTGCCTTTTTTTTTGATTATCGATCTTAATACTACTTGTTTTCGGTCTCCTTTAAAATACGAATAATAAGTTCCTCGGCATCTTTGTATTCTTTCTTTGCAGAGTTTACTACATAATATTTATCATCGATATAGTTTTCAAAGCGATAGTTGCTTAAAAGACTCGTATTTCGATCAAATAGTTTGCTGCTGGAATGTTCAAATCGACTAGAAAACACATCTATATTTCGCAAAGAAGCGTTGTTTTTAATAAATTCGATCAAGTCTAAATTTGTATTTTCTATTTGAAATTGTATTTCGGATAGTTGACTATAAAATCGGGACCATTCAAAAAGCAATTTTTTTAACTCTTCATTATGAAGCTTTGACAATCCGCCGGAGTTTTTAAGGTCATTCAATACAAAATCACTTGGACTCCATGTTGGTGAATTAAGACAAATTGATAAGAGGCTATCTATTTCATGCTCATTAAAATCAAGTGTGTCTTTACCAAATTGATTAAAAATAATATTGATCGATTGAGTGGTATTTCCTAGAATGGAATCAACAAATAATAAATTTTTAAGGTTTTCGTCGAATTCAATATGAAGATTGGCTAATATTTTGTTTTCCTGTATTTTCTCCACTCGGTTCTCATTCCAATTATTTATCTGCAAGGCTATTAGAATACCAATGACCACTAAAATAATTTCGCCAATAGCATACTTTAAATACTTTTTTGTCTTGTCTTTATTTATCATTTCTATTCTCAATCTTCTGAATACTTTCATCCTTATTCAATTATGCAATAGCCGTTATCAACAGTTCTGTATTTTCTTATACAATTATCTTCTGTGATGCAATGTATTTCCGTTCCTTCTCTTAGGTTAAATTTATTGGCAAAATATTCACCTGCTTCCAATTTAATGTCCATCCTGATCTCTTCTTTATCGTTCAAAAAATGCAAATTTACTGTCTGTGTCATAGTATTATGAAAAATATACGAAGAACGGTAATGACTCGTATTTTCTTCTGGATCAAAGGACTTTTCACATTCGATATTATCAAAGCTAACTAATTTGTAATTCATTAAAAAATCTTTAAAACTTAGCATTCTGTTTGATCCTCTTATTGATCTGATCTTCCATAAAAGAATTAAAGAAAAAGATCTCAACTGAGTAGCGTCCCAAGCATTCTCTTCTAATTGAATTTCCTTCCATCGATATACCCTATTTCGAAAAATAGGATCATTCAAACAATAGTCTATTCTTTTTTCTATTGCGAGCGAATCTCTATCATAGGTCCATGAAAAATTTTCACTCATATATTTATCATTTTCAACAATGATATTAACCCCGATTTTTTCCCATTTTTCCTGAGATTCTGAAAGTGTTTTTAATTCTTTTAGCATGGGAATAATGCGCTCGTAATTTTTAGGAAGCTGCTTTTCAAGGCGCAATAATTCCTGCAGATTATCGTCGATAAAACGGATTGTATGTGTGTAATAGATAATATTACTGTAGTCTGAATTGTTTAATATCATCTCGCGATCAACTTTCCGATCCAGCCATTTTTGTGCAAGAGAATCCATATAATATCCGAAATTGACCAAACCCGAAACTTCATATATATTTTTTTCAAGGTCCTTTTCAAGAGAAGTAAAAAGGTTTTCGATCTCTATATCGTTTTTTCGCTGATCGTTCCAATTGTTAATTTGCAAAGCGATCAATATACCAATAACAACCAAAGCAATTTCCCCAATCGCATACCTCATGTATTTAGCGAATTTGCTATCTGCTGCTAATTCTTTTCGGATTTTTCTAAAAACAGAAACCATTTATAATTATTTCAGTTGGGGTGAATTAATAAAAAGAATAAGCAAAACAATTCAGTATTGGAAGCTATTTTCTTCATCTTTATGAACGCCTCTTTTCAGCTTTTTTATGATCTTTTCTAATCCGGTGATTCCAACTAAGACCAAAATCGTTATAATGGCAAGGGTCAGAGCAGAATAAAAACTGTTTAAACCTATTAGACTGCCAATCGCAGCTAAGATCCAAATTACTGCAGCAGAAGTTACCCCTTGAACCAGGCCTTCTCTTGCGATGATCACACCTGCACCTAAAAATCCAACACCGGTAACAATTTGTCCGACAATACGAATAGAACCGGCATCAGGTTGAATAAACTGACCGATTGAAACAAAAGTATAAGCACTTAAGCAAATGAGAATACTCGTTCTTATGCCGGCCGGTTTTCCACTCCATTGCCTCTCAAACCCAATTATAAAGCCACATAAAACAGCGATTATAATAGCTTTAAGACTTAAGGGAGTAATTGAAATAATATCTACAAACATGGATGTAAAATGAAATGAATACTAAAGCATATAAATATAATTTGTTTAGCAGGGTATCATTAAAACATCGCTATTGTTTTTAGATGAATTATAATCAACATATTAACAAGAAAACCTCTTATTGTAGAGTGCTGAGAATCGTAATTTAATTGCGAATCACGATGGAATTACTCATAAAATGAGTATTAAAAACTTCAAGCTTTCGTTCCATTTGACGTGTGAATATTAAATACTGACATTTTGAGATCGATTCACTTAAGCGGATAATCTCGGTAGTGAAATTTACTTTGGCTAAAAATTCAGCATCTTCAATGATAAAAAGTTGTAATAATTTTAAATTGATGCCATTCTGAAAATAGAGTTTACTTAGTCTTTTTGGAGTGGCAATTACTATATCTACTCCTAAATAGATGGCTTCTCGTTGTAATTCAATTTTCAGTTCTTCATATGCCGCATAGATCCTAAGATCACTTCCTCTAGTGAAGACCTTAAATGCAGCTTCTAATTCCAATGCAGCTTCTTTATCCTTTACTAAAATGATCGCTCTTGGAGCATCATCAAATGCTTCGAGGTTTAATTTATTTAATGTGCTGATAATAATAGCGGTCGTTTTTCCAATTCCATCAGGCCCAATCGCATAAATATTGCTACCACTTTTAATCTTTTGAAGTACTTTTTCTTGAAATGGAAGGGGCTCGACCATTCCAATGCGATTAATCGTTTCTAATAGTTCCGCATTCAGTTTTTTAAATGGCATGCTTGTTTATTTTGTGCTTAATGTATTATTTAATCAATTATTATAAGTACTTATATATCAAAAAGATAAACTTTCGCTATCGATCATTGTCACCCATTTTTTTCGCTTCTTCTGTATCACTCTGAAATGGTGTTTTTCATCCGGTGTAATTAAAGAAATAGCTTCTCCGGGTGTATCTGCTCTTCCGGTTCTTCCAATTCGATGAATATAATCCTTAGGCGATCGGGGTAATTCATAATTGATTACAAAAGGTAAAAATTCGATGTCGATCCCTCTAGATAAAAGATCAGTAGCGACTAAAACTCGAAGTTTACCCGCTTTAAATTTTGTAAGTGCATTTGTCCGCGCGCCCTGGCTCTTTTTACTATGAATCGCCATGGCATCAATTCCATTATTTACGAGCTTATTACAAAGTTTATCTGCTGTATCATGTGAAGATGCAAAGATCAATACCTGTGTCATTTCCTTACTATGAATCAAATAGCGAAGTAAAGGACCCTTTTTTCATCCGAGACAAAGTATCCGACTTCATTTATAAGTTCAGGTTCTTCAAAGAAAGAGGCTATCTGTATTACTTTTGGGTCATTTAAAAGGACTTTGTTGATTCCTTCCAATTCATCGCTCAGCGTGGCTGAAAACAATAGATTCTGCCGCTTTTTAGCTAAGAGTGAGAAAATTCTTTTCATCTCATCTTCAAAACCTAAATTGAGCATTTTATCTGCCTCATCTAAAACTAAGGTCTCTACATTCGATAATTCTAATGCTTTTGAATCGATCAAATCCAATAATCTTCCGGGTGTAGCAATAAGTACATTGATACCAAACAGTGCCTTCATTTGCGGATTAATAGAGACACCACCATACACTGCCATGGTTTTTATTGGAGTTACAAGATCATCAGAAAAAATTCTGAAAACTTCTTTTACTTGTTCAGCAAGCTCTCGTGTAGGCACTAGAACCAATACATTCACTTGTCGGTTTTTTGTGAATTTTCGGCCTTGCAATTTTGTTAGTATTGGAAGTACATAACTCGCTGTTTTTCCGGAACCTGTTTTGGCAATACCTAATACATCTCTATTATCTAATATAGCCGGAATTGCAGCTAATTGAATAGGGTAGGGTTTGCTATAATTTTGTTTTACAAGCGATTTTAAAAGAGAGGGTGCTAGACCAAGAGACTCAAAAGACATGAATTAATCTATCATTAGATCGGAAACGTTTCCAGTTGCAAAGATAGCTATTTGCTTAGGAAGATTAAGGATTTAGTGTTTCTATAATAATTTGACATTTATTTAAAGCTTTTTTAAATCTTAAAAACATCAAGTTTTTTCAATATAAAATAAAGGATACTCAATAAGACGATCATTATTAAGATCCCAATTATTTCATTCATTGTCAGACTAGAAAGAAAGTAGAAAATTATAAGCGTTGAAATAATTGGAACGGTCATTCCACCAGGGATTTTAAACTGTCCTTTTTCAAATGGATGCGATTTGCGAAGTTTTATTAATGCTAATGCTACTCCAAGGTACAGCAGCAATACAACAGCACTTACTAGTATTGCTAATTGTTTAAATCCTCCAACTGTGGCAATTAAAAGACCTAAAAAAGAATATAAAATTATTGCATTAGAAGGAGTAGCATATTTACTATTGATCTTTGCTAACCATTTTGAAGGTAATACCCCGTCTTGAGCGGCTGATTGAACCACTCGTGGAACACTTAATATTTCAGAACTAAGGTTTCCAAACATTGATACAGCAGCACCTATTCCCATCAGAGTAAATCCAATTGGTCCGAATATAACAGAGGCTACTTGACTCAATGGACTATCCTTGAAATTAGCCAGATCAGTACCTAAAACTCCTTGAGCAACGGTTTGGATACCAATATACAGTATTAAAATAATAGCAATAGATAAAAAAATCGAACGAGGAATCGTTCGTTTAGGATTAGCCACCTCACCGTTAATTGTAAGACCAGTCTCTGCGCCTAAAAAAGCAAAAAATAAGACCAGTGAAACTTCACCCACTTCCCAAACTCCGGGAATATGATCCCATTTTAGATTTGAAAGATCCATATAACCCAAACCCAGGATGACCAACAAAACAAGTGGACCGGTTTTCAAAAAGGTCACTAATTTCACTAAACTAAGTCCTTGTTTAGTCCCTCTAACGTTTATGAATGCTAAAATTGAGAATATAGAAAGTAAAAAGATTATTCGAATGGTAGGGTTGTCAATGACAGGAAAAAGCGATGATAAAATATTAAAAAAAGCATTTGAAACAGCTGCATCAGATACGATAGCGGAGATTATAAAAAGTAAAGCGGCAACAAAACCAACATACTTTCCAAAGGCGACTTCAATGTATGCATAAGGTCCTCCCGGATGACTTATTTTGCTACCTACTTCAGCAAAGCATAGCATGATCATTGAAATTAAAAATCCGCAAAAAAGATATGCGGATACTGCGGTGCTCCCTAATCCTTCAGCTACTATGGCAGGTAATACAAATATTCCTGCACCAATTACGGTATTGATGATATTTGAAGAAAGTCCGAATATTCCAACTTCCTTTTTAAGGGAGGGTTTTGTCAATGCAAAAGAAGATTAGTTTGTTAGTTTGGTTAAGATAAAAATAATTTAACAGTAACGATATTAAATTATCGAAATCAATTAAATGGAAATGCGCTGTATATCTTTTTCAATATCTGATTGCTATTGTTTCTTATGCTCGAATTATTATAATTTCCGGCAGTACAAACTACGATTAGATCATTCTTTGGATCTAAATAAATCCTTTGATCACCATTACCAACTGCAGCAATAACAGGAAAAATTTGTTTTTTCACTTCATTATCCCACATCCAAAATTTATAGCCATAGCTTCCTTCAGGATATTCAATTTGTGGTGTAAGTGATTCAACGATCCAGGTTTTTGGAATAACTTGAACTCCCTTCCATTTTCCTTCTTTGAGATAAAGAATAGCAAATTTCAGGATGTCTCTAGATCGCAATCTTAACCCTGAAGCAGCAGCAGGGTCAGTGGTTCCAACAAAGCAAATCCAATTATATGTATGAATACCCAAGGGCTTAAAGATGAATTCATTGGCGAATTCGTTTATTTTTTTTCCGGACACCTTCTGAATAATAGCAGCCAGTAATTGCGTCGCACCTCCATTATATTCCCATATTTTACCGGGAGCCATAACCATAGGACGAGCCAACACAAATGCAATCGGATCAGGACTTAAATTCATTTGAATTTTACTATTCTCAGTACTTTCATAGGAAGTGGATTCATCCCATTCAAACCCGGCCGACATCGTTAGCAAATGTTTAATAGTAATTTCCTTCTTTAAACCTTCAAATAAGTTTTGATACTCTTCAAAAAAAAGATAGATAGGCTGACTAATATCTTTAATTAAACCATTATTAATTGCGATGCCGACACAGGCTGAAACAACACTTTTAGAAATACTTCTTACATCATGCAGATCTGGTTCATTATGTGAAATTACACCAAGGTCTTGTCCCCAAACCTCATCTTTTCCGCTAAAGTAATTTTCAAAGACAAGTTTTTCATTTTTATAAATAAGCAGGCTATGAATATTTGGGTAAAACCCACTATTTATGGCTGCTACTATTTTATTAATGATCGCTTCATCGATTCCTTCTTTCTTTAATGTGGATGTTTTGATCCCATCATTTAAGTCCTCTGGCCTATTTTTAGGTTTGAAAAAAGTACTCTTCACTATTTTATTGGGGCAATTTTAGAATTTGAAAATATTTTGACAAAAGTAACAATGATAATTGTATGGCGAAGAATCTTTTTTCAAAAGACCACCAACTTTAAAAGGATCCTGATAATGAAACGAAATAAGTTACTTTCTTAAGTCGAATTCTATTTGCTATTTTTTAGCTTTGCGCCATGACAATAAGAGGTGCTTCTGTTATTTTATTTTTACTATTCATCTTTACTATTATCCTTAGCTATTTTGCCACCCAGGCAAGAGTGGATTATGAATTTGAAAAATTTTTTCCGGCATCCAGCAATGAAGTAAGCTTTTATGATAGTTACCGTGATCGATTTGAGACGGATAATGACTTCATAATGCTTGGCATCAAAGAAGATTCAGGTGTTTTCAATGTCGAATTTTTGACAGAGATAAAAACATTGATAGACGATCTTAAGGATATTGAAAATATTGAAAAAGTAATGGGAGGGACCTCCCTAAAACGGATTAAAAAAGAACCCTTGAGTGGTCAGTTGGTTCCTAAAAAATTATTGAATATTAATAGTGAAAAGTCGATTCAGCGTGAAGCGGAAAAAATCAAGATCGACCCTATGCTCACCCCTGTATTCTTTTCAAAGGATGCAAAAAATATAAATCTGATCATTAAACATAAAGAACGTTTAAGTAAACAAGGCTGTGATGAACTGGTTTTGAATATAAAAGAGTTATTGATTCATTATAACTTTCAAGAGTATCACATGGT
>JAHECK010000007.1 GCA_024641785.1 Flavobacteriales bacterium | reverse complement strand
AAAAATTTCTTTTTTTCTATTGATAGAATTATAAATGTACAGAGGTCCTTTATCCATTATTTTAATCATTATTCTTCATCGATAACACCGTTACCAATATATAATCCATTTTTATACACTTCGATACGGGTGAGTATCCCGTTTATATCATAAATGTATTTTTTTCCATTCCAGGGCTTTCCATAGTGATAAACTCCATCCCATTTTAAAAGCAAACTTCTGGTATATAATTTATTATATCCTTCAGGGTCAATGGAACCAATATTCGGCTTCGCTTTTTCAACATCTGCAACCTTTCTTTCTACTTTAGGCTTTTCGTCGATCTCTTTAACCACCTTCTTTGCTTTGTATTCGACATAAGAATTTTTATCAGCCACCCCAAGTTCAACTTTCATTTCTGACTTCAATTCTCCATTTGAGTAGTAGCGTTTCAAAGAACCATTTTCTTTTCCGTCTATCATATTTACAACCACTTCAACTTCCCCATTTGGGTGATAATAAAGCTGTTCACCATTTCGCTTCCCATTATCAGTAAATTGAAAATGCTGCATGATGACTCCATTATCAAAAAAGCGTTTAAAGTCGCCGGTATTTTTATTTCTATTCCAATGACCTTGTTCTTCTAATTGACCATTGCTATAATAAAGCTCATATAAACCATTTGGCCTACCATTTTCATAATAGATCTTACTTTGAACGTTTCCATTTGGATAATATCTAATCCATAACTTATCTTTTCTACCGTCAATATATTCTCCTTGCTCGATGATGGCACTAGCTGCATAAGCAGTGTCTTTTCTCATCTCACCGGTAATTACCCAAAGACCCTGTTTTAGATTATCATCATCTTTATTATTTTGCGTAGCAGCAGGATTTTGAGCCATAATAACGGCCCAATTAAAAAATAAAAAACATCCTAAAATCAGCTTTCGCATATCAGTTGTATATACTACACTATACCTAATTAAAGCAATTTATGTTTCAATTGGATGATCATATCATCAACCATTGAGGTTAAATCATAGCCCGGTTTCCATCCCCAGTCTTTATAAGCTTCAGAATCATCAATACTACTAGGCCATGAATTGGCTATTTCTTGTCTGAAATCACCTTTATAATTTACATTAAATTCCGGGTAATGTCTCTGTATCGATTCATGGATCATTTGTGGGTCAAATGACATCCCTGCGATATTATAACTCGATCGGATCTTTATTGAACTTGAAGGTGCGTGCATTAGATCGAGTGTTGCTCTTATACCATCGGGCATGTACATCATTGGAAGCATAGTATCCTTCGATAAAAAACATTCATAATCCATTCCTTTGATCGCATGATAAAAAATATCCACAGCATAATCGGTTGTTCCACCACCCGGTAAAGCCTTATATCCAATTAAACCTGGATAGCGAATGCTTCTTACATCAACTCCATACTTATGGAAAAACCATTCACACCACCTTTCTCCGGCAATTTTAGTTATTCCATAAACCGTATTTGGTTCCGTTATCGTAACCTGAGGAGTATCAAATTTTGGAGTAGTGGGTCCGAAAACAGCGATCGAACTAGGCCAAAAGATCTTTTTAACAAGGCCTTCTTTTGCCACATTCAATATATTGAACAGTCCGTTCATATTTAATCTCCATGCAAATCGCGGATCTTTTTCAGCTGTACCGGATAAAAGAGCCGCTAAATTATAGACTTCTGTGATCTGATATTTTTTAACGATATGAGATACTTCATCCACGCTGCAAACGTCAAAGGCTTCAAAAGGTCCACCTTCTTTAATTTCCTGGTTAGGTTCTTTGATATCTGAGGCGATTACATTTGCTCCACCATAAATTTTTCGAAGTTCAACTACTAGGTCAGAACCGATCTGCCCTGATGCTCCGATCACCCAAATTTTATCTTTACTCATTATTAAATTTCTTCTTAAGTATAATTAATTGAAATCTTTAAAGTCTCTCATAAATTCCATCGCTTTTTCCACCATTTTTTTGGATCCAATAAATAATGGAGTTCTTTGATGAAGCTCTGTAGGTTTTATATCTAATATTCTCTGATAGCCATCCGTTGCAATTGCCCCGGCCTGCTCTGCAATAAAAGCCAAAGGATTATTTTCGTATAAAAGTCGTAATTTCCCATTGGGAGCGCTTTCGGTAGTAGGATAGATGTAAATCCCTCCTTTAATCATATTCCTGTGGAAATCGGCTACTAATGAACCGATATATCTTGAAGTATAAGGTCGATTTGTTTCTTCATCTCTAATCTGGCAATATTTAATATACTGCTTTACTCCTTCCGGGAATTTTATGTAATTACCTTCATTTATACTATAAATATTTCCGTAATCCGGAAATCTCATATTCGGATGAGACAAGCAATAAGTACCAATGGAAGGGTCTAAAGTAAAACCATTTACTCCATTTCCTGTAGTGTAAACAAGCATAGTACTAGATCCGTAAATAACGTAACCTGCAGCGATCTGACTTGTTCCGGGTTGTAGAAAATCTTCTAAAACCGCTTTATGACCAACAGGTGAAACCCGTCTGTAAATTGAAAAAATAGTTCCTATCGATACATTTACATCAATATTTGAAGAACCATCTAAAGGATCCATTAAAATAACATACCTCCCGTTTCGGGAAATAGGATTATCAAAAGCTATAAATTCATCATTTTCTTCTGAACCAACACCACAAACTTCTCCTCTGGTCATCATAGCATGTATAAAAACCTGATCTGCATAGATATCAAGTTTTTGTTGAACTTCACCTTGAATATTCTCATCTCCACTCGACCCCAGAATATCATCAACAAGCCCGGCTTTATTTACTTCTCTATTTACTACTTTCGAAGCAAGGCGAATGGTACTAAGTAATGATGTAAGGTCTCCTTTTGCAAATGGAAAATCCTCTTGTTTCTGAACTATAAACTCCCCTAGGGTGGTAACTTTTTGCATTCAAAAAAATTTTTACAAATATGCCAAATTAATAGCATCTATCGACCATATTCATATGAGAAATAATTTCCATAATATTGAAACTACAATTAAAATGATCATCAAATGGAAAACATTCATATTAGAGAGGCCAGAAAAGAAGACGTCAATCGTATTTATTTCTTAATTAATGCACTTGCCATATTTGAACGAGATGAAAGTGCTGTAAAAATAACTCCGGAAGAATTATTAGATGATGGTTTTGGAAGTGATCCAAGTTATAAATGCATTGTTGCCGAATATCAAAATGAAGTTATTGGTTTTGCACTCTATTATATTCGCTATTCGACGTGGAAAGGAAAGACAGTGTATTTGGAAGATTTTTTAGTGGATGAAAAATGGAGAAGTAAAGGAGTTGGTAATCTCCTTTTCGAGGAGATGATCGCTATTTCGAAACGAATGAAAGTTAGACAGATGAGTTGGCAAGTATTAGACTGGAATGAAGGTGCTATACGTTTTTATAAAAAATACAATGCCGAGATCATTGATGGATGGTTAAATGGAAGAATTTTATTTAAATAAAAAAACCCGGATAAACCGGGTTTCTTTACTGCATTTGAATGTTACCGAGTAAATAGCATCTCTCTGAATTTTGGTAAAGGCCAAATTTCATCATCGATCAACATCTCCAATTTATCGGCATGGTAACGAATATCATCAAAACATGATTTTACATCATCGATATAAGCTCTCGCTTTCTTTTTAGAATTTTCAATTTTATTTGCTTTTCTTCTTCCTTCGGTCATTTTTTCTACCAATTCATTAAGCTTATCGACATGCAGGGTGATCTTCTTAATTAATTCTTTCTGACCCTTTCCGATATTATCTGCTTCTTTACCAAAAATTTGAATCATTCCCGTCACATTCCTGATCAATTTATTTTGATAATTATAAGCTGTTGGGATCACATGATTGTTGATCATATCGCCAAGTACTCTTCCTTCAATTTGAAGTTTCATGATCAATTTCTCTATTTCGATCTCGTATCTCGATTCTAATTCCCTTGGTGTTAATACTTTATTTCTATCAAATAAATCAATCACTTCTTTTCTTTCATAAACTTCCAATGCATCCAGTGAAGTTCTAAGATTACTTAAACCACGACGCTTCGCCTCTTTATGCCATTCTTCACCGTATCCATTTCCTTCAAAACGAATGTCTTTAGATTCAATGATCAACTTTCTCAACTCCTGTAAAATCGCTTCATCTTTTGTCAATCCGGAATCGATCTTTTTATCCACATTTATCTTGAAATCTCTTAGTTGATCCGCAACCATCATATTGAGTGCAGTCATTGGAACACCGCAATTCGCTGTTGAACCAACTGCTCTGAATTCGAATTTATTTCCAGTAAAAGCAAAAGGAGATGTTCTGTTTCTGTCGGTATTATCCAAAAGGATCTCTGGAATTTTACCAATCTCCATTTTAAGTGCTGTTTTCAATTCAGGCGTCATTTTACCACTCCCTACATTTTCTTCCAATTCATTTAATAAATTAGTGAGTTGCGTACCAATAAAGACTGATATAATAGCCGGTGGAGCCTCATTGGCTCCTAAACGATGATCATTGCCCGCAGAAGCGATAGATGCTCTTAAAATATCGGCATGGGTGTGAATCGCTTTTATTGTATTTATGAAAAAAGTAAGGAATTGTAAATTTGATTTAGGATTTTTTCCGGGGGCTAATAAATTGATCCCGGTGTTTGTGCTTAACGACCAGTTATTATGTTTTCCACTTCCATTGAGTCCGGCGAATGGCTTTTCGTGAAAAAGAATTCGAAGGTCATGTCGGCGAGCCACTTTATCCATAATGTCCATCAAAAGAAGATTATGATCATTTGCTAAGTTCGACTCTTCGTAAATAGGCGCACATTCAAACTGATTAGGAGCTACTTCATTGTGTCTCGTTTTAAGTGGGATCCCCAATCGTAATGATTCATTTTCAAAATCACGCATAAAGGCATTTATTCTTTCAGGGATGGTTCCGAAGTAATGATCATCTAATTGCTGACCCTTGGCAGGAGCATGGCCGAATAAAGTTCTTCCGGTCAATACAAGATCAGGACGAGCGTTAAAAAAGGATTTATCTATCAAAAAGTACTCTTGTTCCCATCCTAAGGATGAGTTTACCTTTGTTACATTTTTATCAAAATATTGACACACATCCGTTGCAGCTTCATCCACAGCATTTAATGCTCTCAATAAAGGTGTTTTATTATCCAATGCTTCACCTGTATAGGCGATAAAAATGGTTGGAATACATAAAGTGCGATCAATTATAAAGGCAGGTGAAGTTGGATCCCAAATAGTATATCCCCTGGCTTCAAAGGTATTTCTGATCCCACCATTCGGGAAGGAACTGGCATCCGGTTCTTGTTGAACTAATTGTGAGCCGTCGAAACGTTCCATTGAATCCCCATGAGAACCTAGTGGTTCAAAAAAAGCATCATGCTTTTCAGCAGTAGATCCGGTTAAAGGTTGAAACCAGTGAGTATAGTGTGTCACTCCTTTTGATAATGCCCAATCGCGCATAGATGAGGCTACCTGATCCGCAATTTTCCTTTCAATTCTTTTTCCTTCTATGATCACAGCCTGAACACTTTCATAAGCTTCTTCAGTAAGGTATTTACGCATTACTCTTTGGTTAAAAACATTTTCACCAAAAAATTCTGAGATCTTATCAGAAGGTGGAGTTACATGAATTGGTTTTCGATGCAGCACATCGTTTAAAGCGGAAAATCGGATAGATGCCATGATTAAATTATTTTTTCAGCAAAATAAAATCATTTTATAGATCCGGAATAATAATTTTGTTACTATTTATCAACATACCCCCTATTTTTTTGGGGGTAAACCGTAAAACAATAAACAATTTTAAGAATGTACCCCTTTTTTTATAGGGATAAAGCAAAGGAAAAGTAAATATATGCGCCGTAAGCTAGTAAAAGAATAATCCCATCAGTGCGACTGAATTTCTTTCTGAAATAAATTGCCGGAATTAAAGCGATAACGAAAGCGATCATCCATAAGTAATCATATGTCAAGACTTGGTCTGAAATTGATATTGACTCAAACATTGCAGTAATTCCTAAAACAGCATGTAGGTTAAATACATTAGACCCAATTAGGTTTCCTAAGGAAATATCATCATGCTTACGTATGGCAGCCACTACACTGGTTGTTAATTCAGGCACTGACGTACCAAATGCAACAATACTAACCCCAATCAGATGATCGGATAAACCGAAGTTTTGAGCAATATTGATTGCACCATCAAGAAAAAACTCAGAACCAAATTTCAATCCTAAAATTCCAATTATAATATAAATGATTCCAAAATAAAATTTCTTGGCGGTAATTGGGATTACTTCATTTCTTTTTTTAGTCTCCTTTCTTGAATTTCTTACTAAGAAATAAAGATAGAACAACAAAATTCCCAGCAAGAGAAAGCCTTCGAAGTGACTGATAATCTGATCAGAAATGACCAATAAAAAAATAGCACTGGCTGCAAATAAAACAGGATAATCTAATTTAGCTACCTTGGAATTGATCTTCATCGGAAATATCAATAATACTAATCCCAATACGATACCTAAATTTGCAATATTAGAACCTATAACATTACCGACTGCAATATCAGGGTGACCGTCTATTGCTGCCATCAAACTGACGAATAATTCAGGGGCTGAAGTTCCAAAAGAAACAACAGTAAGTCCAACAACTAGTTTTGATATCTTAAAACGGTAGGCAATGCTTACAGCACCTTTAACGAGTAATTCTCCGGAAACAAATAATAAAAGTAAGCCACCTATCAGATATAAATAGTCCATTATGTAGTTGCGTTTTTATCATCAACTTTATCAACTTCTATTTCTGGTTTCAGGGCGCTTTTCTCGATATCCGTTTTTATTTCAGGTTTCGAATCTACTTTAACAGACGCTTCTTTGCTTAATTTTACTTCTTCGTCAATGGAAGATGTCATTTTCTTAGTGCTATCTTCAAAGGTTTTGATATTATCGTTCACAAAACGTTTCGGTCTTTTAACGATCTCTTCAATTTCTTTTTGAATATTAACATGATCCATATTCACCTTCACTTCTTTCTCGATCTCTGAAACGCTATGCCGTATATCTCTTTTAATATCATCGGTTGCATCTCTCAGTTGTCTAAGCCCTTTACCAATCGACTGAGCCATTCCGGGAATATTCTTTGATCCAAAAAATATTAATATAAATATTAATATAACTACTACTTCACCTGTACTGATATCATTTAGAAATAGGTAGATCATTTAGAAAATATTTACACAAAAATAAGAAAGCCTTTTCAATTGAAAAGGCTTTCTCTTATATCGTAATAAAATAATTATTCTGCTTCTTGAACACTGCTCTTCAAATTCTTCGAAAGATCAACCAATGAAGGGGCTGCAATAAATAAAGAAGAATAAGTTCCGACAACAATACCGATCATTAATGCAAAAACAAATCCACGTATTGAATCTCCCCCGAAAAGGAATATACTCAACAATACTACAAAGGTAGATGCAGAAGTATTTATCGTTCTGCTTAAAGTGCTATTTAATGCATCATCCACAATTTCGTTAACCGCTTTTCTTTTGTGCAATCCTAAATACTCACGAATACGGTCGAAAATAATTACAGTATCATTTATAGAATACCCCATTACTGTAAGAATAGCAGCAATAAACGCCATGTCGATCTCAAGGTTAAATGGTAGAATTCCATATAAAATTGAAAATAAACCTATAGTAATGGTTACATCATGAAAAAGGGCAATTAAAGCACCTGCACCATATTGCCATTTTCTAAATCTAAACAAGATATAAAGGAATATTACAAGAAAAGAAAAAGCAATTGCCATCAATGATTCATATTTAAAATCATTAGTGATGGTAGGATCAACCTTTCTGGATTCCTGTATGAAATAATCATCCCCGATCATATCCAAACCTTTTGTCAAGGTTGCATTCACCAGCTCATCCACATTATCTCTAGTATCTGTGATCAAGTATTTTGTTGTGATTTTCACTTGATTAGATCCTCCAAATTGTTTTACTTCAGGCGAAAGAGCATTTCCATTTTCATCAATAAATACTTGTGCTAAATCGGTTCGAACCGCATCGATATCTACTTTATCATTAAAACTTACAACGTAAGTTCTACCTCCAGTGAAATCAACTCCATAATTCAATCCTTTTGTAGTAACAGACGCGATACTGATTACGACTAGAATTCCAGAGATTATATATGCAAATTTTCTTTTCGCTAAAAACTGAAAGGCTGGATTTTGAAACCATTTTGCAGTCATTTTACTAGAAAAACTAAGTGCTTTTCCTTTTTCCAAACGGTTTGAAAATACAATCCTTGTTATAAATATTGCAGAGAACAATGAGGTAAAGATACCGATGATCAAGGTGGTTGCGAAACCTTTAATAGGACCTGAACCAAATACCAATAAAATGATCGCCGTTAATAAAGTAGTGATGTTCGCATCAATAATAGCAGAATATGCTTTTTGATATCCTTCCTTAAGTGCTTGCTTAATACTTCTTCCAACAGCTAATTCTTCTTTGATCCTCTCAAATATTAAAACGTTTGCATCGATCGCCATCCCTATCGTTAATACGATACCGGCTATTCCTGGTAATGTTAATGCTGCTTGCAAGGAAGCTAATGCTCCCATCAAGAAGAATAAGTTTGCTACTAAGGCAAGATCGGCAACTAGACCAGCTCCGCGATAATAGAAGATCATATATAATAACACCACTGACAATGCCAATAAAAATGACATTATACCGTCATCGATATTTTGTTGACCTAATGATGGTCCAACAACCGACTCTTCAACAATATTCGCCCTTGCCGGTAAAGCTCCCGCTTTTAATAAAGTAGCTAAATCTTTTGATTCACCCAATTGCTCTGTTCTATCACCTGAACCCATTGAAATAGATGATCTTCCACTTGGAATCTCAGAGATTACATTAGGTGCAGAATAAACATAGTCATCTAAAACAATTGCAATTTGTCTTCCTATATTATCACCGGTAAGGTCTTTCCAAATTTTGGCACCTTCTGCATTCATTTGCATACTTACTTCTACATTTCCGGTTGGATCAAAATCCTGACGAGCATCAACGATCACACTTCCGTCTAAAGCCGGTTTTCCATCTCTATCCTCAACTCTAATAGCATACAATTCAAGTATATCAGCTTCACCGGAAACTCTTGATTTTGCAGACCATAATAAACGTAAGTTATCTGATAAGATCACTTTCGCTTCAGGTTCATGCAACATCTTATTAATTTTAGATGTATCAGAAACAAGCGCAGAACCAACTACTGAACCAGGAATAAAATTCAAAGCTCCTGTATTTTGATCTTGGTAAACAGCTGCTTGAAATACACTGAAAAAAGGATTGTTCTTTCTATATTCAGCACGATCTGCTTCACTAATACCTGTATCTTCTAAATTAGATGAATCCTGAAGCAATGCTTCCAAATCATCAGTAGTACTGCTGTCAGAAGCTAAAGAATCGATCGCATTATCAATAATCTTATCGTCAGCGACATCTTCAGCAACGATCAAATCATCAATTGCATCACCAAGAGTAGTATCGTTAGCAGCATCTTTATTATATTTAATAGCTAATGCTGAATTCACTTCTTGAAGCAAAGGCAAGATATCCTCATTTTTGTGTGTTAACCAAAACTCCAAATTCGCTGTGCTTTTTAATTGCTTACGAATTCGGTCTTTATCTTTAACACCCGGTAATTCAATTAAAATTCGTCCGGTATATTCTTGCTTTTGAATGGTTGGTTGAGCAACACCAAATTTATCGATACGTGTACGTAAGATCTTTTCAGTATTATCAATTGCAACTTCTGCTTCTCCCCTTAAAATAAGGATCACTTCTTCATTCGAAATGTTTTGAGGAAATTTTTCTTTATTATCCCTATTGTGGAAAATTTTCCACATCGGAAGGTCTGAATTTAATTCTTCCCAAGCACTTTCAAAGAGGGTAATGAAATCATCTTTACTCTCCACCTGCATGTCTCTTGCAGTTTGCATGGCATTTTGGAAAGCCTCATTTTTCGAGTTTCCACTTAAATTCTGAACCAGTTCGGGAATTGAAACTTCTAGAACTACACTCATTCCTCCTTCAAGGTCGAGTCCCAAGTTAATTCCTTTCTCTTTACATTCCTGATAAGTAAATCCTAATCCAGGATATACTTTTTCATTGGCATGATCTCTTAGAAACTTGTTTTCATAGTAAGCGAAAATAGAATCTTTTTCAGAAAGTCTAATTTCAGGATTTACTACTAAAACAGAATCTAATTGACCTTGTGCACTCATTTCAGCCTCTTCTTCAATACTACTTGTGAAGTATGAAAATGAAAGTTGATAAAGACTGGCTAGTGCCAATAAAATGGTGAATAATACAATCGCACCTTTATTCTGCATCTCTTTACAATTAAATTAGTATGTCGTATATTTAAACAAGCCGCAAATATAGAATTTCAAACCAATATTCCCAATTGAAAAAAAAGTTGTTAAATCGTCTCATTTAAAGGTATTTAAAAGAGTTTAATATTCTTTATCACTTAAAAATGCCTTTCTTTTTTCTTTATTTAGTAATAATATCTAAGCTTCTTATATTCGTAGAAAATAAATCCTATGAGATTCATTTATTTACTTGGTATATCATTTTTATTTTACAATTACAGTTCAGCACAATCCTATTTGGTTAGAGAACAAGGAATTAACGTTGAAAAAAATGGCCAATTATTAGATTTCCCATGGGTTGGAGGACTTAATAATCCGGAATTTTCAACCATCGATTTTAATTCTGATGGTAAAAATGATCTTTTTGTTTTTGATAAAAGTGGAAATATGATCATTCCATTTATTCAACACGGAAGTCCCTCCATTATCGATTTTTCTTTTGAACCTTCTTATGTAAAATATTTTCCAAAATTGCATGATTGGGCTTTACTTAGAGATTTTAATTGCGATGGTTATGTAGATATTTTTACAAATTCAAGTTTTGGACCTGGAATTATGGTCTATTTAAATAATGGTCAAATTGATCAAAATTGGTTTTCTATCGCTGATTCCCTCATCTATTCCTATTATGAATTAGGCTCAAGTACAGGAGATGTTAATATTTTTGTAAGTACAATAGATCTTCCTGCCATTTATGATTATGATGAAGATGGAGACCTTGATATTTTTACCTATCAGTTACAAGGGAGTAAAGTCGAATTTCATATGAATTTTTCTCAGGAAAATGAGGGGATATGTGGATTGGATTATGAACTGAAAAATCGATGCTGGGGCTTTTTCGCTGAAGATATAAATAGTCCGGAAATCTTATTAGGGCAAGATTGTTTTAATGTAGTCGATCCAAAATCGCTTGAAAAAAAACACCACTCCGGTTCTACCTTACTTATGCTCGACATTAACAATGATGGCTATAAAGAACTCCTAATGGGAGATGTCAGCTATTCCAGCTTAACTACAGTTGTAAATGGAGGGCCTATTGAAAGTGGACTTGATTCTATTACTTCCGTTAATTATTTTTTTCCTAATGAAAGTGAGGTGCTAATACTCAATAATTTCCCAGCAGCTTTTTATGTAGATGTAAATAATGATGATGTAAAAGATTTTATCGCCGCACCCAATAGTCAATATACTTCTGATAATGTTAATGCCGTTAGAATGTATGTGAATAATGGAGAAGATGATGCACCCGAATTGATTTTCGAACAAAGTGGGTTCTTACAAAATGATATGATCGATGTAGGCGAAGGGTCTTATCCTGTGATTATCGATATTGATCAAGATGGATTTCAGGACCTGATTATTGGAAATAGAAAGAAGATAGTAGATAGTCTTACAACTTCTACTATTACCTATTTCCGAAATACTGGAAGTTTAACTAATCCCAGTTTCGAATGGATAGAAGACGATCTGTTTAGTCTTTCTACTAGTGGCGTAGGCGAAGCCTTATATCCTACTTTTATGGATCTGAATGGAGATAATGCTTTAGACCTGATCATTGGGAATTTAAATGGTGAACTTCTTTTTTTATTAAATGCAGCCGGTCAAAATGAAATGATGGATTTTCCGGGCCCTGCCGCTTATTTATTAAACAATAACAATATACCAATCGACGTAGGACAATTAGCCAAACCACAGGCTTTTGACCTAAATGAAGATGGCTTGATAGACCTCGTTGTTGGTGAACGCTCAGGTCGGATTCGTTATTTCGAAAACACAGGGAGCCCAAATAATCCTGAATTCACCTGGATCACCGATACTTTAGGAGGAGTTCTTACTCCCGGTTATTTGCTTAATACCGGCTATTCATCACCATTCTTTTATCATGAAAACGGTGAAATAAAACTTATAATTGGATCAGAAACAGGCGAAATTCAATACTATAATTCCATTTCTTCTAATTTGAGTGGGACTTTTTCTTTATTCACTGGTCCGGCTTCTAATTTTAATGAGGGGAAGAGATCAACACTTGCACGCTATGATCTGAATAATGATGCTCTTCCGGACCTGATCATTGGGAATTATCGAGGTGGCATTAGTTTTTTTAAAGGAGATAGCGAAAGTGCAATTTCGGAGATCAAAAAAGATTTAGTGATCCAATTATTTCCAAATCCGGCAAATGATCAATTTACTCTCGTTTTTAATGATGAAGAAAAACACAAGATCAGTATTTTCAATCAATTAGGTCAATTGGTTTTTATCACCGAAAGCCCATTTGGAAATACAATGGAAATAAATGTAAACGATTGGAATAATGGCCAATACATTGTAAGGATCGACAATGAAAATGACCCTAAATTCATTTCACTATTTGTCATCCACTAAAATATTATGAAGAATATAAATACTACTATATTTAAGTCGATTATCATTCTTTTAAGCCTTTTGCCTCTGGCTTCTTTTGCCCAGTTTAATTTTTACAAAAGCTTTTCCCCTTTGCTTCTTCATGAAAATGATACTCTTGAACTCGGCTGGTTTGGTGGATTCAATAATCCTCAATTTTCTAATATTGATATCGATCTGGATGGCGATAATGATCTATTTGTTTTTGATCGATCCGGGGATGTTTCTTTACTTTTTAAAGTGGAAAATACGGGTGATCAAGTACATTATATCCCTTTAACAGATATCCTTAATGATTTTCCGGACCTTAGTGCATGGACCTTATTATTAGATTACAATTTAGATGGCAAAGCAGATATTTTCACTCATAGCGATTCAATCGCCGGTGGAGGAATTTCTGTTTTCAAAAATATTGGAACAGCAGGTTCACCTGAATTTGAACTTGTTGATGGTTTGCTTGAAACACATGCAGAATATGAAAATGCATCTTTTAGTATTCCATTATATGTAAACTTAGCTGACATCCCTTCTTTTATCGATCTGGATGAAGATGGAGATATTGATATTCTTACTTTTTCAATCAATGGTTCAGAATTAGAATATCATGAAAACCAGTCACAAGAACTTTTTAATGATAACGAGCATTTTATCTATGAGCTAAAAAATGCATGCTGGGGTTACTTCAAAGAAAATAGTTTAAATAACAGTATTAGCTTATTTGATACTTGTAATACAAATGTTATAAATCCAAAAAGCCCCATTCAAAAAGAAGGAATGCACGTGGGATCCACAGTTCTAGGAATTGATCTGGATGGCGACGATGTTAAAGATCTATTGGTTGGAGATATTTCGGGTTCTAACATTATTTCACTTCATAATGGAGGGACCACACAATCGGGGATCATTACCTCATTTGAAACTGAATTCCCACAAAATACAGTTTCAATCGATATGCAAATATTCCCATCGCCCTATTATACCGATATTAATAATGATGGATTGAATGAATTAATTGTTGCTCCAAATGCCCCAAATACTTCAAATAATTTTTCATCCACATGGCTTTATGGAAATAGCGGAAGCAACGAATCTCCAATTTTTAACTGGGAGGAATTCGCTTTTATGCAAGGTGAAATGATCGATCGCGGAAGCAATGCATTGCCTGTTATTTTTGATTATAATTCGGATGGGAAGAAAGATCTTGTTGTTGCTAATAAATCATTTTATACCAATTCTTCTGAACAATTTTCGAGCTTAGCTTTGTATGAAAATACATCTTCAGGCAATGAAATTTCTTTTGAGCTCATTGACAATGACTATTTAAACTTAGATGGTCTGGGATTATCACTTGCACTCTACCCTACTTTTGGTGATATGGATAATGATATGGATGAAGATCTTATCATTGGCGATCTAAATGGACAGATCCATTATTTTGAAAATACAGCAGGACCGGGAAACGTAGCAAATTTCTCTTTAGCTATACCAGGTATTACAGATCAAAATGGAGACTTGATCGATATCGGACAATTTGCAACTCCGTTTATGATCGATCTTAATAGAGATGGAAAAATGGATCTGTTGATCGGTGAGAGAAGCGGAAGTATATCCTATTTCGAAAACACAGGAACAAATGAAGTATTCCAATTTACTTTGATCGATGATACGTTCGGAGGCATTCAAATGCCGGGAGATCTGAATGAAGGGTTTTCAGTTCCTTTTGTCATCGATTCGGAAGCAGGATATCAATTATTTGTTGGCTCAAATAATGGCGAAGTCGTTCACTTTTTTCCTATCGAAGATGATTTGACCGGTGATTTTGAAGTCATAAATGAAAATATACTTCCTTTTTATGAAGGCAAACGAAGCGGTATTGCTATGGCAGATCTAAATGGAAATGATGATCTGGAAATGTTCGTTGGAAACTATCGCGGAGGCATCGGTTTTTATTATCAATCAAACCCTGATAGAATAAGTAAAACAGAAGATTCAGCCTTTCCATTTATCCTTTCACCAAATCCATCAAATGGACATTTTTATATTAAGGTCGAAAATGAATTTATTTATAACTATCAAATAATAAATACTTTAGGACAAGTGATCCTGGACAAAAAGCAGATTTATGGCAATCAGTCGCTTAGTCTTGAATCCCTGCCCGGAGCTGTTTATTATATCCGAATCTACACCGATTCCTTTCAATCAATGGAGGCTTTGATCATCACAAAATGAATTCGATAAAAGATCCTATATTATTTTACGATGGCGTATGCAATCTTTGCGACAAGAGTGTTAGATTCATTTTAAAACATGAAAAAAAACAAAGCCTTTTCTTCGCTCATTTAGAATCAGAAAATGGACGAAACTTGAGAGAAAATTTTAAGATCACTGAAAATTTTGATGGTATTCTATTTCTTGAAAAAGATAAATTATATGGAAAATCAGAGGCGGTCTTGAGATTAGCCCTCTACTTAAAAGCTCCTTATTCATTTTTACCATTCTTTTTTTGGATCCCTCTTTTTATTAGAGATGGAATATATGATTTGATCGCCCGAAAAAGATATCATTGGTTTGGTAAAAATGACTGTATCGTTTTAGATAAGAAAATATTGGATCGCTTTATTTAAGTTTTTGAAACTTTAGCTGTTCCTTCTTATAATCGATAATTGCATGATAATCCTTAAGAATATCACCACCTATTATTCCCTGAACTTCTTCAATTCCTTCTTGAGAATAAATCGCATTGATAGACGAAAAATCAATTAAAGCGATAAGCCGATGATGTATTTCTAATTCTCCAATCATCATATTAGAAATATTCACGCGATGGACTTCTACTGAAGATCCTATTCCGTGTGCTGGTTCGTTTACAAGAATAAAATCATCTTCATTTAAATTCAATCTCGCCCAGTGAATATCCATTACAGAATGGGAAGCTCCTGTATCCACAACAAATCTTAATTCTACATCATCAATTTTCCCTTTTATCAAAAGATGAATTCCACCATCAGATAATTCAACACTTTCTAATGCTATGATCATTTGACAAAATTAAGCTAATTGACAAATTGCTTATTAAGAATTGGCTATTTCATTACGCATATTTACAGCAATATGTTTTGCCAATAGCATAATCGTCTCATAAGGATTTACCTGAACAGATGTAGGAAACAAAGCCGCATCGCATACATAAATTGATTTAGTACCATATACCTTCCCTTTCGTATCGCAGACTGAAACAGAGGGGTCATCCCCCATTCTTGCACCCCCTTGTGGATGGGCACTCGACATTGGTGAATAGCTGAAATTAAGGTCTTTAGTTGTGATATACTTTTCGATCAAAGGCATATCTTCTTTTACTAATGGATTTTTATTAGATCCGGGTATCAATGCTTTAGTACATCCCGCAGCAAAAAACAATTTTGTGGAAACCTGAATGGCCTTAACTAAACTTTCCTTTGCTTTTGGATCAAGGATATAGTTTACTTGTGGATTTCCTTTTTTATCAATACTAATTCGATTGTGTTTTTCAGCTTTATCATGAATCAGAATAAGAATAGACATCATTTTAGAATATTCTTTCATGAATTCACTATGTAAACTACCATATCCGGGAATGTTTTTAGCTGTCAATCCGGGATAATAGAAAGAAGTCTCCAAATAGAAATGGTCACTTTTAGAGTAATGATCACTATATACGGTTTTAGGAAAACCTTTGTAATTACTAATTTCTTCGCTGTAAACTGCATTAAGATTCATTGCCGGATGAAGCGTTAAATAATTCCCAATATTTTCTTTAGAAATGGATAATTCGCTCAATGAACGTAATAGAATGGCAGGGGTATTCAATACCCCCGCTGCAACAACAATATAATCAGCTGTAAAACTATATTCGCCTTCTTCATAAGAAGAGGATATGGTGCCTTTTGGAGCTTTTGAAATGCTGCAGTAAACCTTATTCTCACCGATCTTATTGACTTTCGCATTACAAATTAATTCAACTCCTCTTTCCATAACACTTGGAAGTTGCAGTTCTAAAGCTCCTTGCTTTGCACCTGTAGTGCACCCTAAATTACAAAAGCCCTGTTGCTGACATCCTTTTGTATTTATTTTCAGTCGTTTTAGATCCATTCCAAGCGCTTCTGCACCTTTTTTAAAAAGCAGATTGTTTTGGTTATCCCAGGATTCAGGTAATTCATGAATAGATAATTCCTCTTCTATCTCATCAAGGGATTTGTTTACAAAATCGGGTGTTAAAAATGCTAAGCCAAATTCATTTCGCCAGACTTCGAGTACGCTTTCCGGTGGCCTAAAAGAAACGCCGGTATAAACTGCAGAGCTACCTCCTACCGTATTTGCGGCAGCAACTCCAATTTGCATATTTGATGAAACAACAGCTCCTCTATTAAAATAGATTTCGGTCATTTCAATTTCTTTTTGATTAAAATAAGAGCGGTCCCGATATGGGCCAGACTCAATAATGGCTACTTTAATATTCTTATTAGCTCTGGTGAGGTAATCCGCAAATGTGGCCCCTCCTACTCCGGAACCAATGACAATTACATCGAAATCTCGCACACTATTTTGAGATAATTGGTCCATCGTAGTTTATTGAAGTCCAAACTTCCTTTAATGAATAATAACTTATAAAACACAGTGTTCTCAATCCGGTTAATGCACTTATAATTTTATTTATCGGGAAATTAAAAAGTCGCTCAATATAATTCTGTCTCTTTTCAAAGGATAATTTTTCAAATGATCGGGCATTATAAAAGAAGCTTAATATCGAAATTATGGATATAAAAAGCTTTAATTTTCTCTGAGTATCAGGATCAAAGCCAAAAAATAATTTTTCAAAATGGAGAATAAAATCATTTTCCAATGAAGTACTTTGATTTAAGTCTGGTATAATTACCGAAGCAAATAGAAAAACGGTCTTTCTATGAGAAATAGATAAAGTCAAATTAAATTTATTTAGTATTTAAAGATAAGAAGATTAACAGATAAAAGAAATTCAAAAAAAATATTAAATACTTGTCTTAAACTCTTAGCTTTTACTAACTTCGCGCACCGTAGTAACATTTCCAATTTTATCTAAAAAATGACCAGAAAAGTCAATTATATTTTTGTTACCGGGGGCGTAACTTCTTCATTAGGAAAAGGTATCATTTCCGCTTCACTTGCAAAATTATTACAAGGTCGAGGCTATGAAGTTACTATTCAAAAACTCGATCCATATATTAACATCGATCCGGGAACGCTTAATCCATATGAACATGGCGAGTGTTTTGTTACAGATGATGGCGCAGAAACAGACCTTGATTTAGGTCATTACGAACGCTTCCTTAATGTAAGAACTTCTCAGGCAAATAATGTGACTACAGGCAGGATCTATCAAAGTGTGATCGATAAAGAACGCCGAGGGGAATACCTTGGAAAAACGGTTCAGATCATCCCTCATATTACCGATGAAATAAAAAGTCGAATCAAAATATTAGGTAAAACCGGGAATTACGATTTTATTATAACTGAAATTGGCGGAACGGTTGGTGATATTGAATCATTACCCTATATCGAAGCTGTAAGACAGATTATTTGGGAGCATGAAAATGATAGTTTAGTCATTCACCTCACATTAGTTCCTTATTTAAAAGCTGCAGGCGAATTAAAAACAAAACCCACTCAACATAGCGTTAAAGCGCTTTTGGAATTAGGAGTTCAACCGGATATTCTCGTTTGCAGAACTGAATATCACATGAATTCTGAGATGAGAAATAAAATAGCAAAATTCTGTAATGTTTCTCCAAATGCCGTGATCGAATCTATTGATGCCAATACTATTTACGATGTTCCGGTATTGATGAAAGATGAACAATTGGATAAAGTAGTTCTTGAAAAACTTCAAATGCCAAGTTCAGGAGAAGCTGATTTGAGTAATTGGGAAGCTTATTTAAAGCGATTTAAAAATCCAAAAAACGAAGTTAATATTGCTTTAATTGGAAAATACATCGAATTAAAAGATTCATATAAATCCATTGCCGAATCATTCAATCATGCAAGTGCAGCACTTGAATGTAAAGTGAATGTAAAATGGGTACATTCAGAAAAGATAACAGACGAAAATATAGACTCTATACTGAAAAATATAGATGGTGTTTTAGTGGCCCCTGGTTTTGGCTCCAGAGGTATTGAAGGGAAGATCCAGGCGATTAGATATATCAGGGAACATAATATTCCATTTTTAGGTATTTGTCTGGGAATGCAATGTGCCGTTATTGAATTTGCTCGTAATGTTTTAGGAATGAAAGGAGCTAATTCTACTGAAATAGATGAGGATACTGAATTTCCTGTTATTAGTATAATGGAAGACCAGAAGAACATTGAAAATATGGGTGGCTCTATGAGATTAGGAGCATACGATTGTGAACTGAAAAAAGGGTCTCATGCATATAAAGCTTATAAAAAAGACATTATTCAGGAACGTCACCGACATCGTTATGAGTTTAACAATGCATATCTGGATGTAATGAATAAAAATGGCCTAGTAGCTACCGGAGTAAATCCTGAATCAAAACTTGTTGAAATAATGGAACTTGAAAGTCACCCCTATTTCGTTGGTGTTCAGTTTCATCCTGAATATAAAAGTACAGTTGCTACTCCTTCTCCAATATTCATTAGCTTTATTGAAGCATCCCTTATCAAAAAAAATCGTTCCAAGTAAGAAATGGTCTTTTCTTTGTAATGCGATCAAACAAATTAAATAGCACGAATTATTATTATCATGAATAAAATTAAATCGATCTTAATTCTATTCGGTTTATTCCTGGTCGGAATTCTAAATGCCCAGGAAAACGGATATAAAATTGAATTAAAAATTGAAGGCTTAAATAATGGTGATACCATTTATCTCGCAAACTATTTTGGGAAAAAACTTTATTATGCAGATACAGCTTATAGTAAAGGAACAAAAGTATTATTTGAAGGAGATTCATTAAAAGGAGGGAAATATGCGGTTGTGCTGCCCGGAGTTAAGTTTTTTGAAATAATTATTGCAGAAAACGAGATCATTTTAGAAACCGATGCGAATAATTTCATAGAAAAAATGAAAATAAAGGTATCTGCTGAAAACACGATCTTTTATGATTATGTTCATTTTTTAAGTGATAAAAGAAATAGCATAAAACCGTTTGAAAGTCAATTAAAGGATTTTGAAGGAAGTCCTGAAGAAAAGGAAGTCCTTATCCATAAATTAAAAGCAGTAAATCTTGAAGTTGAAGCCGAGCAGAATAGAATTGTTACTGAATACCCAAACTATCTGGTAGCAAAATATATTTATATGAGTATGCCAATAATAGTCCCAGAGGCACCTAAAGATGCTAATGGAGTAATTATTGATTCTTTATATCAACGTCATTATTATGTAAGTCATTTTTTCGATCATTTCGATTTTAGTGATGACCGAATCGTACGCGATGCAATATTTGAAACAAAACTTGATGAGTTTTTTACTAAAGTGGTATATCCATTAGCCGACTCAATCAATGTTCAATTTGATCGATTGATCTCCAGAACAAACGGAAAAGACGATATTTTTAAATTTATTGTTCATTATGCTGCATCGATGTTCGAAAGAGAAAAAGTTATGGGAATGGATGCTGTTTTTGTTCATACAGTTGAGGAATACTATATGACCGACCGAGCCTTCTGGGCCGATTCAGCAACTACTGCATCGATGATAGAGAGAGCTATGAAATTAAAACCAACACTCATAGGTCAAAGAGCACCCTATCTAAATTTATTTGATACATCAGGAACAAAAAGGATTTCGCTTTATGATGTGAAAGCTGATTACACTATTTTATATTTCTGGGATTCCGGATGCGGCCATTGCAAAAAAACAACACCTGTACTTCTGGAGCTTTCTCATAATTTTAAAGATAAAGGAGTAATCGTTTATGCTGTTGGTACCGAATTAGAAAATGAAGAATGGAAAAAATACATTATCGAACATCAACTCGATTTTATAAACGTTTCTGATACTCCTGAAAGCCCTGACTATTTTAGAACGATCTATGATATCTATTCCACTCCAAGAATTTTTATTCTTGATAAAAACAAAAAAATCATTGCAAAACAATTAACGGTTGAGCAAATAGGAGATTTTATAGAATTTGAAATTAAAAAAGGAAATAAGTAAGTAATTGAACCAACAGTAGAAGATTTTCAAAAAAGAAAGGCGGTCTATTTCTAGACCGCCTTTCTTTTTTTATCTATTTGAAAATTACTTCACTTCTTCAAAATCAACATCAGTAACCTCATCATCAACATGAGCTTCACCGTTTCCGGCTCCGCCATTTTCATTTGGGGCACCTCCGCCTTGAGCTTCCTTATTATACATTTCTTGAGAAGCAGCTTGGAATAAAGTATTTAACCCTTCCATATGCTTATCAATTCCATCAAGGTCTTTTGCTTCGTATGATTTTTTAAGATCTGCTAAGGCACTTTCTATCGGCGCTTTTTTATCTTCAGGTATTTTATCACCAGCTTCCTTCAGTTGTTTTTCAACTTGGAATATCAACGTATCTGCCTGATTTAATTTATCAACCGATTCTTTAGCTTTTTTATCAGATTCTGCATTTGCTTCAGCCTCTTTTCTCATTTTTTCAATATCAGCATCAGTTAAACCACTTGATGCTTCGATTCGAATCGATTGTTCTTTACTAGTAGCTTTATCTTTTGCATGAACATGTAAAATTCCATTTGCATCGATATCAAAGGTAACTTCGATCTGTGGAACACCTCTTTGAGAAGGTGGAATTCCATCTAAATGAAATTTACCTATTGTTCTGTTATCCGCTGCCATTGCTCTCTCTCCTTGCAAAACATGAATTTCAACAGATGGCTGATTATCAGCAGCAGTAGAAAAAGTCTCTGATTTTTTTGTTGGAATCGTAGTATTAGATTCGATCAATTTAGTAAATACACCACCCATTGTTTCAATTCCTAATGAAAGTGGAGTCACATCTAAAAGAAGTACATCTTTTACTTCTCCTGTAAGCACTCCTCCTTGAATTGCAGCACCTACGGCAACAACTTCATCTGGATTTACTCCTTTAGAAGGTTCTTTTCCAAAGAATTTCTTAACTGCATCTTGAACTGCAGGAATACGTGTAGAACCACCAACTAATAATACTTCATCGATATCCGATTTAGATAATCCGGCACTTTTAAGAGCAGAGACACATGGATCAATTGATCTTTTGATCAAAGAATCTACTAATTGTTCAAATTTAGCTCTACTTAATGTTCTCACTAAGTGTTTAGGCATTCCATCAACCGGCATAATATATGGCAAGTTGATCTCAGTAGAAGTGGTACTTGAAAGTTCAATTTTCGCTTTCTCAGCAGCCTCTTTTAATCGTTGTAATGCCATAGGATCGTTTCTTAGATCGATTCCTTCATCTTTCTTAAACTCTTCAGCTAACCAATCAATGATCTCCTGGTCAAAATCATCTCCTCCAAGGTGTGTATCCCCATCAGTTGATTTAACCTCAAATACACCGTCACCTAACTCAAGAATTGAAACATCATGTGTTCCTCCTCCAAGGTCAAAAACAACCACTTTCATATCAGCGGTCTTTTTGTCAAGACCATAAGCTAATGCAGCAGCAGTAGGCTCATTAATGATCCTTCTCACCTTTAATCCAGCAATTTCACCGGCTTCTTTAGTCGCCTGACGTTGTGCATCATTAAAGTAAGCAGGAACAGTGATCACCGCTTCATGCACATCCTGACCTAAATAATCTTCAGCTGTTTTTTTCATCTTTTGTAAGATGATTGCAGATATTTCCTGAGGAGTGTATAATCTACCGTCGATGTCGACACGTGGAGTATTATTGTCTCCTTTAACAACTTTATAAGCGGCACGTTTAATTTCTTTTGAAACCTCATCAAATGAATTCCCCATAAATCGTTTTATTGAGGAAATGGTATGCTGAGGATTTGTGATCGCTTGTCGTTTTGCAGGATCACCTACCTTTCGTTCGCCTCCTGCTATGAAAGCAACGATCGATGGTGTAGTTCTTTTTCCTTCGGAATTATTAATTACTTGTGGGTCGTTACCTTCCATAACAGCTACACAAGAATTCGTTGTTCCTAAATCTATTCCAATTATTTTACCCATTTTATATACTATTTAATTCTTAATTATCTATTTAATCGATAGTGCAATGACAAATGGTATGCCATCGGAATAAAATAGTATTTACCTTACAATGTGTCACATTAAGGTGACTAATTGTCCAGAATTTGTCAGAAATAAAAGTGGGAATCGCTATTAATTACATCCAAATGACAGTCCGCTATGTCCCGGATCATCTGAGCAAAACTTGTAAGACCCGGTATATTGACCTTGAGCCAACTCCTGAATAGACTTAACTAATAATGATTTATCATAGAAGATCATTTGTCCTCTTGAACTCCAAACCCCTATCCCATTATCAATATTTGTATAGGGATTTTGCTCCGCATTAAACGATGTCGCCGGTTTATTTAGTTCAATAAAAGTATTAAGATCATCACCTGCAAAATCAAAAATATAATTGAGCTTTCCGATCACACGTCGTGTAACATTAGCTTCATTATCTTGAGCGATAAGTCGGTTTTCAATTCCTTGATAAAATTCCTCTCCATCGATTAGAAAAGTGAAATCTTCTTGTCCTGACAATCCTTCACATATCCATGGTTGAAATTTGAAATCCAAATGCTTTTCAGCTTGACTTCCATCAGTATACATTTCTATATAAAAAAACCGCAAGGTAAATTCATAGCGTTTCGCATATTTTTGCTGGTCAATCTTCATCGACTTACTTTGATAGGAAGATCCGTTAACATCAAAAAGAGATACAAATGAAATGTCACCTAAAGCTTGGGAATTATTTGGCTCAAAAGGACCAATAACATTACTTATTGAGCTTACATTTTTTTCGCTGCCGTAAAAACTAATTTCGAAATTATGGTCATATTGAGAACTTGTAAATTCAATTTCACTAGTATAATAAACTGTTTGAACCGGATAATAAAATACTCCAGAATCCTTTTCTGAAACTACTTTTTCATTTAATAGATATGAATTTATTGAATCATTACCATCCCTTTCTATTATATAAGCTAATAAATCAGTGTATTCTGAATTTTCAGGATCTAATGCAGCAGTATATGCATTTCCTTCCGTTACAAATGATTTTGTGATCTTTACAAATTGTGTATCAACAGTAGCATCAATAAATCCATAAACGATGGGTGTTTCTTCGCCCTCAGCTACAAGATCAACTGTTGTTTCACAAGAAAAAATTAAAAGTGAAAAACCTAAAAAAATTAAATAGGTCCATTTATTCATATCATTCGTTTTTCGCAAAGATAATCGAAATACTTAAGTATATTTCTTAAAATTAGAAACGGATTCAAACTTCAATGAAGATTAATATTTCTTCGGGTAAAGGTTGTTTTTCGTAGTTTTGTTTTAAAATTTTAAGCTATGTCTATCCATAAAAAGGTAAAACGTATTACCACTCACATTCTCCAAGAGATGAAACATAATGGAGAAAAGATCTCCATGTTGACCGCTTATGATTATTCTATGGCAAAAATTGTTGATGAAGCAGGTATAGATATCATTCTTGTTGGTGATTCTGCATCTAATGTAATGGCTGGTCATGAAACGACATTACCGATTACATTAGACCAAATGATCTATCATGCTTCGTCGGTTGTAAGAGGGATCTCGCGAACTTTGGTCGTTGTTGATTTACCTTTTGGAACCTATCAGGGAGATAGTAAAGCTGCATTGAATTCTTCTATTCGAATTATGAAAGAGTCGGGTGCACATGCTGTGAAATTAGAAGGAGGACACCAAATAAAAGAATCTATTGAACGTATTTTGAGCGCAGGCATACCTGTTATGGGTCATTTAGGACTTACCCCACAATCTATATATAAATTTGGTACCTATACCGTGAGAGCAAAGGAGGAAGAAGAGGCCAATACCCTTTTAAACGATGCTAAATTGCTTGAAGAAATTGGTTGTTTCGCTATCGTTCTCGAAAAAGTACCTGCAAAACTGGCACAACGGGTTGCTGAGTCAATATCTATTCCGGTAATTGGCATTGGTGCCGGTGCTGGAGTCGACGGACAGGTGCTGGTATTACACGATATGCTAGGTATAACACATGAATTTAGTCCTCGCTTTTTAAGAAGATACCATAGTCTGTACGAGGAAATGAAAGGAGCCGTTGAAAACTACATATCAGATGTGAAATCGAAAAGTTTTCCTAACGATAAAGAGCAATACTAATTGGCTAAGGAACGGACAGATCCTTCAAATATTCAGATTATCTATGAAGATAATCACCTCATCGCTATAAATAAGCGACCCGGGGATATTGTTCAGGGTGATAAAACCGGGGATATTCCCCTAAGTGAAATTCTAAAAACCTTTATTAAGAATAGAGATAATAAGCCCGGAAATGTTTTTATGGGCGTGATCCATCGAATCGATCGACCTGTAAGCGGAATCGTTGTTTTTGCAAAAACCAGTAAGGCTTTAACTAGAATGAATGCCCAACTAAAGGATAAATCTTTTCAAAAAACTTATTGGGCCATAGTAGAGGATAAACCTAAAATAATTCAAGGGAATCGAATCGACTATCTTAAAAAAAATGAAGTCAAAAATAAATCCTTTGTCACAAAAGGTGAAACGACTGGCAGTAAACGAGCAGAACTTAATTATTCACTCATTGCCAGCAGTGATCGGTTTTTTCTCTTAGCTGTTTCTCCTATTACAGGAAGACATCATCAAATTAGAGTGCAATTGGCTTCAATGGGATGTATTATAAAGGGAGATCTTAAATATGGCGCTAAAAGATCAAATCCTGATGCTTCCATTTGTTTGCACGCTAGAGAATTGTATTTTATCCATCCCATTCAAAAAACAGAAATTAAACTTATTGCTCCGCCTCCAAAAGACGAATTATGGAATTTTTTCGTTAAAAGCGTATCATGATAAAAAAGAGCAGTGCATTAATACTTATTTTTTTGACCGCAATAAGTGCGGCTTTTGCCCAATCACATCCTATACTAAGTTTTTTTAATGGTGAAGCACAAAATGGTCAAGTGTTGTTATCTTGGAATATAAGCGGAGGTAATAACTGTAATGGAATAATAATATATCATTCGAGCGATAATGTTAGCTATACTGAAATAGGAGAAATTCCGGGCTTATGCGGCGAGATCATCGATTCGGAACCTTATAGCTTTCTGCATTCAAATCCGATCGAAAATCAATTGAATTATTATAAATTACAATTGGGTTCACAAGGATTTACTACTCCTTTAGAAGTGCTTTTTTATAACACCAAAGAAATTGGATTTGCTGTTTTTCCCAATCCAAGTGATGACCTAGTAAATATTTATATTGATAATGCTTATCAAAATGCGACTATTGATATTATTGACATTAATGGGAAAAAAGTATTAAGCTCTAAATATATCTCTGGAGTGATGAATCCAATATCTATTGGAGAATGGGAGTCCGGCACTTATATTATTCGACTCTTAAATGATAATAGCATTGTAGGAACAGATCGAATCATTCGATTATAATAACCTGATTTAATGATCCTTTTCTTTAATGCGCTGCAGATGGATAAATGATGGGTTCCAAAATAGTAAGTTCTTCTATTTTCAGCTGAATTTTATCCTTTTCCTTTACAATTAAAAGGACGGCATCGGTAAACACATCGATCTCGCTTTTTGAATAATTTAATTCCAGTGGGTAATTTACATCAAATGCAATTTGATAATTGTCGGTATCACTGCCAATAACAATTCCCATTGTCCCTAATTCGCCAATCGGGATCTGATATCCCTTTAATAATAAAATCAAATTACATTTTACCTGACTAGGACCCTCAAGCATAATGATCCATTGCTGACGATAGCGATTATTTCCATCATCTATACCCGGATAGATATCCCTAACACTCGAATTGACTATAGTGAATAAAGAATCATTCATTAAAATATTGACTTTAGCGCTTTCTTTCTGAGCTGAACAAGAGCTAAAGACAAGTAGAAATAAAAATACCAGGGAGTTAAGTGCTTTCATATTATTTTAATTCACAGAATTTACACCATTTACTTTTAGGATTATGTATAATTTCCGAAGTATCGTAAAACATCGAATGAAGTAAATCTTGAAGACCTTGAAAAAAGAGTTCTTTTACATTATCCTCATTATCTTTTTTCAAATTAATAGTTTGAACATATTTATTTAAATCCCTAAAACCCACAATACCAACTTCAAGATCAGGATCAGTAAAATTATCATACATAGCTCGGTACATTAATAATTGTAAAGCCTTTGACCAGGAAGCATCTTCAAATACTTTGCTCAGCTCTACCCTATTTAATTTTTCAACTTTACCTGTTTTATAATCAATTATTCGCAATGTTGAATTTACTTTATCAATTCGATCAGCAATCCCTTTTAAATTAATAACAATGTTTTCTCCATTAACTTCTAAAGTGAATTTTCGACTTAAACCTTCTTCTAAATTAACAATTTCAAAATGATTTCCCTGTGCTAACTGATCTTCAATAAAATGTTTATCCATTTTGAGGAACTTGATCAAAAGTGTCTTAATTATCTGAATATTCATTTGATTGATCCCCGTTGTGATCCAACGGTTTTTCATTTCTTTCGAAATTTCATCTTTTAATACACTCTCTAATTCAGTCTCAATTTTTGAAAAATCGGGCCGCCTTCCTACATAGGGTTTATATAGCGTTTCCAGTACTTTATGTATGATGTTTCCAATCACATCTGCACCCATCTCTTCATCGATTTCATCGCTTTCTCTTAAGCCTAAAATGTATTTAAAATAAAAATCAAGAGGACAGTTTAAATAAGTTGCCAAAGAAGTTGGAGAAGCACTTTTTTCCAATTTTTCTTTCAGTTTATCTCTGTAAAAATCATCCCTTTGTAATTTTATTTCCGACAATGGCTTTGGAAGGTGATCTAATTTGACTTGATACTCCTTTATATTAAAATTTAGCAAACCTTTTTCTTTATAATAACTGAGCTGTCTTAAATACCTGGATGCCTCCACTGATTTTAGATCTTTACCTGAATTACTATTATAAATAAATGAGATCTTCTTTGCACGCTGGATCAAACGATAAAAATAATAAGCATATAAAGCGTCTTGTTCTTTTCGCCCCGGAAGTCCGAAATAATGTTTCAAATCCCAGGGTATAAATGACTGAGCAAAGGAAGTCTTCGGAATACTCCCTTCATTTGCCCCAATTAAAATAATGTGTTCGAAGTCTAAGGTTCGAGTTTCAAGCAATCCCATCACTTGCAAACCCTCTAATGGTTCTCCCTGGAATGAGATCGATTGGGATTTTAGTAATTCTGTAAAAAGCACTTTATAACCACCTAGTCCCAGAGCTATTTTATAAGCTTCGATGTGTTTCGATAACTGTTGAATGATCTTTTTTAAATGAAACAGATATTCAAGGTCCAGCGCTTGTTTTTCTACATCAAGAATTTTACTAAACTCATCTGTAAAGTAGAGTAATTGCTTAGCTGGATCATCTGGGAAATTCTTCCAAGTAGAAAAAAGCATATTCTCCATTAGCAAGGGAAGCTTATTTTCTTCCTTTAGTTCTTTCAAATGTTTCTTAGAAATGAAAATCAAATTCTGACTTACAATAAGTTGCTTGAGTTCACGAATGAATTTTTCTCCAAATAACTTAGCGACGTAAGGATGATTTAAAAAGCGAATAAAGTCTTTATGGTAGATCTCTTTACTCTTGCTTTTTATTCGCAATTGTATGGCGTAAAAGGAAAGAAAAAGATCATAAGCCGGGGTATCTCTAAGACTATAACCCATTGTTATATTTACTGATCCAACATTTTTTGGAAGGGTAGTGATAACAGATTGGAGTAAGCTTTCATCTCCCAATACCAGAGCCGTATTACTTAAATCATTCTCTTTTGCTAATAATTGAGAGCACACTAATGCCATAGCGCTTCTCTGTGTAACGCTGATTATCTCGATCTCTTTAGGATCCTGAGCAAAACTTTCATTAAGTTCATTTAAACCTTTCCAGTGATAATTCTTTTTTAATTGACGATAAAAATGACCGGCTTCTCTTTTTCCTTTAACGAAAAAAAGATCGTTATCAGGAAGAAAATAGGAGTTTCCCATTTTCAATAATTGAGATATCAATTTTTGTTCTCCCTTACTTAAGGCGTTAAAACCAGCGATAATAAAATGATTTTCTTCAAATCGAGAGAGAACCGTATCAATGTTTTCATTTATCCATTTCAAAGCCATCGCTCCCGAAGCGGAATTTCTTTGCTTTAAGAGAAGATTGAATTCAGCATAAATATCACCCTGCTTCATCCAAAAATCATTGAAAGCAATTTGACTTTCACTTAAAGGATCTTCTAAAAAACTCCAGCGTTCAATTTTTTCTATCTCTTTTAAATTTCGATAAAGGTCTTTTCCTTCAACTTCATACGAATCGATGCTATTAAAATCATGCAAAAGCACATCACCCCAACGATAAAAATTCTCGAAAGAATCGGCTTCATTGAGTTTCATTTTTCTCGCAATACTATATAATTCTGATAACTGAGTAAGGTGATTTTCGATCCTTCCCGGGAAAACACTTTCTACAAACTGATTTAGGGTAAGTACTTTTGGAAGCCAGGAAGAACGAAGGCCCGATTTTATTAATCGTTCTTTAAAAAATAGACAGGAACGTTTAGAAGGTAGAATTAAAATGACCTTTGAGATGTCATTATATTCTGAATTAATGCGTTCGATTATTTGATCGAGGAAAGTTTTCAATGCCAAAAGGAATAAGCTTTGAAATTAACAAAAGAAAGGGAATATTATAACTAATAAATACTATTTAAAGCCATTCCGTATAAATCGATAGAAATCTTTACGCAATTTTGAATCCGAAATAACGCGTCTTATAAATTGAAAGTAAGATAGCTCTTTAAGATCCTTTTCAAAGTCTTTACTTTCACTCTTCAAAGATTGATCGTTTGCTTTCACATTATTTGAAGATCTTAAATGGATTCCTTCCAAATCATCTGCTTTTTTAAAATTATTTTGGGCAGATTCTCTATATCCTTTTTTCTCTTCTAATAGCCCCAGATTATTGTAAGCGATGGAATCTTCAGGATCCAATTCTATGGTTTTTTTATAATCAGAAATAGCCTCATCGATTCGATTCAAATTACTTAATATAAACGCTCTGGAAGCGTAGCGGAAAGGATTAGTAGGCTCTAACTTTAGTGCAAGATCAAGATCATATAAAGCTTCTTCATTTTTCCCGAAATGAAAAAAAGCGACTCCTCTTTGTGCAATATAATTTGCATTTTGAGGATCAAGTTCGATCGCCTGACTATAAAGGCGAATACTCTCTTTAAAATCACCTTTATCGAAAAACTTTTCAGCTATATTAAATGATTCGATTGCCTTCATAGGAACAAAGTTAAGAATTGAAAACAAAAAAACCCTTAGCTAAATTAAGATAAGGGCTTAAAAAAATTATAATAGCTGTCAACAAATCCCAAGCTACTATTTCATTATACTTTCTTTTTATTGTTAAGTATCTTATTGTAAAAATTTATGTAGAGAGGTAGTACTTTATTAATATCAAATAATTCGGCTTGTTTTCTTGCTTGCTCTTTAAATTTATTCAATGCTTTTTCATCTTTAAGGATGATTAGCGCATTTTTTACCATGTCATCTATATCACCTACATCACTTAGAAAACCTGAATAGCCATGCTTATTTACTTCTGGGATCCCACCCGTATTACTAGAAATTACAGGAACACCATATGCCATTGCTTCGAGCGCTGCCAATCCAAAGCTTTCATTTTCTGAGGTTAATAAAAACAGATCTGAAATAGACAGGATCTCATCGGGTGACTTCAATTTCCCCATTAAAATTACATCATCACAAATTCCGAGTTCCTCGCATTGGTTTCGAATATGTACTCTTTCGGGACCATCTCCTACTAATAACAATTTGGCAGGCTTTTCTTTCCGAACTTTTGCAAAGATCTTAAGGATATCAGGTATCCTTTTAACTTTTCTGAAATTCGAAATGTGACTAATGATCAACTCTCCATTTGGAGCATACATTTTTTTAAGTCCATGCTTCTCTTCCCATTTATGTTCAATGGTATCTAAGTTTACAAAATTAGGAATGACTTCAATATCCCGAGTGATATTAAAATGCTCAAATGTATCGTCTTTTAAACTTTGAGAAACGGCTGTTACCCCATCGCTTTGATTGATAGCAAATGTAATTACGGGTTCAAAAGAAGGGTCTTTTCCAACTAGAGTGATATCTGTACCGTGCAAAGTAGTAATATAAGGAATATGAATGCCCTCACATTCTAAAATGTGTTTTGCATTGTATGCAGCCGAAGCATGAGGAATAGCATAATGTACATGAAGCAGATCAAGCTTCTCGTATTTTACTACATCCACAAGTTTACTGGTAAGTACCAGTTCATACGGAGGATAATCAAAAAGTGGATATTCCGATACCCTTACTTCATGATAAAAAATATTCTTGCTAAATGATCCTAATCGAACGGGTTCGTTATAAGTGATAAAATGAACCTGATGCCCTCTTTCTGCTAATGCTTTACCTAATTCAGTCGCGACAACTCCACTACCTCCAAAAGTTGGGTAACAAACAATTCCAATTTTCATTTTTCAGATCTTTATTTAAACAAAAGTAGTAATTACTATCCTCGAAAATGTCATAAAATATGCTATTCGAAAGAATGCTGATGGATAATTTGAAAATACTTTTAATTCAGTGACTTACAATAATGACTCATAGATCATTTTTTGAATTTTAGTCCGGATATTCATTTTAATTAATTTGATATTCTCGGCAGAAGGATAGATTCTATTAGAAAGAAAAACATAAACAATTTCTTCAACCGGATCTGCCCATACCATAGTTCCAGTAAATCCGGTATGGCCAAAACTTTTAAAAGATAAACAATTACATGTAGGACCATCGCTGCCATCTCTCACCGGTTTATCAAAAGCCGCTCCTCTTCTATTATCATTTTCACAATACTGGCATTTTGTATATTCATTGATCACTTCTTCACTTAAAAATTGTTCCCCTCCATAACTTCCTTTATTCAAAAGCATTTGCATGATAACAGCCAAGTCATTTGAATTTGAGAATAACCCCGCATGTCCTCCCACACCTCCTATCATTGCAGCTCCAGGATCATGAACATCTCCCCAAATAAGTTGCTTTCTAAACAGCGTATCATCTTCAGTAGGCACGATCTGGCTTTTGTCAAATTTTTCTAGAGGAAGAAAAGTACAATACCTTAGATTTAAAGGAGCATAGAAAAGATCATTAGAAATAAATTCAAGTGAATTTTGATTTTGCTCTTCAATAATTTTTAAAAAGAAATAATAACCAATATCGCTATAGAGATACTTTATTTTATTATTTAATGGCGTTTGGATGATCCAGGAATAGATCGAATCAGTAAAGGTGTTATTGATATACAGTTCTTCCGCTACTTTTACTGAATAAATATCCGTTTTTTTTTCACTAAATGTCTTCAACTTAAATTCGCCCTTTTCCATGGTTTTAAGATAAAATGGAACCCAGGATCGCAAACCTGCCTGATGGGCTAACAAGGATCTGAATTTCAAATTTTCATACTCAGTGGAATCAACCAGATCCGGTAAAAAATCACCTAAAGTAGCATCTAAATTGATCATACCTTTATCTTCCATCTTCATAAGTACAAGAGCTGTAGCAGCTATTTTTGTTATGGAGGCGATGTCATATAGGTCATCGGATTCTACTTCTTGAATACTATCATAGGTAAAATAACCGAAGCTTTTATCATAAACAATTTTCCCCTTTCTGGCGATCAATACCTGCGCCCCGGGATATGCTTTATTAAGAATTCCATCATTTACGATCGAATCTATTTTTACGAAATAACTTTCATCCATCCCCACGTCTATCGGATCAGAATAACCAAGTCGAGTTGATAGGGTGTTTATTCCTGATCCTGCTGGAAAATCTTTACTTATTGTTACCGGTAATTTTCCATTGATCGCTGTGCCCCCCATGATGGCTTGAGCAGCTAATTCCTGTTGATCTTTACCATCCTGATACACCAATAAAATTGCATTTAATTTATCCAGTCCACTATAATCTGTCAATGTATATGGATTCCCATACATAATCAATATGCTTGAATAATCATTATTTATCTCAGATATGAAATTTCTCCATTTAGGATTGTAACCATAATTGTCTTTAGCTGTCCAAATATTGCCCTGAAAATTAAAAATGATAACGTCATCTTCCTTCAATTCATTTTTAATTGAATTAAGCTTTTCATCACTTGCCCCCATAGGTAGATTTATGGTTTTTATATTGCTATATTTCCTCAACATTTTATTAAAAAAAACGCTTTCGTCTTCTCCAATACTGATCGAGACAATACGTTTTTGATTTATTTTTTTCAGAGGAATAATATTATTTTGATTGACAAGAAGTGTCAAGCTTTTTGTAATTAACTGCTTTTGTAAAGATTTTGAATAAGATGAATTCAAATCTTTACTAATCGGGGATTTTTTTGCTGGTGGACTTATCTTTAAAAGACTTTTATAATACAATACTTTCTTACATGAGGCTCTGATCTGCGATCTGTCAATTTCCTTATTCTCGATCGCAAGTAGAATAGCCTCAATAGCTGAGGGAACATCTTTAGGCATTAGCAGAATATCATTTCCTGCGATCAAAGCCTCCACTTCTAATCTTCCTTTTGAGATATTATCACTGGCTCCCTTCATATTTAAAGCATCTGTGTAAACAAGACCTTTAAAATTCAATTCATCTTTTAATAAACCTTTTATAATTACAGGAGAAAATGAACTGATACTTCCTTCGGTATTATCTAAAGCAGGCACATTTAAATGAGCACTCATCACTCCCATTGCTCCTTCTTTGATCAACAGCCTAAAGGGTTTGAGATCTATTGAATCCAGATAGGCTCTATCATGATTAATAACAGGAAGAGCTTTGTGTGAATCTGCATCTGTATCACCATGACCCGGGAAATGTTTTAAAACAGCCATTACTCCATTGTCCTGCATTCCTCTTAGGTAAAATCCTGCTTTTTGGGTCACTTTATCCGCCTTGTCACCAAATGAACGAATTCCAATCACAGGATTATCTGGATTACTGTTTACATCTACGACCGGAGCGAAATTGACATAAATCCCCAATTGTTTGAGTTCTCGTGCGATCTCTTTTCCCATTAAATAGATCAAAGAATCGTTTTCGATCGCTCCTAAAGGCATCGCTTTGGGGAAATTTGGCGCATCGCTTAATCGCATTCCAGGCCCCCATTCCCCATCGATGGATGTAAGTAAAGGTATTTCTGAAAAGGATTGATATGTTGTAAGATCATCTTGAATCTGTCTGCTTGTCCCCTGAAAAACGATCAAACCCCCAATTTTATATTCCTGAATTAATTGGATGATCTCTTCTTGATGACTTTCTCCTTGTTTAGGATACATTGCTACCATCATCAGCTGGGCAATTTGATCTTCTATAGAAAGGGCATCCACCTTTTTATTTAATTCAATATCCGATAAGGAAGAGGAGACCGGAGCCTGTGCAATTAATAAATTAAACACGAAAAAAAGAGGCAAAAGCAAAATTAGGTTCTTCAAAATAAAGCGGTGTTTTTTCATTCGAAAGCTACAGGAATATTAAAAATTTTAGATGTAAGTTTGCCCAATCTTTTCAACATTGCATTGTGTTTCAATATAACGATGGAAAAAACAATTAAGTATACTCATTTAGAAAATCTTACAGGTCATCAATCCGGTATTTACGCCCTTATGCAAGGGGAAGAAATTAATGAGCTGATTTCCAGCGGAGGTGACGGTATGCTTATCGCCTGGAGACTCTCTGAGCATAGTACATCCAAGGTGATCGCCAGTATTAAAGAGGTTATTTTTTCAATGATCAAAACGCCTATAAAAGGGGTTTATTTATTGGGAACGATGAATGGCAATATTTACAGTATAGACCGAAATACAAATGAGGTGATCAAGTATTCAGACCTTCATATTTCGGGTGTATTTGATATGTTATTTTTAAATGATCACCGTCTTGCAAGTATAGGTGGAGACGGAATTTTAAGAACCTGGGAATTTCCATCTTTCAATCCTATCCATGAGGTTTTGGTAAGTGATAAGAAACTGCGATCCTTTGATCTTAATAAAGATTTAGGCCATTTGGCGATAGGAGCTATCGACGGAACTGTAAGTGTTTTTGATGTGAAGAATTTAAAAAGAATTATGCGCTTTAAAGCACATGATCGCGGTGTTTATCTTACACGATATCATCCACATAAGAAGATGTTAATTACTGGTTGTATCGATGGTGTTTTAAATTTTTGGAAAACCGACCAAGACTATAAACACATTTATCAGAGGGCGATTCACCAATCCACTATTTATGGTTTTGATCATCATAAGTGGGATGATTTATATGTTACTGTTTCAAAAGATAAATCTATCAAAGTGTGGGATCCTACATTTGATATTCCCACAACGATCAGCAAATTTACTGGTGAAGGTCATGTGCATTCCGTCAATGCTGTATGCTGGCTGCATAATGGACTTTTAGCTAGCGGTGGAGATGATAAGATCATCAAAATATGGCAAGTAGGAGATAGCAACTAATTCAATCCAATTCTTTTATCTATCAATTCAAAATAGTTACTGATTTAAAAAAAATTAAACAAATACTTGAGCTTGGTACTTGTTTATTTTTACATAAATACGCTACTTGCAAAGAATTGAAAATATGATCTTTCCAAAAAAGAACCTTATGGAATATGGGTTTATTCAGGAAGAGTATCTATTCTGTTTTGAAGATGGAAGCTTAGCAGAAAGAATCAAATTTTCGGATAAAGATTATTTTGGATCAAAAGAAAGTTTATATCCTAACCAAAATTAATGAAGTCGATCCCCCATTATTATGATGCTAAAAATAAAATAGCAACTTATTATAATGAAAAAGGTAAAATAATTAAAACGAAATCTTATCGTTATGATAGAACTTAATGGAGCTGTTAAAACATTCAAGGATGAAGGCATTCCATTAAATACGGAATACTATTTTAGTAACGCGCTAATATTAAATGAATGATACGAAACTCAATTCTTTTTATTTTTCTTTTTGTATTTGTAAGCGCCCTGAAAGCACAACCCGCTGAAGATTTAAAAAAGTATCAGGAAAAATATCCTGGTATCTGGGCAATTACACTCGAAGAAGCTGTTATCATTAATTTTGAGATAGTAGATGATGCACTTTTTATCTATGAAGATAAATATGAGAAGACATTTTACTTACAAGATATTGCAGGATATTGGAAGGAAGAAGAAATTCCTTATTCATCATTTAGTGAAATTAAAGATCTAAAAGCAAGCACCTACCTACCGGGAGCAAAAAAATATAAAGTTGTAAAGGTTAAAGAATTTAAAGAAAAGGATGAATTAAGTTCCAGTATTTTTCATGATGATATTAGGTATAAGATCTTTTCTTATGAAGGATTACAAAAAGGTGCGATCTCAGAAATAAGCTATCGAACCATTCATAAAGAAGAACATCTTCTGGGTAAGGAATTTCTCCAATCCTATATTCCCATCGAACATAAAACCTATCAAATTATAGCAGATGATGCGATTGAAATAGGAATAGCAGAATTTAATCTTGATAAAATTAAAGTTGATTATACGATCACAAAAAATAAAGGAAAAACCATCTATACTTGGGAAATTAATAATGTTAATGACTTGGATAATGAAAGTTCCTCTCCCGGAATTTCTTGGTATGCACCCCATGTAATCCCCTATGTAAAAAGTTATACTATCGATGGTAACACTACCAATGTTTTAAGAAATACATCCGATCTATTCAACTGGTATAATGGTATAATTGGTGACTTAAATGGAGACAAAAAGGATCCTGAACTTCAATTATTAGTAGATTCAATTATTGCTGGTGCGCTTGATGAATTAGATATTGTAAGAAAGGTGTTTTATTGGACTCAGGACAATATTAAATATATCGCAATTGAATATGGTATGGGTGGATTTGTTCCCAGAGAAGCCAATTTTGTTTGTCAAAATAGATATGGAGATTGTAAAGACATGGCAAGTACAATTACACAATTACTTTCCTATGCAGGAGTTAAATCATACATCACCTGGATAGGAACCAATTCACTTCCTTATCGATACTCGGATGTTCCAACTCCTGTGGTTGATAACCATATGATCGCAACCTATATTGATAAAGACGGGAAATATTATTTCCTGGATGCAACAGGTCGCTATTATAAATTTGGTTTACCATCGGCTTTTATACAAGGCAAAGAAGCTTTGATCAAATTAGGAGCAAATGAATTTGAAGTAATTGAAGTCCCTGTTTTAGATGCCATAGACAATAAAATAGCTGAAAAAGTATTTTTAACCATCAATGGTAAGAATTTAAATGGCCACGCTGTTTCTTCTATCGAGGGCTATCAAAAAGCACAATTTGAGTATCAAATAGAAAACATCAGTGATGATGATAAATTGAAATTCTATAAATCATTTTTTACAAAAGGAAGTAATAAATTTTTACCCAATAATTTTAAAGAAGAAAATCTCTACCCAAATGAAATTCCATTAGAAGTGAGTTATGACTTTAGTATAAACGATTATATCCTGACGAATGGGGATGAAATGTATATCAATATGAATTTGGATAATAATATGGAAGGTCAAAAAATAGAAGATGAACGGACCATCCCTATTAGAAATAAATATGGGATTGCCTTCGAATCTGAGAATACGCTAGAAGTTCCAAGTGGATGGTCAGTTGATTATATGCCCGAAAATTTAAATGTTGAGAATGAATTCATTCGATATCATTCTAAATATGAGATCAAGGATCAACAAATCACCTTGTATCAGAAAACGCATATTAACTATCTAACAATTCAAAAAGATAGTTTCAAAATATGGAATGATAGTATATTGAAGATCAAAAAAAGTCAAAACGAAGTTGTCATCATAAAACAAAATAATGAGTAAACTATTTTTAATCGTGAGCACACTCTTATTCATTGGGATCAGCTCTTTTTCACAAGATTTTTACACTTCAAATTATGTTTGGAGCTCAGATCCTTTAGAAATAAGCTGTCCGGATTCATTAAAAGGCGAGTCTGAAGTGAATTTATTAAAAAAGATCATTGCAGAGTATGGATATAATGATGATGAATTTATAGAACGTTACCTCTATCATAGAGCAGCTTATTTAGGCAGTGACGAAGCGATTGAAAGAAATAATCGCATTTACCTTCCGGTAGCTAATGATGAAGCTCTTGAAGTAACTAAAGCAAGAACGATCTCGCCAGATGGTAAAGTAATAGAACTCGATGAAAATGACATTAATACATCTGAAGATGAAAATGGAAACTTAACTTATTATTATGCTTTTAAAGGATTGGTAAAAGGTTCAATCATCGAATATTTTTATATTCAAATTATTCCAGCTGAATATTCCGGAGAAAGGCTCATAATACAGAATGATGTTCCTCAACTCAACTTCGATTTTAAAATTATTTCTCCATGGAACTTAGTATTCTCCTATAAAGGATTAAATGGTTTTGGCGAAATGGAATCAGATACTACTGATGAAAGTCGAAATCATCTTTATAAGCATTATGATTATATACCAAAATATATAAGTGAATACCAGGCATTTTATCAGGTAAATGCAATTCAAGTAGTTTACAAGCTAAGCGAAAACCTATTCAATAACAAGAAAGATATTATAAGCTATAGCAATATGGCTGATTATATTATTAATGCGAGTACGACCGCAAATAAAACAGATCTAAAAATTGTCGCTAAATGGATAAAGGAAAGCGGTATTAAAAATTTATCTAATAAAGAAGATCAAATTAGAGCACTGGAAGTATATTTAAAAAAATCGATCGCTATTGTCGATGCCTATTCTGATGAGTTGACAAACTTGTCATTTGTATCTGAGAATAAGATCACAAATCCTTTAGGATTAATAAAAGCGATAGCCATTGCATCTAAAGAACTAAATATTCAATATGAAATACTAATGACCTGCGACCGATCAAAAGAATCCTTCGATGCTAAATTCGAGTCATATAGCTATTTAGATACCTACCTTATGTATTTTCCTGAAATTGATAAATATTTAGATCCGAACGATAGTTTCGGAGTAATAGGAATTATTGATTATTATTTGCAAGATAATTATGCTGCTTTTTTTCAACGAGTTGAATTAGGTGATTTTGTTTCCGGTGCTAGTCAAATAAAATTCATGGAAGGCGCCAAAGCAAACGATTCACGCCATGATATGATTATGGATGTAGCGATGAATGATGATTTTTCAGCCCTAGCTGTCGATCTTGAAACCAAAAGCACCGGATATTTTGCATCTGCAATGCAGCCCTATTATGAATTAATGGATCCGAAAGATATTGAAACTGCTAATAAGGCTCAGGTTTCCTGGATTTCAGAAACGATGGATATCGAAAATGTTGAAACAAAAAACACTGGTTTTTCTATGTTAGGAGTTGAGCCATTTATCATCAATAGTACATTTACCGTAAGTGATTTTGTGAGTGTAGCCAGAGATAAATATTTATTGAAACTGGGCTTATTGATTGGCCCCCAAACGGAAATGTATCAGGCATCAAAAAGAACAAAACCGGTAAACAGTGATTTTAGAAAATTTTATCATCGTGAAATTAAATTTACTATTCCTGAAGGTTATTCATTAAGTAATTTAGAATCCATTTCCATTAATGTGGATGCAGAGGATGAGAATGGTGTTTATGCCAGTTTTAATTCTTCCTATACCATAGAAAATGATCTCTTAGTTATCTTGTGTGATGAGTTTTATGAAAAAGTTCATTACGAAGTATCCGAATTTGAAGATTATCGCGCAGTAATTAATTCAGCTGCCGATTTTAATAAATTGGTAGTTTATTTAAGTAAAGAATAGCTTAGGATTAAATAATTTTAAAACAGGTAAAAGCATTTTAAATGAAATTAAAGATCACCTTAGTGATATTGCAACTCTTTTTTACACACCTTATCTATGGGCAAAGCATAGAGAAGGATATTGCGCTTGGAAAAGAAACAAATAAGGCTATCATTTCACAGATCGGATTGTATGAACATCCGGCACTAATAAATTTAAATGAAGTTGGCCAAAAATTAGTACACTATCTGGATCCTCAAAAATTCGATTATGAATTCGGTATTCTTGATATGAATGAGCCAAATGCAATGGCTTTACCTGGTGGTTATGTTTATTTTTCAAGAGGATTATTGGTACTAGTTAATTCAGAAGATGAATTAGCCGGGGTCATGGGTCATGAGATCACGCATGTGCATGATCAACATGGACGAAAAGCTCAAAATAGAAGCCTTTTTTCATCCATTTTTCTTATTCCGGGGGCTATCGTCGGAATTTTTGCTCCTTCTGCCGGAAGTCTTCTGATCTCTCCGGTTTTTCTTTTCAATTCGGCATATAGCAGATCTAATGAAAAATCAGCTGACCAAAAAGGAGCGAAATTAGCTTACTCTGCAGGATATGATCCAAGTGGAATTGCAATCATATTAAATAAAATTTCAGAAGAAACGCTTTTGGAAAGCGGAAATGAAGAAAAATCCACTTGGTTCGATTCTCATCCCTATACCCCAAAAAGAGTTGAAGAATTAAATAAATATATTCCTAAACTGGATTATGAAAAAATCCCTGAAGGCGCTGTTCAGCATAAAGCTTTTTTAGATCATTTAGAAGGAATAATAATAGGTGATGATCCAAAAACAGGAATAATCCGAAATGGACAATTTTTACATCCTGATATGGGATTTGTTTTTTCATTTCCAAACGATTGGATTGCCACTAATTCGCCCAATTCGTTATCATTTAGCTCTCCGGATAAAAATTCTCAACTCGTATTTTTACTGGCCGATTCGATGACGGATCCTACTATGTTAGCCAACACCTTTCTTGATGAATTTTCAAGAAATTATAAAATTGAACCCAGCAGAAATGAAGCGCTGACAATAAATGGTTATCCGGCTCATATCATTCAATTCGAAAAAATATATGAGGATCAAAAAATTGTCGGAAAATTACTGTGGTTAACAAGAGATGGAAGAACTTATCAATTTGTGGAAATCGCAGAAGAAAAATACAGCAATGCACTCGACGAATGCGTACAGAGTTTTCATACTATAACAATTGAAGAGCGTGATTCAATTTATAAAACAACTGTACATATCGTGCAAGCAAATGAAGGTGAAACATTAGAAGAATTATCTATTCGCACCGGAAATTCATTAACGATCGAATTCACTTCATTGATCAATAATTTAGCTAAAGATGCTATTCTAAGTGATGTTAATTGGGTTAAAATTGGTGTAGAACTAAAATATTAGAATGATGAATTGGAATTTTAAAATAAAGCAAGTCATACTCCCCTACCTAATACTTTTTATGTTCTCGTCTTGTACGAAAAAAGAAAATGATACTCCATTAGTATCCAATGAAATAAGTTATTCCTACCTAGTTGCGGGACATGTATATGGTGATCCTTTGGCAAGCAGCATTGGCTTTTACCCTCCATTTAAAGAACAGTTTACATACATCCAGGAATTTCCAAAAATAGATTATGCCATCTATACCGGAGACGTTGTCAGAAACAATTTAAATGAAGCACAATGGGACTCAGCAATTACGGATATGCAAACACTTGGTATCGATTATCATGTTGCAGCGGGGAATCATGACAGAGGAGAAGTATTCCTGAATCTTTTTGGAAGCTATTATTATTCATTTTTAGAGGGAAATGATCTATTTATCATTCTTAATCCAACTAACTGGAATATCGAGGGTGAACAAAAGACTTTTTTAGAAAACACATTGACATCGATTGAAACTGTCTCAAATATTTTCGTTTTTTGTCACGAATTGATTTGGTGGAGCCCGGACAGTATCTTCCAAAATATTGGAATAAATTATATTGGACATTATCCGGGTTCTTCTAATTATTGGGCAGAAATTGACCCTATACTCCAAAATACAAATAAGCCTGTTTATTTGTTTTCAGGTGATATAGGAGCTACAAATTCCGCTTCTCCATTCGCATATTATAAATATAGCAACGTTCATCTTGTAGCTTCCGGAATGGGAAGAGCGGTTGATTCCAACTATTTGATCGTTGATGTTTATAATGATGGCGAAGTAAAGATCAACCTAAAAGCAACGGAAGGAGAACCCGATAGACTGGGTGATATTACACTTTATGAAATTCCCTGATTATTGCCAAATATCATTGATCAACCATTGAGAAGCATCTTGTAAATAACTTACATAATTACAAGGTTCATTATGGGTTAATCCGGGAGCCACAACAAAAGTAACATTGGTCCCAACTGCTTCGGTCACATTCACCCATAATTGCGTGTCTTCTAATGGAAATAAATCATCATTTTCTCCATGAATTACGTAAAGAGGTGTTTCAATATATCTTCCTACCGAATCAGTATTATAAGTATTGTAAGAGGATGCCATTGGAATTGCAGCGCTAAATATTTCGGGATGTGTTTCAGCAAAAAACCAACTTCCATTTCCGCCATTACTATATCCGGTAAGCGCTATTTTATTTGTATCAACTGGCCAATATTTCTTCGCCAAATTTACAAGGGTTAAGACTTGTTGAATATTTGGCCCTTCATACCATTGATAGAGATATCCGTTCGGACTAACGATAATCGCTCCTAATGCTTCTAGACCAGGCTCAGCAAGGCAAGCTGTAGCTTGATGAGCAGTTGGGCTGCCGTTTGCCGCTCCATGTAATGTAAAAACGAGCGGATAGGTTTCTCCTTCAACAATACCAGGAGAAATAATTCTCACATCCCAAGTCAAAAAAGAGGTCGCCTCTAAAGAAACATCAATAATTCCATCTGAAATATCAATGGCATCAAAATCATTTTCAAGATCTGCATAAGTTCTCAAAGGAGTAGGTTCAATAGTCTCATCTTTTTTACAAGAGCTAATAAAAAGGAATGAAATAGCAATAGTTAAAAAAGCAATGGCTGATATAATTTCACTTCTATTCTTCATATTAATTTTGGATTTAATCCCAATAGCAATAGGACTAGAATTTATCTATTTATCGGAAATGTATCTTGTTTTTATAGTCGTCTTTCAAATGTAATTAAATTTTCAATTACATTAATTAAGTAAAAAATGAAAAATATCAATTCAATTATTGAATGAAATAGTAACAAACTAAAAAAAGCTTTAATGATAGTAGGATACAAAATTGATATTAATTTTATATCCCTTATGTCAAGAAGCTCCTTACCTCCATTTAGAATAGTGTTTATATTTATTTTGGTGTTTTTTCAATTCACATCTTGTAAAAACATTAAGTCTAATAATATAAAGGTTGCAGGTGCTGCCAATATGCAGTTTGCCCTTTTAGAAATTGCAGATTTATTTGAAGTAGAAACCGGTATTCATGTGTCATTGATAAGTGGATCAAGTGGAAAACTTACTGCACAGATCCTTGAAGGTGCTCCTTTCGACGTTTTTGTTTCAGCTGATGCGTTCTATCCCCGGAAAATAGTTGAAGCGGGTAAAAGTATCGCTTTGCCAAAAGTATATGCTTATGGGAATCTTATTCTATTAAGTCTAAACCCCGAAATTCAAGCCTCACTTGTAAATTTAAAATCAAAAAGTGTGCAACACATCGCTATTGCAAATCCAAGATCGGCTCCATACGGAAAAGCCGCAGAACAAGTGCTCAATTATTATAATCTGTATGATGACGTTTCATCAAAACTCGTTTTTGGTGAAAGTATAGCGCAAACAAATCAATTTTTAATTTCTTCTGCTGCCGAAATAGCCATTACAGCTAAATCAACGCTATATTCACTCGAAAACAATGCATATTATAACTTTATAGAATTAGATAAAAACTGCTATAAAACGATTGAGCAAAGTGCGATACTTATTAAAAATAGCAATGGCAATGAATCAGACGCTAAAAAGTTTTATCTATTTTTATTTTCTGACAAAGCACAAGCTATATTAACAAAAAGCGGATATGATGTTCCGGCCAAAATTTTAAAATGAACGTATTAAATGGAATTATTACCTCGATTGAAGTTTGTGATCGTTTATCACTAGTGACCATAAAGTGCGAAGACACCCCTTTTTCTGTTATTATTATTGAAACACCAGAAAGCGTAGACTATTTAGTAGAAAATAGACCTATTCAAATCCTTTTCAAAGAGACTGAAGTGATTTTATCAAAAAATGAAGTTCATAATATTAGCCTTGAAAATGTTTTTTCATGCACGATTGCAGAAATCAAAAAAGGAAAATTACTGAGCAGTATTCGCCTATTATTTAATGAAATTGAACTCAATTCAATCATAACAAGTCAATCATTGGAAAAACTCAAATTAGAACCCGGAATGAGAATAACAGCAATGGTAAAAACGAATGAAATAATGCTTGCACAATAATGGATTGGGGACCTATCATATTGACCTTTAGATTGGCGCTGATAACAACTTTTATTTTATTTTTTCTTGCAATACCCATTGCTTATTGGTTGTCATTTACCAAGTCGAAACTGAAGCCAATTATCGAAACTTTAGTGAGTATGCCACTTGTACTTCCTCCTACGGTATTGGGATTCTATCTTCTTATCGCATTTAGTCCTTCAAATCAATTTGCATTATGGCTAAATGAGCATTTCGGACTTAAATTAATTTTCTCATTCGAAGGACTTGTTTTTGCTTCTATCATTTATAGCTTTCCTTTTATGGTTCATCCAATACAAGCAGGATTGAGTAAACTTCCGACTTATCTTAGTGAAGCTTCTATCGTATTAGGAAAATCAAAGAAAGAGACATTATTCAGAGTGCTTTTGCCCAATATAAAACCAGCATTGTTAACAGGAATTGTTTTATCATTTGCTCATACAATTGGAGAGTTTGGAGTAGTATTGATGATTGGAGGAAGCATTCCAAATGAGACCAGAGTTGCTTCTATTGCCATATATGACGAGGTAGAAGCCATGAATTATACAGGTGCAAACCAATATTCGTTGATTTTATTTGCAATCACATTTGCTGTTTTACTATTGGTATATACGATTAATGGAGGTTATCTAAAACGATTTTGGAGATGATAGATATCAAGTTGCAGAAACAGTTTAAAGGAATAAACAACCCCTTTTTCCTTGATTTCAATTTTACTATTGAAAGAGGCTCTTTAACCGCTATCTATGGAGAATCAGGATCGGGGAAAACATCCCTCCTTAGAATGATCTCAGGACTTTTGCTTCCGGATGCAGGTAATATAAACATCGATGAGGAAGTATGGTTTAGTTCAAATCAAAAAATAAATTTAGCCATACAAAAAAGGGAGATCGGATTCGTATTTCAAGATTTTGCACTATTCCCAAATATGACGATCAAACAAAATATTTCATATGGGATTTCAAAAAATGAAAAATCAGAATGGTTAAATGAACTTTTAGAGATAGTAAATCTTAAAACGCTTAAAGATCGTTATCCTGAAACCTTATCGGGAGGACAGAAGCAGCGAGTAGCTTTAGCAAGAGCTTTGGCAAGAAAACCCTCGATACTCCTGCTTGATGAACCTTTATCGGCCTTAGATACCAAAATGAGAGATGAATTACAGGATTACATCCTGCTTATGCATGAAAAATTAAATTTAACAACGCTTATGGTAAGTCATGATATTGGGGAAATAAGCAAAATGTCAGATTCGGTACTTTTTGTTGAAAATGGTAAAATAACTCGAACAGGTGATGTTCTATCCCTTTTTACAGATCGACATATCAGCGGTAAATTTCAATTTACAGGTGAGATTTTATCTATACAGGCTTCTGATATTATATACATTGTTACTGTTTTAATAGGAAAAAACTTGGTGAAAGTGGTCGTTGGAGAAAAAGAAGCCAGTGAACTAAATATAGGCGAAAAAGTAATGGTGGTTTCGAAAGCCTTTAATCCACTTATTTATAAGATCTAAAAGTCAGTTTATTTAAAAAATAAAATAAAAAGTTAATTAATAATTATTTTTGTTTAGCTTTGTCAAGTATTAAGTAAACAAAATTAATGAGCATTAAGACTTCATTCTCGATAAAAGATCTGGAAAATCTAAGCGGTATAAAAGCACATACCATTCGCATTTGGGAAAAAAGGTATGATTTATTAGAACCGGAAAGAACCGATACAAACATTCGTACCTATAATTTAGAAAATTTACAAAAAATACTTAATGTCTCATTACTATCTGAAAATGGACTAAAAGTTTCAAAAATTGCGGCCCTAAACGAATTAGAATTGAATAGAAGAGTCAGGGAACTTGTAGTAGATAAGAACAGTTCTCAGCATGCAATTAACATGTTTAAAATTGCGATGCTAAACTTCGATCAGCAATTATTTGATACTACTTTTAATCAATTATTAACACAACATTCGTTTCGGGAGATCTTTTTGAATGTAATCTTAAACTTGCTTGAAGAAATAGGCCTTTTATGGCAATGCAATACGATCACTCCTGCGCATGAACGCTTTATTTCCACTTTGATCCAGCAAAAATTACTGATCAATATCGAACGTGTTCAAAACAGCAAAATAGAAGATAATAGGACCGCAGTTCTGTTTTTACCCTTGAATGAAAATCATGAGATCGGTCTATTGTATATTCATTTCGAATTGCTACTCAAAGGCTTCAAATCAGTTTTTTTAGGCCCAAGTGTTCCTATTTCAAATCTTAAAGAACTACAAAATATATTCGCTGATATTACCTATATAAGTTATTTCACGGTAGAACCGCTTGTAGAAGATGCTGAAAATTATATAAATCAGATGTCGAATGAAATTCTTCAGCTTAGAAATGAAAAATTTCATATTTTAGGTCATAATACCAAGCAACTCGAAAAGGGTAAGCTTCCCAAAAATGTATTTGTTCATCAAAATATTTTAGAACTTATTGATCATTTTTAATATCAGTTTTTAAATATTTATTTTCAATTATTTGCTTTTTGTTTAACTTTTTCGTTTATTTGTTAAACGATATGAGAAACATAACAATTATTGGCTCTGGATTTTCCTCTGTAGCAGCGGCATCTTATCTCGCTAAAGTGGGACACAATGTCAGTGTTTTTGAGAAAAATGATCAATTAGGAGGCCGAGCACGTCAGTACGTTATCGATGGATTTAAATTCGATATTGGTCCTTCATGGTATTGGATGCCTGATGTATTTGATCGTTTCTTTGAGGATTTAGGCAAAAAGACATCTGACTATTATCACTTAGAAAAATTAGCACCCGCTTATCGTGTTTTTTTCGAAAAAGATGACTTTGTAGATATCGATGATACATTAGAGAAAATTCTAATCACATTTGAAGCTATCGAACCCGGATCTTCTATTAAACTTGAAAAGTTCTTAGCGATTGCAAAAAAGAATTATGAAATAGCCATTGGTAATTTGGTTTACAAACCCGGACTAAGTCCGAGTGAGCTTATTACCATAGACACGGTTCTTAATTTAAAGCAATTCTATCTGACCATTCATGACTATGTCAAGAAAAATTTTGATGACAAACGATTGCAGCAAATCTTAGAATTCCCCGTTTTATTTTTAGGAGCAAAACCTTCCGATACCCCTTTGTTCTATAGTTTTATGAACTATGCGGATTTCGGCTTAGGTACCTGGTATCCTAAAGGAGGTATGCGTTCTGTAATTGAAGGAATGATAACACTTTCGAAGGAGCTTGGGGTGAAATATTATACTAATGCCAGCGTATCATCTATTCACATTGGAAAAGAAAATAAAGTAGAAAGTATAACTATAAACAATGAAATAATTGAGGTAGACATTCTTGTTTCCGGTGCTGATTATAAACATACTGAAAGCCTTCTTGATCCGAAATACAGAAGCTACAGCGAAAAGTACTGGAGTAAAAGAACAATGGCACCTTCTTCTTTGCTATTTTTTGTAGGATTTGATAAAAAACTAAAAGATTTACTTCATCACAATTTATTTTTTGATGTACCCTTTGATAAGCATGCAATTGAAATTTACGACAATCCAAGCTGGCCAGAAGAACCATTGTTTTATGCCAATTTTCCAAGTATAACAGATCCTGAGGCAGCTCCAAAAGGTAAAGAATCTGCATTTTTTCTCATCCCATTAGCACCCGATCTAAAAGACACTCCGGAATTGAGAGAAAAATATTTCGATATTATTCTCGAACGAATGGAAAAACTGACAAAGCAGGAATTAAGATCAAGCATCCTTTTTAAAGACTCTTATTGTGTCAATGATTTTAAAGAGGACTACAATGCCTATAAAGGAAATGCTTACGGAATGGCCAATACGCTTATGCAAACGGCTTTTCTTCGACCAAGTATAAAGAGTAAAAAAATAGAGAACTTATTTTTCACCGGGCAGCTAACCGTTCCGGGTCCTGGAGTCCCTCCTGCTCTTATCTCCGGTAAGATAGTCGCCGAGCAAATTAATAAACTAACGCCTAAACTAGAAAAGTATGAAATCAATATTTGACCAAGTTTCTTACGAGTGCAGTAAGTCTGTAACAAAAAGTTATAGCACTTCATTTTTGCTTGCAACGAACATGTTGGCTCCATCTATTCGTCCAGCTATTCACAACATCTATGGTTTTGTAAGATTTGCTGATGAAATTGTAGATTCTTTTCATGGTTATGATAAAGAAAAACTCCTATTAAAATTTGAAAGTGATTATTACCATGCTTTAGAATTCGGTATTAGTTTAAACCCCATTTTAAACTCTTTTCAAGATACCGTCCATAAATATAATATCGATCTGGAATTAGTAGATGCCTTCCTTCATAGTATGAAAATGGATCTTGTAAAATCGGACTATGATAGTGTAAGTGATTACTCAAAATACATTTATGGATCTGCAGAAGTGGTTGGATTAATGTGTCTTAAAGTATTTGTTAATGGCAATCAGGAAAAATATGATGAATTAAAAGAAAGTGCCATGCACCTGGGTGCTGCCTTTCAAAAGGTTAATTTTTTAAGGGATCTGAAAAGTGATATCGAGATCTTAAATCGAAGTTACTTTCCAAATCTTGATTTAAATAATTTAAATCAGGCAAATAAAGAAGAGATCATTAATGAAATTGAAGAAGATTTCAGACGTGCTTTTGAAGGAATAGTGCGCTTACCCTCTACTTCAAAATTTGGGGTGTATACAGCTTATGTCTATTATAAACAACTATTAAATAAGCTAAAAGCAACTCCATCTTTAAAGATAATGGATAAAAGAATTCGAGTTAAAAATCACGTCAAATTTGGCTTGCTCATTAAATCTTACGCTCTTGTTAAATTAAATATGCTATAATGAAAATGGCTGCTAAAACATTCTTTTTAATCATTTTTATACTCACTATCAATTCCGTGTATGCTGATTTTAGAGATGACTTTCATAGCATAGAACTCAATAAAGAGAACGTTGAACAAATGTTATCGAAATATGGCGATGAAGATTCTCCCGTAAACCTTGCCTATATTGGTGTTTGCAAAGCAATTATGGCTCAATATGTTTTTTTGCCAACCACAAAACTTAAGTCATTTTATGATGGAAAAGATAAGATCGATACTTCAATTGAAAAAGATAAAGTGAATGGTGAACAACGCTACCTGCGTTTATTAATTCAACTTAATGCCCCCTCTTTTTTATTTTACAATAATGATATAAATTCTGACCTGGATGTATTTATCCAAGATATCAGAAATAAAAATATAGACCAAAAATGGTCATTCGTCTTTATCAATAATCTCCTCAAAGGCAAAAAATTATCTGACGAACAAATTAAAGAATTAACTCAACTAAAGAAGGAATTAAAATGAAAGATCCAATGGTTTTACATGTAGATGAAGACGACAAGGTAATTGGCTTTGTTCCCAAACTGCAAGCGCATCAGGAAGGACTTCTTCATCGTGCCGTTTCAATATTATTATTTAATGAAAAGGGCGAATGGCTCCTCCAAAAAAGAGCGGATGAAAAGTATCATTCCGGTGGACTTTGGTCGAATTCATGTTGCAGTCACCCCTACCCTCACGAAGAAGTTCAAGATGCAGCCGAAAGAAGATTAATAGAAGAAATGGGTATCGACTGTTCTTTAAAAAAAATGTATTCATTTACCTATCGAGCGGTATTGGAAAATCAGCTTATTGAGCACGAAATAGATCATTTGTTTTTCGGAATCTCATCTGACTTACCCAAAATAAATCAAGATGAGGTAAGTGATTATAAATATATTTCAAAAGAAGCCTTGGAGAAAGACATCATGCTATATCCAGAGACTTATACCGAATGGTTTAAAATTATTTATGCCGAAATTTATAGAAAGAATATTTCTAATTTTGCAGAATTAGTTCATATAGCTTCCTAAATTAAAATTGTAAAAAACACATGGCTTATTTACTTGTTTTTTTGCTCACTTTTGTTTTCATGGAATTCGTTGCATGGTTTGCCCATAAATACATTATGCATGGGCTTTTATGGAAACTGCATGAAGATCATCACACAAAAGAATCATCTCATTCTTTTCTTGAACAAAATGATTCCTTTTTTATCATTTTCGCCACTCCGGCGATTATCTTTATTCTTATCGCTTCCATTAGCTATGCTCCTTATTTATTAGTTATTGGATTAGGAATAACAGCCTACGGACTATGCTATTTTTTAGTACACGATGTTTTTATTCATAATCGATTAAAATTTCTGAATAAAATTGATAATTTTTACTTTCGGGCAATACGAAGGGCGCATAAGATCCATCATAAAAAAATATATAAGGAAGATGGAGAGTGCTTTGGAATGCTCATTGTTCCTTTTAAATACTTGAAAGCAGAATTAAATAAAGACAAATGAAGCTCTATCTATATTTAGATCTCTTCGCTATTCTTATTCCCTTTATCTTCTCTTTTCATCCAAGGATAAAATTTTACGAGAACTACCGCTATTTTATTCCTGCTATGCTCATAAGCGGGGCCATTTATATTGCATGGGATGCCCAATTTGCCAAATATGGAATATGGGGTTTCAATGAATATTACTTAATAGGCCTCTATCTTTTTCATCTACCTTTAGAAGAATGGTTATTTTTTATTTGTATTCCCTACGCAAGTGTATTTACCCATTATACATTAAGTAAGTTATATCCTCAGTTAAAATTAACCGACCTATATACTAAATGGATCAATCGTTTTCTTATTATACTTCTCGCATTTGTTGTCATTCTTCACTACGATAGAGCCTACACAGCAGTAAATGCATCACTATCTCTCTTGATCCTCCTTTTTGCTATATATAAAACTCCAGATGTATTAAATAGCTTTTACCTAACTTTTCTGATCGTTTTGATCCCATTTTTTATTGTAAATGGGATTTTAACCGGTAGCTTCATTCAGGACGAAATTGTATGGTATAATAATGATGAAAACTTAGGTATTCGACTTTTCACCATTCCTGTTGAAGATATGTTCTATGCTTTTGGAATGCTTCTTTTAACGGTTTCTCTAATGGAGGCGTTTCGAAAGAAAGTTTAAGTTTATCT
>JAHECK010000087.1 GCA_024641785.1 Flavobacteriales bacterium | reverse complement strand
CCGAAGGCGTCATGAATGGCCTCTATAACGAAATGACCTATTTCAATATGGAAGAAAAAGGGTCGGATGTTGACTTTATGTTGCAGTATTACGATGAATGGGGATCTCCCAATACCTATCCTCACATGGCTGCCGGCTGGGCAGTTGCCTTCGACTCACCCTTTACCTGGACCAAACAGGTGGCTTCCAATTACGGGGGCACACGACAAGGGATGGTCATTCACTGGCCAAAAGGCATTAAGGCCAAAGGCGAACAACGCAGTCAATGGCACCATGTGATCGATGTTGTTCCTACTATTTTAGAAGCGACCGGACTACCTGAACCTCAGGTAGTATATGGCATTCCGCAACGGCCTATTGAAGGAACGAGTATGTTGTATAGCTTCGAAAATGCCAATGCAGTAGACCGTCATACAACCCAATATTTCGAAATGTTCGGTAACCGGGGTGTATATTCGAATGGATGGTTCGCCGGTACGATACACTCTGCCCCATGGGATTCTAAACCTAAGTATAGCTTGGCAGAAGATGTTTGGGAACTATATAAAGTAGATGAAGATTTCAGCATGTCAAGTGACCTGGCAAAAAAATATCCTGATAAACTTGCTCAATTGCAAGAAGTCTGGATGGATGAGGCCATTAAATACAATGTTCTTCCCGTGGATGATCGAAGAATGGAATTATTTAATCCCAAACTGGCAGGCCGTCCGGATTTGATGTTTGGACATACCACCTTAACCCTTTATGAAGGGATGGGAGACCTCCTTGAAAATGATTTTATTAATATTAAAAATACCTCCTTTGACATTGTTGCCGATATTGAGACGAGTGCTAACAAAACAAATGGCGTGATTATTCAGCAAGGAGGGAAATTTGGAGGATGGACCTTCTATGTAAAAGAAAATAAACTGGTATATGCTTATAATTATCTGGGATTGGAAGTATATACTGTTAAAAGTAATTCTGAACTCCCTAAAGGTAAATCAACAGTTAAAATTGTCTTTGCCTACGATGATAAAACAAAATTGGGCGGCAGTGGAACGGCAAGTCTTTTTATCAATGATAAAAATGTAGGATCCGCTAAAATTGAAAAAACCGAAATTGCCATCTTTTCGGCAGATGAAACGGCAAATGTTGGATTAGATAGAGAGACAATGACTGTGAGCGACTATGACAGCGAAAGCAGTAAATTTAATGGGAAAATTAATAAAGTGACCCTTAGTCTTAAATAAACTGAATTACATATAATAAGCGAATAAAAAGGGCAATTCAGCCCTTTTTATTTTATCATAAACCAATATGATTTGAAGGGGCACTATATTATTAGACTTCAAAGTAAATACAAAAAATATTCATGGAATGCTGTAAAACTATCCTTAGAAGACTCTTTAATTAAAATATCTGAACATAATTATAAATTTAATTTGCCATACATTCTACATGAAAATGACGTATTACAAGTTTATCTTGAAAAATTTGTAGATGGTAAGCTTAAAATTGAAAAAATGCCAATAGATTCTGTTTATTTGAAAAGAAAATAATTTTAATATTTTATATTCAAGCTGGTGAAATCTTTTATTCGAAGCAGGTCGAACCCCTGGCCCTCCCTTGGTTCTCATCCCTTGAGCTCATAAAAAAAACCGCTCGATGAGCGGTTTTTTGTGACCTCGAAGGGATTCGAACCCCTAACCTCCTGATCCGTAGTCAAGTGCACTATCCAGTTATGCTACGAGGCCGTAATTGGGGCGCAAATATAATTATAATATTTAACGAATGAATTCGTAAATGAATGAATGTATGATTTTTTTACTCTAAGACCCTTCGACAGGCTTAGGGTGACAGGGAAATCTAGCTTTTAACATCATAATTAATCACTCTGTCTTTTTACTTCGTGCTTCCAGCCTTACTAATCCACTCATACACTTAGCCACTCATTTACTCATTTCTTTTTTTTATCTCAACTCTCTCATTTCATATTTCACATCTTTATTCATATAAAAGTGTAACTTTTAAACTGTTTAAACCGTCCCTAACTTATATGCATATAATTTTACATGGAAGTTTTTGAATATAACCGGTCGGTAGACGCCTTTTCAGACCCTATCTTCCGCTACATACTTAAGCAAATAAGAGATGAAGATCTTTCCAAAGACATCGTGCAAGAAAGTTTTATTAAACTTTGGGAACACGTTGATCAAATAGAATATGCAAAAGCAAAATCATGGCTCTTTAAAACAGCCTATCGAACGATGATCGATATTATTAGAAAAAGGAAATATGAAGCAAAAGTGGATAATATCGTCCAGGCAAGTCATTCTTCTTCTTATAGCGATCTTAAATATTGGCTCGATAAAGCGATGGAAACCCTGCCTGAAATTCAAAGATCAGTGGTCCTTTTAAGAGATTATGAAGGTTATAGCTACGAAGAGATCGGAGAGATCCTGGATCTTAGCGAATCGCAGGTGAAAGTATATATCTATCGGGCCAGAGTGGCACTTAAGAAGTTTATCGGTAATCCATACATTTTAGCATGAAAGTGATCAACAGAAAGAACTATGAAGTATTCGCCATCGATTATATCGAAGGAAATCTTTCTGTGGAAATGCATCGCCTATTCGAAGTTTTCCTGATCGAAAATCCTGATATCGCCGAAGAATTAGATCTTCTACCTATTCTTTCTGCTCCGAATCCTTCAAGAATTAATAAGGAATTGATCGATCTGAAAAAAGGGGCCATGCTATCCGATCCCATCTCATTAGAGAATTGTGATCTTTACTTCACCGCTTATAATGAAGGTGATCTTAGCAGCTCAGAACAATCTCAAGTAAATCATTTTCTTGAGCAAAATCCGGATAAAGTAGCCGACTTTAAACAAATTGGTCTATTGCATTTTACACCCAATGAAGCGATCATCTATCCAAATAAAAAAGCCCTTAAAAAAACCATTCCACTTATTCCTCTTTATCAATTAAGAAGAATTGCAGCCATCTTTGTTGTACTCTTCGGAATTGGAATTATACTTTTTGCCCTTACAAGAAAAGAAGCGCTTTACAGCGAAAGAAAAAGCTTTCCTAGCTTACCAATAGAAAAAGAAGTAAAGGATATAAACCTTCCTGAAAAAGATAGTAAACCAATACAAGTCGCAGAGAAAAAAATTCAAACAAAGTCCCGGGCAATACAAAAAATTCAAGAACCTACTCCTATAAAAACGGAGCCAATAGTTAAGAAAGAAACTCTGGTTACAGAACAAAAACCTGAAATCGAAGAACAAGCCATCGAAAATGCACTCGTTTCGAAAGTGGATGAGATAAATGAAGCGCTGAATGAAGTCCCAGAATTAACAAATACAGCTGCCGAAGATCAAACCCTTGTTGCCGAAGAAAATACAGACGATAATGAAACCCTGATCAAATTCAAACGACCCTTTAAAAATCAAAGTAATGAAGAAGAGCTTTTAGCTTCGAAAGATGATGAGACGCTGATCAAAATTGGTAATCCATTTAAAAATAGTCGCAAAAAAGAACTTTCTATTGGTCCGATAAAAGTAACCCGAAAGTGAACCTTTAAAATGCATCTGAAGTCTGGATCTCTTCCAGTTCCTTTTCTCAACCTTCGTAAACATCAACGCAAACATCATTATTAAATTGGTGCTAAGGATAAGCATCAATACAAGATCTTGTTCAAAGCCTGCCACTTTCAATGCTTTTGGCATGGAATAAAAAAGCAGGATGGTGATCAGTCCTCGGGGTGCAATAAATAATTCCGGAAGTAAACGTGTTCTGAAAAAAACCGCCAGACTGATCGCTCTTAGAATATATAATACTACGAGGATCAATAAGGTGATGGCGTAGTATTCTAATTTCCCAAAAACAGCTAAACTGATAGACATTCCAAAAACCAAAAAGAAAAAAGTTCTGACTAAAAAAGAAGTCTGTGCTGTAAAGCCTTTAAGATTTAATAAAATGGCTTTATATGTTCCTTGTTTAATATAACGCTGCATAAAGCCAAGAAAGAAGAGTTTGTTATTATTAATGACCAAACCAAAAATCAATATCATCATCAGACTGCTAAGGTGAAACAATTTTCCAAGTGCAAAAAGCAACATTAATATGGCAAGGATCAGATAATAATTAATTCCTCTACCAATACGCTGAATAAAAAGAATAAGGACATAGGATAGAAGGATCGAAGCTAAGATCGTTAACACATTTTCGATCGTTGTCTCTTTGATCACCGGCACCCATTCACCGGACTCCACTACATCGATCATAAAATAAAATAGAATTATACCGAGGATATCAGAAAAAGTCGCTTCATAGATCATAAATTCCTTTTTCTTTTCGGGCAATTGACTTACGCTTGGTATCGTGATCGCACTACTTACGATACTTAATGGAATCGCATAAACGATCGCCAGATTCAGATTTATATCGAGGTACCACTGAATAATAAAAGCGGTGGCTAATGAAGTGATAATAACCAATATCAGCGCGATTGAAAAACTTCTAAAGATCACACCAATCTTTTCTCTTTTGAGTTCAAGATCCAATGCCGCTTCCAGTACAATGATCATCAATCCCATGATTCCTAATACTTCAAGTACAGGAGTTAAGAGATCATCCCCAATAAGCATATATCTTCGGTTCAGCTCACCCAATGCCATCCCACTTGCGATCAAGAGCAAAACCGTTGGAATTCGAAGCCGCTTTGAAACAATATTAAATAGAAAAGCCATGATCACTGTTCCCGAAAGAAAAATAATAAAGCTATAGGCGTTAACGTCGAAGTTCATTTTGTAGTGATTTTCAGCTTAAAAATACTAAACCCTCCGAGAGTATGATGCTCGGAGGGCTTAAGATTATCATTTATAAATTTAAAGCGATATTTTTCTTAGAATTAAGCGCTTATTTTTTCATTACTCTTCTGATCCTGTACTCCACTTTTCTTAATAGGAAATACATCACAGGTACGATCACCAGGGTAAGGAAAGTTGCGAAGGTTAATCCGAAAATAATGGTCCATGACATTGGTCCGAAGAAGATCGCATTATCTCCACCAAAATAAATATGAGGATCAAGCTCAGTAAATAAGGCGATGAAATCGATATTCATTCCCATTGCCAATGGTAATAATCCAAGAACCGTTGTGATCGCAGTAAGCAAAACAGGTCGTAAACGTGTTTTACCTCCAACTACAATGGCTTCTTTTACTTCTTCAATCTCAAGGAATTCATCCTCATCCAATCCCATGTCAATCATTTTTCGTTCGATCACCAAATTGGTATAATCAATCAGTACAATTGCATTATTAACGACTACCCCTGCCAGTGAAATGATCCCGATCATAGTCATAATGATCACAAAATCCATTTGGAAGATAATTAGGCCAAATAACACTCCGATCAAACTTAAAATAACCGCAGTCAAGATCAGCGCCGGATTGCTTATTGAATTAAATTGGGTTACCAGGATCAAAAAGATAAGGAATAAAGCGATCATCAATGCATTCGAAAGAAAAGCCATCTCTTTTGCTTGATCTTCCTGCTGTCCGGTAAACTTCATCGTAAAATCATTATCAATTTCGTAATTATCCAGCCCTGCCTTCATTTCAGCGATCACTTCATTAGCATTATAACCATCAATTACATTTGAGATAATGGTAACCAGAGGAACTTCATCCAAGCGTTTTACAGCACTATAGGTAGATACTGGAGTTACTTCCTTTACTACTGATGAGATTGGAATATCATGCATTTTACCACTATTTTGGTCTCTATAGATGATCTTTTGATTTAAAAGTTCATCCAGATTATATCGGTATTTATCTGCATAACGAATATTGATCTCATAATCATCCTCCCCTTCTTTGTATTTCGCTACTTCTTTTCCAAAGAGTGCTGTTCTCACAGCCATAGCGATCTGTTGCGTAGATAAATTAAGCATACGTGCCTTTTCCCTATCGATAATGATAGGCAACTCAGGCTTTCCTGTTTCGATATTGAGTTTTAATTTATCAACTCCTTTCACATTTAGTTCATTCAAAAAGAATTTTACCTTTTCAGCTTCAAGTATTACGTCAGCATAGCTTTTGTTCTTTCCTACTAACTCAATATTGATAGGAGGCTCCATTGGAGGGCCATTTGGATTTTTATCCACCGTAATTTGAATATCGGCCGAAAATTTATCACTTAATAATTCACGCACCCCATGCATTATATCGGTAGTATTAACACCTCTTCTGAGTTCTGTTTCGTAAAATGAGACAGTAATTCTCGCTTTATTAGGAGTCGCTGCCATCGAGGGACCTTCCTGCGGATCGGATGTTCCTTCTCCAACTTGTGCAATGGTCGATTTCACCATAAAATTATCGATCACCGGAATGTCATTTACCCATATCGTATCATTGTATTTTGTTACATAATCTGAAATGTAAGCTTCCACTTTTTTGGTCACTTCGTTTGTGACTTCAATATCAGAACCGATTGGTGTTTGGATAAAAACGTTGATATAAGAAGGTTCATTTATAGGAAAGAATACAACTTTTGGGGTAAAAACACCCATTAATACAATTGCAGAAAATAGCATTACAAAAGATCCAACAAAGAATAAATAAGGCTTTTTTCCCCTTAATGCAAAACGTAAGGTCCTTTCGTACATATTCTCAAAAATGGGTAATAATTTTTTCTGAAAATACTGTGCGAAATCAAAGAGCAAAAAGACATAGATAAAATAGATCGAACCTGAACTCAATAATATCATTCCAAATAAGATTTGACCCATAAAGATCAACAGGGTTCCTATGATCACTATTGGAATAGAAATATAGAGTCCAAGTTTTTTATTCGGTGTTTTTTCTTCGATCTTCATCAGAACGGAAGTCAAAGTTGAATTAATCACCAGAGCGACGAAGAGTGAAGATGATAAAACTACAATTAGAGTAATAGGAAGGAATTTCATAAACTCACCCATGATACCCGGCCAGATAGCCAAGGGAAGAAAGGCAGCCAAAGTAGTTGCGGTTGAGGCAATAATAGGCATCGCGATCTCCCCAACTCCGTAAATAGCTGCTTGCTTTCGTGACATTCCTTCGTCCATTAAACGATATACATTCTCAACAACCACAATCCCATTATCCACCAGCATTCCTAAGGCAAGTACCAAAGAAAATAAAACCATGGTATTAAGGGTATATCCAATCGCACTTAGAATAGAAAATGACATGAACATCGAAAGTGGAATCGCAATTCCTACAAAGAGTGCATTTCTTAATCCGAGAAAGAATAATAATACAAGTACTACCAAGATGATCCCAAATATGATCGAGTTTTCAAGGTTACTTACCGTTTCACGAATTTGTTCACTTTGATCATTTGTTATTGAGATATCCAAATTACTTGGAAAAATATCTTTTTTGGAAGCGATAATAAGGTCATTTATTTTATCGGAAGCATTAATTACATTCTGACCTTGCTTTTTGATCACATCGAGCATCACCACCGGGTTCTTAAATTCTCTGGCAAAACTCGTCGCTTCTTTTTCTTCAAAAGTAACTTCGGCTATATCTCTTAAATAAACAATATTTAAATCCTGATTTTTTATGATGAGATTCTCGATCTCTCTGAAATCTTTGAATTCACCATCGATTCGAATGGTTCTTCGATAGTTATCAATAAGCAACTCCCCTCCCGACATAGTGAAATTCTCTTCTGAAATTGCTTTTTCAACATCATAAAAACTAATACCACGGCTTTCAGCTCTTAATTTATCAATTGAAATTTTTACTTCTTTATCCTGAACACCACGCAATTCGACCCGGTCAATTTCAGGGAATTTCTTTATTTCATCTTTTAAATATTCTGCATAATCCCTTAGATCTTCCTTATTAAAATCACCTGAAAGGTTAACGTTTAATACAGGGAATTCAGATGGCGAAATTTCAAAAATATTAGGTGGGATTGGCAGATCTTTTGGGAATTCTGTTTTGGATTTGGCGATATCTACTTTATCCTTAACCTTTCGTAATGCTTCGGTAGCGGTTACAGAAAAATCAAACTCCACTACAATGGTAGAATAACCCAATACGGAAGTAGAAGTTAATTTTTCAATTCCTTTAATCGTATTGATCTCTTTCTCAAGGATCCGGGTTATTTTATCTTCAACTACTTTCGCAGAAGAGCCTGGATAAGCCGTTCCAACAAAAATGGTAGGGATCTCAATTTCAGGAAAACTTTCCCGCGGCATCGAAACATAAGATGAATACCCCGCGATCATAATAATGGCAATAATCAGGTATACTGTCTTATTGTTTTTAATGGACCAAGTCGATAACTTAAAGTCCTTTAATTTGGATGTATTATCAGTCATTTAAATGCTTTTTATAGTTCAAAATGAACTGTTTCACCATCGATTATTCCACGCGAGCCTTGAGAAACAATAATATCTTCTGGATTAAGTCCTTTGGTGATATAAGTAAGGTTTTTATAGCTCATTCCTTTCTCAACAAAGACTTTCCGAGCGATGAATTGATCATCTACATTTTCAAGTCTAAAAACATAATTTTTTCCAACCGCATCTTGCATAATGTTTTCTTGATTGATCAATAGGGCGTCTTCAATTACAAAATCTCTAATTCTAACCACACCGATTAAGTTTGGAAGTAAATACTCATCTTTTGGAAGATTAACCGTGATCTTAAAGGTTCTGTTAAGAGGTTCAATATAATTTCCTCGTTGTGCGATGGTCGAGATATGACTAATTCCAAGATCAGGAAACCGAACTTCTACCTCATCTCCATTTTTGATTTTACTCAAATACGATTCCGGAACATCCACTTTTATATCCACATCACCTAAAGAAACAAAGCGAATGAGTTTAAATTGAGGACCTGCGATTTCGCCTTCACTTGGGAATATATCATCAACTATTCCATCAAATGGAGCTCTGATCAGTGTTTTCTCCAATTGGGTTTCAGCTGTATTCAATGCATCTTCTAAGGAGCTTTTATTTGATAAAGCGGTCTCATATTCAAGTTCAGAACCAATGTTCTCTTTTCTAAGATTTGATTGCTTTTCAAAAACAAAGGTCGCTAATTTCAATTGCGTTTTTAACTCTTCAATTTGTCCTAAGATGGTTCTGTTATCAAGACTAACCAAAAGTGTTCCTTTTGAAACTCTCGTCCCTTCAGCTACATGTATTTTTTTAATCACTGCCGGAATTTCAGCCATGATCATCACGCTATTTTTAGCTTCAACGATTCCTTGTACTTCGAAGTAGTGTTCAAATTTCCCAATATGTAGTGAATCGATGCTTACATAAGAAGACTCAATAAATCGGGAAGTATCTAATTCTGCGATCTTAAGATTTAAAGCTTTTAATTCGGATGTAAGTTCATTTCTTTTTGTTAGCAGATCGTCAAGATTACTCTCTTTATTAGCATCGCATGCAATGAGAAGAGTGGCGGCCAACAGGGTAAATATTAATTTATTCATGATGAAGTTTGTTTCGTTATTAGTTATTTAATATTTCGTCAATCTGAGTTTTTGCTTCAAATAAATTAAGCGCTGCACCAACAAGATTAAACTGGTCTGTAATTAATTGTGATTCTGCCTGGGTTAATTCAAAACTGGTTGCCATACCTTCTTGAAATTTCCGATAGGTCCGATCCCTTATTTTTTTAGCGAAGCTTACATTTTCAAGCGAGATATTAAAAGAAGCTAAGGCTTGATTGAAATTAGCATTTGCGCTGGAGAGTCTTAAATTCAAATTTGCTTCCATCTCTTCGCGTTGAACCTGAGATATCATGGAACTCACTTCAGCTCTTTGTACACTATTATGTCGCTCCAAACCACTAAAGATGGGAACATTCATACTCACACCTACGAAAGAGGAACCATACCAGCTATCGTATTTAAAATAATCGAAATTCTCTACATAAGAATTCCCTGTTATATTTAGTTTGGCGCTCAATGAAGGAAGATATTTAGATTGCTCAAGTTTAATTTGCATATCCCGAACCTCTACCCATGCATTGGCTACTTTATACTGAATATTGCCACTTACATCATAAACATACCTTCCTGCAATTTCAGCTGAAGCATTGTCTATTAAGGTTTGTATATCATCGCTTAGTATAATAGAATCATTTAAGCTTATACCCATTTGGAATTTAAGCATGTTATGAGAGATGATCATCTGACGAGCAGCATTATCCACTTCTATCTGCACTTTACCAACATTTAATTTCAATTGATCTACATTTTGCTCTTCAATAAGTCCGTTTTCATAAAAGGCATTTGTTTCAAACAATTGTTTTTTCAATTCCGTTAAATTATCCTGAAGCATTCTGTGATTTTCTACTGAAACAACCGCTAAATAATAAGCGTCGGAAGCATTCTTCTTTACCTCAAAATCAGTAGCCCCTTTTTGTTGCTTCACTAATTCGTTATAAATTTTAGATCCTTTTAATCCAACTATATAGGTGCCATCGAATATCAATTGGCTTAATGTTACTCCGGCCGACATACTGTTTGTAGTTCCAAACTGAATAGGGGTAAATTCTCCGGCTGTTCCACCGACAAATTCGGCAGGAAGTAATTGAACAGGTAGTTCAATATTATACATATAGTCCACGTTTCCATTTAATTGCGGAAAACCCATGGCCATTGTTTCCTTTACCTGAAATTCGGCATCTTCAATATTATGCTGAGCAACCCTCGCTTTGTAACTGTTTTCAATCGCATAAGCCTGCGCCTCTGAAAGAGAAAAAGTGTGCACTTCCTGTCCAATCATTTGGAAAGTGATCATTCCAAAGATGAATAGAAATATTAGTCCTTGTTTGTTAATCATTAGATATTAGTTTTTGCTGTAGGTATTCCAGTCCTTTTGGACTTGATATTCCGTGTGTGTGGTATATAAATAATTCTCTGTAGATCTCTCTAAAAGAGAAACTTTTAGTATTAATCATTTTGGCAGAAAGAAGATTGTATAAGATGGTGAGGTAAATACTTACAACAATGTCAATATTTAAATCAGCTCGATAGTATCCTTCTTTAATTCCTTTTTCCAGATTATCGTAAATCGATGATCTTATAGATTTATTTTGATGTTCTTCATATAATTTAAAAGCTTCGGGATAATAATTCTCTAATTCGAAAAACATGGCCGGATGAAGATCAGCAACATTATCGATCACAAAACGAGAAATTTCGAAACTTTCATCAATCGCATTTAAACCTTTCGACATAATGTCTTTCACTTCTTTTTCGGTTCTCTGCAATTCGAATGACATACAAGACTTAACCAAATCGTCCTTATCCTTGAAGTATTTGTATAAAGTTTTCTTCGATATACGCTGAAAAGAGCATATCTCACCCATGGTGCAGCTCCTTATTCCTCTTTTTGAAAAGAGGTCTAAAGTCCTTGCAATAATTCCCTTTTTCTTTTCCAATTCCAACTTGTTCAATTTTAAACGAGCACAAAACTACAACTCTTTTTGAATCAGGAAACGTTTTTTGTTTATTTTGTTTCCAAAGGTCAAAATATTTAATAAACGGTTGATAAAACGATTAGTTGGATAAATGAATGGTAATAAGTGTAAAAAGTCGTTTTTTTGCACATTCAAATCAAATAGCATGAACATAAAAGAATTATTAGCAGCAGAGGCTTCCGAACAAATTGTTGAAATTAAGGGATGGGTTAGAACTTTTCGCAGTAATCGCTTTTTAGCTATTAGTGATGGGTCGACCGTACATTCAATTCAGGCTGTTATCGATTTTGAAAATACTGATGAATCAATTCTTAAAAGATTGAATACAGGGGCGGCGGTAAAAGTGACCGGTAAACTTGTTCCTTCTCAAGGAAAAGGACAAAATGTTGAAGTAAATGCAAGTGAAGTTCTTATTCTTGGAGATGCCGATGCAGATGAATATCCCTTACAACCAAAGAAGCACAGTTTAGAATTTTTAAGAGAAAAAGCACATTTACGTTTTCGAACCAATACTTTTGGATCGGTTTTCAGATTGCGTCATGCTATGACCTTTGCGATTCATAAATTTTTTAATGATCGCAATTACTTTAATATCCACACGCCAATCATAACCGGTTCGGATGCAGAAGGCGCGGGTGAAATGTTTCATGTTAGTAATTTCAATTTTGAAAAGATCCCCTTAGATGAAAATAAGAAGATCGATTACTCAAAAGATTTTTTTGGGAAAGAAACTAATCTTACCGTTTCGGGTCAGCTAGAAGCGGAACTTGCAGCATTGGCATTGAGCAAAGTATATACTTTCGGACCTACTTTCCGTGCTGAAAACTCTAATACTTCAAGGCATCTCGCCGAATTTTGGATGATAGAACCGGAAGTGGCATTCGCAGATATCTTTGACAACATGGATCTTGCAGAAGAATTTTTACAATACTTGTGTAGATATGCTTTTGAAAATAATTCAGATGATATTGCTTTTCTTAATCAACGTGAATTAGATGAAAATAAGAGTAAACCCCAACAAGAAAGACCTGAATTAAATTTGATTGAACGGTTAGAGTTTGTGGTAAATAATACTTTTCAACGAATCACTTATACCGAAGCGATCGATATCTTAAAAAATTCAAAGCATTACAAAAAGAATAAGTTCAAGTTTCCGGTTGAGTGGGGCAAAGACCTTCAATCAGAACATGAGCGTTATTTAGTTGAACAGCACTTTAAATGTCCGGTTATTATCACCGCCTACCCTGCTTCATTTAAAGCTTTTTATATGAGAAGCAATGAAGATGGGAAAACGGTAGCAGCCATGGATGTTCTTTTTCCGGGAATAGGTGAGATCGTTGGAGGTTCACAAAGGGAAGAACGCTATGATGTACTTCTAAAAAAATGTGAGGAATTCAATATTCCACAAGAACATATCTGGTGGTATTTAGAAACAAGAAAATTCGGCACCTGTGTTCACAGTGGTTTTGGTCTTGGTTTTGAACGATTAATGATGTTCGTAAGCGGAATGGGTAATATCAGAGATGTAATTCCTTTTCCAAGAACACCGGGCAACGCGGAGTATTAGAAAGAGCTTGAAGCACGAAGCATTTAGTTAAAATAGCATATCTCCCTGAGCCTCGCTAAGGGAAGGGTAATATTGTATACTCACTCGGTACTAGCCACTATCTACTAACTTATTTTACTCTTTTTGTAACCTCATCAAAAAAGCAGGCGTCAAACTAAGTGAACTATAAAAATTTAAAGCCATGTCAGAAATATTAGTCCCTATTGTATTTTTTCTTTCCATTTTCGGAATCGTCTACATTTATCTAATGACACGAAATAAGGAGCGCCTTTCAATGATAGAAAAAGGCATTGATCTAAGTCAACTTCATTCTAATAATGGAAATCCTTCTCCCTTAAAATATTGGGTGATCAAAGTGGGTTTCTTAATGGTAGGAATCGCCCTTGGAATTATTGTAGGCAGCATGGCTGCAAATAGTGTAATGAATGAAGAAGAAGCCTATCCATCTATGATACTGCTTTTTGGAGGACTTGCATTAATAAGCAGCTATTTTGTTGAGAAAAAACTAAGAGAAAACGTAAAATAATTCATTTCGCAACACAAGCTAAACACTTACTGCCCTACATTTTTGGATGGCTTCCCCTAAATCTCGGGAAGCCTTTCCTTTTTTACGCAATTCGCGATAATAATCCGCATAATAATTGAGAACAAGTAATGATAAAGCATAAAACGGAAGGGCTGGAAT
>JAHECK010000086.1 GCA_024641785.1 Flavobacteriales bacterium | reverse complement strand
TTCGTGTCCGGTAGGATCAGTGCGAACCTCGAAGGAATCTTCCCAATATCCTTTTGCCTGTCGGCAAACCTTAATTCCTTTCGGTTTTCCTTTCGGTATATTAACATTAAGGCATGAGCCTAAAAGCATAGGATTTTCGAGAACATTTTTAATGATAGTTCTTACAAAGGGTTCACTCTGACTAAAATCAGCATCATCATCATGGTTCAATAAGGAAAAACCGACCGATTTTATTCCCTCTACTGCACCTTCAACTGCTGCTGACATTGTTCCCGAATAAATTACGTTTATTGATGAGTTTGAACCATGGTTCACACCTGATAAAATAAGGTCGGGCTTCCGGTGCATTATTTCATATACAGCCAGTTTTACACAGTCAACAGGGGTGCCTGAAGTCGAATATGAAGGTACTCCATTTAACTTTACCTTTTTTAACCAAAGCGGAATCGACATTGTGATGGCGTGCCCCATTCCTGATTGGGGTTTGTCGGGCGCAACGATATAAACATCACCAAAATCTTTAGCTATTTGAGAAAGAAAATCAAGGCCTTTTGCATGGATTCCATCATCATTTGTAACTAATATAAGGGGTCTTTTCGTCATAGAGGAATTTTACACAAAGAAACAAAAATGAAAAGGACTCATGCAATAAAAGTAAAGGGATTCAAATCTAATTTTATTTTTGTGCAATGAAGTCGAAATTAGTAATATTTGACATGGATGGCGTTTTGATCGATTCCGAGCCTTGGTGGAATGTAGCCATTAGAAATGGATTCCGGAAAGTAGGTCTGGAAATGAGTGATGAAATGTGCGAAGAAACCATGGGAGCACGTCTTAATGAAGTAGTGGAATATCGGGTTAAAAAACATAGTATCGATCTAAGATTAAGTGGGGATATTGAAAATTGGATAGAGGATGAGATCATTCATTTTGTAAAAACAGAAGCGCCCATTTTAAAAGGGGTTAAAGAGAGTATTGCCTTATTAAAAAAGGAGGGGTTCTCTCTTGCTATAGCGTCATCATCTCCTCATCGACTTATCAATGCAGTAATCGAAAAATTAGATGTCGCTGATGATTTTAGTGCAATTTTTTCGGCACAGGACGACCCTTTAGGTAAGCCACATCCTTCTGTTTATATACGATGTGCCGTTACATTGGGCTTCTCTTCTGAGAATTGTATTGTAATTGAAGACTCAGTTAATGGCATGGTCGCTGCAAAAGCAGCAAAGATGAAAGTTATTGTAGTTCCGGATCCAAAAATGTACACTAATCCGGCTTGGGGTCTGGCCGAATTTAAATTAAAAAGTCTTCTTGAGCTTGATCCAAAAAAACATTTTGAATAAGTCTTTTTTAAATTATTCGATCCAATTTGATTAACTTAATCTCGAAACTGTAACCTCCGAGATATAAAGAGCGTCAAACACTTTAGATGGTAACAAATGAAGATAAGGTAATCGAAGCTGTAAGGCTAGGGGATGCGCAAGCCTATCGGATTTTGGTAGATAGCTATAAAGATATGGTATATACACTCTGTGTTCGAATGCTAAAGAATTCAATGTATGCTGAAGAATTGGCACAAGATGCCTTTTTAAAGGCTTATAAAAATATTGGGTCTTATCGAAAAGAGAGTAAATTTTCTACCTGGTTATATCGAATTGCTTTAAATACTTGCTTATCAGCCTTAAGAAAAAATAAAATTTCTGAAGTAGACATAAATGATGATCAGTTTGAAAGTGAGGGTAATTTGGGAATGAAAACACTTGAGGAAAAGGATACTTCGCTTTTATTAAAAAAGGCAATAGAAAGTTTAAAAAAAGAGGAACAGATCGTTATTCAATTATTTTTTTTAGAGGAATTGAGTATTAAAGAGATCGCTGAAATAACAAATATTAGTGAATCAAATGTAAAAGTGAAACTTCATCGGACAAAACAAAAATTGAAAGAGATCATACAGATGAAGTTTCCGGAATTAGACTTGAATAGCATTTAAATTAAATAGAAAGATCATGAGTGACGCAGAATTAAAAAATTGGATTGAATCGACTATTATTGAAAAGGCTCCGGATGGGTTTACCGATCGATTGATGGAAGCGATTGCTATTGAGGATGAAAAATCCCTTGCTAAGTCGGGCTATAAATTACCGGGGAAGTATTTATTGATCTTTATGGCTTTGCTGCTTGTATTCAGTATTGTAGTCTCTTTTATTAATCCGGCAGAAGGCATGAGCGAATGGGCAAATTACAGCCACTATTTTCAACTTGACTGGTCAAAATTGAAGTTTAATGGATTGATAAGTAATCACCTAATCACATATACAACAGCAGGATTATTTTTATTTCTATTCTTAGATTATCAATTTACCTCAAAAAAGCGTTTCTATTCAGTTCAATAGGAACTTATATTAATATGATAGTATCCTATTACTAGCATGATTTTCATCATTTTTTTATTCATGGATTTGAGTGAGCTTTATTGGATATAATTTGCTAACTTTTAAGCATCTATTTCCAATTAAAAAGATTTACCATGAAAGAATACGATGAAAAGCACATTAAAAACATCGCGTTAATTGGCGCTCCGAAATCCGGCAAGACAACATTGGCTGAGACCATGTTGTACGAGGCCGGACTAATTAATCGCAGAGGAAAAGTTGAAGAACATACTACTGTTTCTGATTACCACGAAATAGAGCATGAACGAGAAGGATCTGTTTATGCTACAGCCTTACATACTGAGTGGAGAAATTACAAGATCAATATTATTGATACTCCTGGTTATGATGATTTTATTGGAGAGATCGTTTCTTCATTAAAAATAGCCGATACAAGCGTGATGTTAATTAATGCTCAAAATGGCGTTGAAGTAGGAACCGATATTATTTGGAACTATGTTGAGGATTTTAAAAAGCCATTGATTTTTGCAATTAATCAATTAGATCATGTGAATGCTGATTTTAATTCTTCATATATGTCACTTGCTTCTCAGTTTGGAAGTGGTGTAATTAGAATGCAATACCCTTTAAATCAAGGTGAAGGATTTAACAAGATCATAGATCTGTTAAAAATGAAAATGTATGTATTTGGACCGGAGGGAGGAAAACCTGAAAAACTTCCAATTCCGAAGGAAGAAGAAGAAAGGGCTAACGAATTACATAATGAACTGGTTGAAAAAGCGGCTGAGAACGATGATACCTTAATGGAATTATATTTTGATAAGGGAACTCTTGATGAAAATGAAATGAGAGAAGGCCTTAAAAAAGGGATGTTAAGTCATGAAGTTTTTCCTGTTTTTTGCCTTTCTGGATTGAATGATATGGGAAGTGGACGATTAATGGGTTTTATTGATAATGTTGCCCCTTCTCCTGTAGATTTATGGCCTGAGAAAGACGTGAATGGAGATGAAGTAAAATGCGACCCAAAAGGTCCTGAAGTCTTATTTATTTTTAAAACAATATTTGAACAAAACCTTGGTAAACTCTCTTTTTTCAAAGTGATGTCAGGAGAAGTGAAGCAAGGAGATATTTTAGTAAATCATCAAACTGGTGATTCTGAGCATTTGAACCAATTGTTTATCATGGATGGTAAAAAACGGACTCCTGTAGAAAAATTATCTGCCGGAGATATCGGAGCCACATTGAAATTGAAATCGGCTGATACTAACCATACCCTCCATTTAAAAAACATCGATATAGAAATAGATCCAATTCATTATCCGGATTCTAGAATTAGAACAGCCATTATCGCTTTAACAAAATCGGATGATGAGAAATTAGGGGAAGCTTTAAAGAAAATCCAAGCTGAAGACCCAACTGTTGAAATAGATTATTCTAAAGAACTTCGGCAATTGATTATTTCTTGTCAAGGCGCATTACAACTAAATTTAGTGAAATGGTCTCTTGAAAACGTTCATGGATTAAAAGTGGAATATGTAAAACCTAGAATTCCTTATCGAGAAACCATTCGTAAAAATGCCGAAACAACATATCGTCATAAAAAACAATCCGGAGGTTCAGGTCAATTTGGAGAAGTTTCTATGAAAATAGAACCATGGTACGAAGGAATGCCGGATCCACAAGGGCTTAGCATTAGAGGTCGTGAGCTTATTGACCTGGATTGGGGAGGAAAGTTGGAATATATAAACTGTGTTGTTGGAGGTGCTATCGATACCCGATTTTTACCTGCAATATTGAAAGGAGTTGTTGAAAAATTAGAACAAGGTCCGCTTACCGGGTCCTATGTTCGCGACGTTCGTGTAATTGTGTTTGATGGAAAAATGCATCCAGTGGATTCAAATGAGATCTCTTTTAAATTAGCAGGTCTAAATGCATTTAAAGAAAACTTTTTAAATGCCTCTCCACAGTTAATGGAACCAATTAATGAACTGGAAGTTATTGTTCCTGAAGATTATATGGGAGACGTTATGACTGATCTCCAATCGAGAAGATCGATTATAATGGGAATTGATAGTAAAGGGAAATACCAGGTGATCAAATCGAAAACACCACTAGCGGAGCTGGATAAATATTCAACTACTTTGAGATCGATTACTCATGGTCGAGCTACATTTAACACTAAATTTTCTGAATATGCTATCGTCCCGGGAGATATAATGGATCAATTAATTAAAGAGTATAGAGAAGAAGAAGCAGTTTAGTTTTTAATTATAATGAAAAAAGGCTGCAGTGCAGCCTTTTTTTATACCTTTTTAAAAAATTAAAATCATCTTACATTTTATAAATTAGCATCCATGGAGTACTTGGGAAATATTCGAAAAATGAGAAGCCAATTGGATGAGAATGGTTTAGTTCATTATAAAATGGTTTTGTTTGATAATTTGGAACCACAATTTGAAGTGGATCTGAATGAGTGGGTTGGAAAGGAAATTTCTATTCATTTTCAAAATCAAATTAATTGCGTTGTTACAGGTAAAAAGATCCCAAAAGTTTTTGGTGAAGGAATGTCATGGGATGCATTTAGAAACTCTCCATACGCAGTAGAAAGCATTATCCGTCCTGAATTAAGTCAAGCCCATTTAGGTATTGGAATTAGAGATTTAGAATGGGAGATCGAACATCATGTAACTCCACACTACACTTATTTATCATTAACGAGCGAAATAAAAGTAGGTGTAACAAGGAAAACGCAAATTCCTACAAGATGGATAGATCAAGGCGCAGTTGAAGCTATTTTTCTGGCCGAAACTCCTTATCGTCAGGCCGCAGGTTTGATCGAAGTAGCATTAAAAGGACGACTTGCTGATAAAACGAATTGGAGAAAGATGTTAAAAAATGAATTCTCTAATCAAGAAAGTTTAAGGGAAGCGAAAGCAAATGTAATAGGATTGATCCCGGAAGAATTAAAGGAATTTATTTCATTAGATGATGAGGTTAAAAAGATCATTTACCCTGTAATCAGCTACCCTGTTAAGGTAAAGTCTTTAAAATTGGATACTCGACCTATTATTAAGAAAAAATTATTGGGGATCAAAGGGCAGTATTTATTATTTGAAAATGATGAAGTACTAAATGTGAGAAGTCATTCCGGATATCAAATTCTATTTTCCTTGTGATCTTCTGAAACAAAATATGTTAAGAAACGTATGCAATTATATTGATCGATACCAAAGTTATAAATAGTTAAAAAGGCTTTTATTGCTTAGTTAGAGATCAAAAACCGATTCAGTTTTTAACCTGCCTGAATTGTTATTTAACCTTAATAGATTGAAGTCTTATAACCTTTTATATACTCATGAGCCTTCATTGGCTATTTTTGCTGATGAACACGCCAAGGAGCTTTCTGAAGCTTCAGATGTTTTAATTACCATCTATTCTTCTAAGCTTGATAAGAGGCGGAATAATGTAATTCTTAATCAGGTTAATCGCATATTTCCAAAAGCAAAAATTGCGGGAGCTACAACTTCAGGAGAAATTGATGGTAAAACTGTAAGAACGAGTGAGATTCTTATTGCATTTCATCTCTTTTCCGATACAAAATTAGTTGAACATCATATTCCAAATAAGCCGGTAGATAAAATGCTTTCTGAGCTTGTTTCATTAGTTGAAAATAATACTAAAGGGATTTTATTGCTTCCAGTTGTGGTATCCGAATATTTCGATATCGAATTATTTTTAGAACTTCTTTATGGAAGCCTGCCTTCCATTCCAATTTTTGGTGGGGCCGCGGCAGAGTATGGAACCTTTACTAAGCAATACTGTTTCTCTAATAAAGAGATCTATGATAATGGGATCAGTATTATCTTATTCCAAAGTGATAAATTACATATTGAAACGGATTATAGTTTTAACTGGATGCCGGTTGGACAAAAATTTACGATTACCGAGGTTGAAAACAACATTGTAAAAACGATCGATAATAAACCGGCATCTCAAGTAGTTTTTGATAATTTGGGTGAAGAAGCTAAAGCGCTTTTTCCTGGTCTGGGACTTGAATTCCCATTCGTTTTTAATCGCAAAGGAGTATTAATGGCCAGAGTGATCATTGGCTTTGATAATGAAAATGTAATTCTTGCCGCTCCTGTTGAACTTGGCACTAAATTTCAATTTTCTTTTGGTTCAAGAAAGAATGCGATCGATTATTCTTTAGAAATGTCTGATCGATATGCTTCTAAGAACATTGAATCCATCATGGCCTTTTCATGCATCGCACGATTAAATTTTCTTAAAAGCGATTCGCAAAAAGAGCTATATCATCTGCCTGATAGTGCAAGTATTTCGGGCTTTTTCACTTATGGAGAGATCTATCATTCCGATAAAAGCAATTACTATTTAAATGAAACGTTAACCCTTGCTTTTTTTAGTGAAAATCCGGAAAAAGCAGTGGAAAATGAAAGGATCCAAAGTACTGTGGAAGAGCAATCTAAAAGCGGTTCAAGTGAAGATTCCAGATTAAAAATTCTGACACATCTTGTTTCAAAAGTGACTATAGAGTTAGAGAGAAAAAATGATGAGTTAAACCGAAAAAACGAAACTTTAGTGAAGTATAGTAAACTGATCGACGACCGGAATATGGAAATCGGACAAAGTTTACGATATGCAAGTAAACTTCAGAATTCGATTGTTTTTCAGAAAGATGAATTTTCGACTGTTTTTGAAGATCATTTTATTTTCTTTAGACCAAAGGAACAGGTAAGTGGGGATTTTTATTTCATTCGCGACCTAGGTGAAAAGATCGTATTGGCGGTTGCTGATGGAACCGGGCACGGAGTACCGGGTGCTTTTATAAGTATATTAGGAGTTCAGATAATGCATAGCATTACAAGGAAAATGAGAATTGGTAAAGAGGAATTAAATGCCGCAGAGTTTTTAAATTCCTTAAGAGAAAAAATGATCAAAGTACTCGATCGAAATAGAATTTCTAAATTCAGTACCGATGGATTAGACATTTCATTACTTATAATCGATAAGAAAACGAGGCAAGTCGATTTTTCCGGAGCAAATCAATGCTTGATCATTTATACTGAAAATGAAATGATCCAATTAAAAGGAGATCGAATGCCTATTGGTGCCTTTGTTCAGGAAGATAGTTTTTCAAATACAAGCATTATTTTAGAAGAGGATTCAAAGGTATTTATGTTTACCGATGGTTTTGCTGATCAGTTTGGAGGAAAGAATGCGAAAAAGATCAATAGTAATAAACTACGGAGTATTATTAAAAAGAATGGAAGTTTACCTTTGAGTCAAGTAGAGGAAAAATTCCAAAATTATTTTGACGAATGGAAGGCTGATCGAGAGCAGACCGATGATGTTCTATTGCTTGGATTCAAGTTATAAAAAAAACCGCTTCCAATAGATGAAAGCGGTTCGAATAGTATTTTAATATAGATTAGTGATTTAACATTACCGGCATCACTAACATTAGTACATCTTCCTGATCATCAGTGCTTTCACTTGGAAGTAAAATACCGGCTCTATTAGGAGCACTCATTTCTAAATTCACTTCTTCACATTGAAGATTACTTAGCATCTCTACTAAAAAGCGCGAATTAAAACCAATTTCCATGTCGTCACCTACGTACTGACAAGTTAATCGTTCTTTTGCAGCATTTGAGAAATCAAGATCTTCTGCAGAAAGGGTTAATTCAGATCCGCTCATTTTTAATCTAACTTGATGAGTTGATTTATTAGAGAAAATTGAAACCCGTTTCAAAGAATTCATAAAATCAGCTCTGTTGATTACCATTTTGTATGGATTATCAGCAGGGATCACCGCATCATAATTAGGGTATTTTCCTTCGATCAATCGACTAACTACAGTAATATCCTGAACAGAGAAGCGAACATTTGTTTCGTTATATTCCACTTTCACTTCTTCTTCGCTGCCGGATAGTACATTTTTAAGAAGATTTAAAGGTTTTTTAGGAACAATAAATCCTGCATCACCTTCAGTTTTCAAATCTTTTCTTGTATACCTAACTAATTTATGTGCATCTGTTGCAACTAATCTAACTTCGCCTTTACTAAGCTCAAAGAAGATCCCTGACATTACAGGTCTTAGGTCATCATTTCCTGAAGCAAAAACGGTTTTATTAATTCCATTGGAAAGAACCGAACCAATTATTGTAAATGAAGAAGAAATTTCTAATTCAGGTAAGCGAGGAAACTCATCTCCATTATAGCCTGTAAACTGATAGTTTCCTTCACCTGCAGAAATCTCAACGCCAAAATTCTGATTGTTGATCGTAAAAGTTAGCGGTTGTTCAGGAAAGGATTTTAACGTATCCATTAATAATTTAGCAGGAATAGCAATGGAAACATCTTCTTTTGATTCAACTGCAATTTTAGTTGTTATCGTAGTTTCGAGATCCGAAGCAGAAACGGTCAACATTTTAGCCTTAATCTCAAATAAAAAATTATCGAGAATGGGTAAGGTATTAGAACTGTTCAGCACTCCACTAATAAGCTGTAATTGCTTTAAAAGTAATTGTGAAGAAATAATGAATTTCATTTGAATATTCTATTTATTGTTATGTGATACAAATATAGTTTTTAGCGCTTTTATTTTAATAAAGAAGCGAACTTTATTCCGGATTAAATCGATTCAAAGGAAGCAATAAGGGATCCCATTGAAGTTTTTGAGCAATAGCTAGTTCATTAGCCTCATTTAAAATATAAAATCGCTCGGGGTCAAGGTTATTATATTCAGGATCTCTTAAAAAAGGATCAACAAAGCCTTTATCAAAAACTAAAACACTTGTTTTTTGATCCGATTTATCTAAAATAGTAATATGTGCTTTAGCAACTGTATTGATAACAGAATCAATTTGAGTCGTATTTAATCGATTATTATAAGTTTCAACATAAATCCCTTTATAATGAAGCAGATAATTTTTTACAGCTAAGGTGTCAAAATTCCTGAAAGCATTTCCATTTCCGTCTTTTAGTTTGATATTGTTATTTCCACTCCATTCGATTTGAAAGGATTGTTCAGGGAAGGCAGGATATTCAACCGAAACCTCCTTTACATTAAGTGTTGGATAATCAAAAATCACCGGACTTCTCCATTCTTCTTCCATGGTGATCATCCGAGGTCTGATAAAACCATAAAAACCTTTTTCTTTAATAATGTAAGGCTCCTTGGATTTTCCTTCTCCTGGAATTTCCAGCAAAGCGTAGTTTCCGTAATGGTCTTGAGTTGCAAATCCAAAGTAATAGATCTTGGTTGGTTTTTTGCCCCCTTGATATACCTCTAGCTTTATAGGTTTTGTGGCAATTTGACTAATAATAGCCGAAACTCCTTCGCTTGGTACTGTAGATTTCACTTCGAAATTACGCAGACCTCTCAATATTAAATACACATTTTGCTGACGGGCCTTATATTTATCATTTACCGTCCAGCTTCCATCATCCATTTTCTTTAGGACGCTATAATTCCCATCATTATCTGCTAAAAATAGCTTAGTTATACTTGCCGTGTCCTCAATAGCAAAATCGTTCAGCATTTTTGAAGAGACATCATTATCTTTCTTTAAAAAGAGATAAAGAGCGATTGCTCCAAGAACAAGTAATAAAACTAAGCTTAAGCTATTTTTCTTCATGCTTGATATTTCTTTTTTCGATAATAATTTAAACCTATTCCCATTAGTATAATAATAAAAACTGGGAGGATCAGATTGATCAATTGCCAAAATCGGTATTCTGTTTTTACTTTTTCGATATTTAATTGTCGAAGTGTAATGGTTTTAGAACGAATAGAAATAAGTTGCTGATCTGAAAGCAAAAAATTCACGGCGTTCATTAAAAAATCTTTATTTCCATAAACAATTCTACCTGCATTTTTATCATAACCAAGAGGGTATAATCGATTTCGAGCTTCGTTTACTGTATTCCGAATAATATCGCCATCTCCGATTACGATCATTTTAGTTGGGGCACTTTTTTCTTTAAAGTCAATTTCTTCGGCATTCATTAATTCCGGAGAGAGGGAAAATTTGAAAAAGGATTCAAATTCACCTTCCAATAGAATAGCAACTGGTCGGAAAGGCTCCGAATTAGAAGAAAAATCCATTGGACTATTTACAATAGCCAGATTTATTCTTGCAGGAGCCTTATAGATACGTGTCAACTCAGAACTTTCCAACAATACAGTTTTGTGAATACTAGAGTCACCAACGGCATCAACAGAACTGGCAAATTGGGTTAAAATAGGGTCAACATTACTAACAATCGGATGAGAACTTAATGGAATTAAGATCGGATTGAAATACCATGGAAACATTTTCATTTGAGCCTGATCTCCAAAGTTTCCAACATTTAACATGATAGGTGCACATGTCTTATCTAAAATCAGATCTTTATTAATACGCGCTCCATAATTAAATAGCATGTCTTCCAGTCTCAATTTTGAAGGTGGTGCGATATTTTGCTGAGAAACCCGCAAACTATCCATATCCGCGATGACTCCATCGATCATCCATATCACTTTACCTCCATGCATGATATACTGATCCAATATAAATCGATCTTTATCAGAAAATTCCAATTGGGGTTTAGCAACGAATATTAAGTCATATTTATTTATTCGATAACCTTTTCCATCGATCACATTAGATAGTGAATTAATGTTTTCATTAATTGTTACCCGATCAAGATTATAATATTCCTTAAGTGAAGCAGTGATGTCTCCAACATCAATAGATTCTAGTTCTCCATGACCTTCAATAAAAGCGATACTTTTCTTTTTCGTTTGTAATAATTTCTGGAAAGCACTAGTAAACTCATATTCGAGGTTATTGATCGATTGATTGATCATTGAGGCATTGGCAACGCGTTCTCTTCCTTTTAATATCTGGACGGGAATTTCAGATTCACCTAATGAAATAAGAGCTCCCGGAAAAAGAATTTTCTCTTGGACCCCATCGCTTGTTTCAATAGGGAGATTGGTGTAAAGCAGTCCGGATTTCATTAGATCCCCGTAAAATTTTTCCCTTTCTTTTTTATCGCTGCTTTCTGAAGGATTGATAAAAACAAATTCTAAATGATCATTACTATAGGAGCGAAGTTCTTCTAATAATTCTCTTGTAGCACCTTCTAAACGTTTAAAATCGGCCGGATAATCTCCTTTCAAATAAACCCTGACAAGGATATCATTTTCGAGATTTTCCATCAATTCGATAGTTGACGGCGTTAATGAGTATCTTTTTTCAGAAGTCAGATCAATTCTAAAAAAGGAGATCGACAGAATATAGCTAGCTAGTAATATTATTCCCAGCTGAATAAAAAATTGAATGATGCTCTTGCTCTTCTTCGAATTCATATTACCACATTCTGCTTTTAATGACCAATTTCGTGCTTAATATAAAAACGAGGATCAATGAAATAAAATAGACAAGATCTCTGCTATCGATTACCCCTCTGCTCATGGATTGGTAATGGGTATTAATTCCGAGGTTTATTAAAAAGGAATCAAATGAGCCAAATAGTTTAAAAGAACCGATCGACTCAAATCCTGTAAAAAAGAAAAAACAAAGGAAGGTGGCTAAAATAAAAGCAACGATTTGATTACTAGTTATTGAAGAGCTGAATATCCCGATCGATAAAAATGATGCGCTTAAAAAGATCAATCCAAAATAGGAACCCCAGGTTCCACCTAGATCAATATTTCCAACAGGATTTCCGAGTAAATAGATGGAGATCACATAGATCAAAGTTGGAATTAATGTGATGACAACCAAAATTAAACCGGCAAAGAATTTACCTAATATTAATTGATTTAAGCTAAGTGGTTTCGTTAGTAAAAGTTCGATCGTACTCGTTTTCTTTTCTTCAGCAAAAGAACGCATTGTAATAGCCGGGATCAGAAATAAAAAGACCCATGGAGCGATATAGAAAAAGGGAGATAAGTCAGAATATGAAGAAGAGAGAATATTGGTATCGCCTTCAAAAACCCAAAGAAAGAGTCCGGATAATAGTAAAAAGACTACCATTACGACGTATCCTATAAGCGATGAAAGAAAAGCATTGATCTCTTTGATCAATAATGGTTGCATAAATTAGATTTTGCTCAAAAATAATTGAATTTTTATAAGTAGAAACCTTCTATTTGTTAAAAGGAATCGATTTTTCCTGAAATTAAAAAGGGCTGATTATATATCAGCCCCTTATATCTTGAGATAATCGAATATTATCTTTTGTTTATTGGAACATAATCGCGAGATAAGGCTCCTGTATAAACTTGTCGTGGACGACTGATAGGTTCATTATGTTCTTTCATTTCTTTCCATTGGGCTATCCAGCCTGGAAGTCTTCCTAAAGTAAACATAACAGTGAACATATCAACAGGAATTCCAAGCGCTCTATAGATTATTCCTGAATAAAAATCGACATTAGGATATAATTTTCGATCGATAAAATAAGGATCACTTAAAGCAACCTGTTCAAGTCCTATTGCGATATCTAAAATCGGATCAACGATTCCTAAAGCTTCAAGAACTTCATCTGCTGCCTTTTTAATAATGGTAGCACGTGGATCGAAATTTTTATAAACTCGGTGACCAAATCCCATTAAACGGAAAGGATCATCTTTATCTTTCGCTTTTTCCATCCATTTTTTATAGTCCCCGCCATCTTCTTTTATTTTTTCTAACATTTCAATTACCGCTTGGTTTGCACCTCCATGTAATGGACCCCATAGTGCACTAATACCTCCTGATATTGAAGAGTATAAATTAGCATGTGAAGAACCAACTACTCTGACAGTACTTGTAGAGCAATTTTGTTCGTGATCAGCATGTAATATAAGAAGGGTATTTAATGCGTTTACAACAACAGGATTAATAACATAATCTTCTGATGGATTTGCAAACATCATATAAAGGAAATTCTCAACATAGTTTAATCTATTTTGAGGATACATCATTGGATGACCCATATGATTTTTATGTGCCCATGCAGCGATCGTTGGTAGTTTTGCCAATAATCGAATCATGGTCATTTTATTCTCTTCTTCTGATCGGTCTTGTAATTGTGATTCGGGATACCATGTCGATAATGAAGAAACTAAAGAAGAAACGATTCCCATTGGATGGGCATTTCCTGGATACGCTTCTAAAAAGCGTTTCATATCTTCATCTACCAATGTGTGAATAGAAATTAATCGTTCAAATTTGGCAAACTCTTCTTTCTTTGGTAATTCCCCAAACAGAAGTAAATAGGCAACTTCAAGAAAAGAAGCTTTATTGGCTAATTGTTCGATCGGGTAGCCTCTATAACGCAGGATTCCTTCTTCTCCATCCAAATAGGTTATTGAAGACATCGTTGATCCTGTATTTTTAAAGCCATAGTCAAGAGTAATATACCCCGACAATGCTCTCAATTTACTTATATCAATCGCTTTTTCGTTTTCAGTACCTGTTACAATAGGGAGTTCATAGACTTTTCCATTAAGTTCTAATTTTGCAACTTCGCTCATAATAATATTTATATTAATTGGATAACGTTTT
>JAHECK010000194.1 GCA_024641785.1 Flavobacteriales bacterium | reverse complement strand
ATATCAATATTTACCTGAAGGCTTTCAACATTCAAGTATCCCGACCACTTTTATAATAAACAGAAAAGGAGATATCGTCTTCGAAAAAGTAGGAGCTTATAAGTGGAATGGAGAGAGTGTAGGGGAGTTTTTAGATAAACTGATTCAGGAATAGTTCTTGGACATCAGCGAACAACTATCACATATTTTTGCGATTTCTCCGCACCTTTTGCGCTTTATTTTTTAATTTTAACCGCAAAAGGTGCTGAGAAAAAGCAGAATATATATTTTTTCGAATTTATACTATTCTATTCCTTCAAAACCTTCTTAGCTGCTTGTTTCCCATCCTGGAAGGTGATTTTTAAGGTGTACATTCCCGGACTGAGTTCTCCGACATAAAGTTGATTTGAACCCTCTAATTGTAGCATAGATGTTTTACCGAGAATATCGACGATTTCTACTCGATCAATACGCTTTTCTGTATCAATTCGAAGGATATCTTTTACCGGATTTGGATAAAGGGAAATTGATTGACTGAATAGTTCATCTATACTAGATGTATTCACGTTTTCAAAGTATTTCATAACACCATTGTATTCTCCAACTATAATGTCCATATCGCCATCGTTATCCAGATCAACAAATTCAGGTAAGGCAATATCGTTAGTCTCACTAAGTCCAAATGGATTTCCCACTTCAGTGTCAAACTGTGGATTACTTGCCGAACCGATATTTTCAAAATAATGAAAATTATCGCCGTAATAATTTTGAGCACCGGATAAGAGATCAAGATCACCATCATTATCCAGATCAGCAAATGCAGGTGCCGTTAAATAGGAAAGTGAAGTTAATCCAAAAGCATTATTTACTGGATCTGCAAAAGCAGGATTGCTGGCATTTCCTGTGTTTTCAAAATATTTGAAATCACCCGTTAAGACATATGAGCCACTATCATAAAAATAACTACCAACCATAAGATCAAAATCGCCATCATCATCGAGATCTACAAATTTTGGAAGGGCAACATCTAAAATAGAAACAAGTCCAAAGGGATTAAGAACCGGAGCTGCAAATGCAGGACTACTTGCCGTCCCTGTATTCTCAAAGTACTGCAAGCCTCCATAATATTCTCCTACCAATAAATCCATATCCCCGTCATTATCCAGATCAGCTAAAGCAGGCAGTGACCAATAATAGGTTGAATCCAGTCCAAAAGGGTTAAGTAACGGAGCTGCAAATGCCGGACTACTCGCTGTCCCGGTATTTTCGAAATATTTTAGTGCTCCATAATATTCACCTACCAACAGGTCCAAATCTCCATCATCATCCAGATCAGCAGCAGCAGGATAAGCCAGATCATAAGTTGCGCTTAGTCCAAAAGGATTGCTAACCGGGGGTGCAAACCATTGAGCCTTTAGCTCTTGCATAAATGATAAAGAAAACAAGATAATTGCTGTACCAAGAATTCGCTTAAGTTCTTTACCCGAAAAGCTAAATTTTAATTCTGCTAAAAGCTTTTCTAGTTTAAAACGTAATTTTTGAAGTTGATTCAACGCTTTGTGATCAGGATGATCCAAAAGAAATTGCACCCTCCTTGATAGCACTTTTAACTCTTTGAGTTTTCTTGAAAAGTAAATTTTTTTCATAGAGATAGTTTTAGGTTTATAATTATTGCTTTACAGGTTTTGGAATGGCCCAATAAGTACTTTCTGGGGTCATTAATCCTAATTTATAATTTTCATTTAGTGTGTTCAAAATATTTGGTCTGATCTTATTTCCCAAGATATGTACATCATAAATTTCATCTACCGATGTCTCATAACTTATCTTACCTGCAATACTTGCTGTAGGCAAATGGACGATCATTATTCCTGAATGATTTGCTTTTTCAGCAAATTTTAATTTCCCAAAGGTAGAAGAGTTCTTTCTTAATTTAGAGAGACCAATAAAGAGGTAATCTTTATGTAAGGACATTCCTCTTACAAAACCTTCCACTTTCACCATCACTTCATAGCTTCCTTTAGCGGTGTTTATTTTTACCAATTCTCCCGTAGCCGACAATAAAACATACAATTCATTATTAAAGATCCGCGGTGAATGTGGCATAGCAAGACCATCAATAATGACTTCATTACTATCCAAATCAAATATAACACCTGTTTCAGTTACTTTATCGCGCCAACTTTGAGGGCTATTCCCTTGATTAAATGCTGTAGCATATTTTGGAAGTCCATCTTTCATGGCCATTCCATTTAAATGACATCGATCCTCTGAAACAAGTTTGTCAATAAATTTTGGCGTCCAATAAGGAGTAAAATTATAGTCGTCATCTAATTTTATAATTGTAGAAAACAGTGTGTTTACTGCAAAAAGCTGTTCATTTTTCCCAAAACTCAAATCATGGATATCTATGGGACCCGTATGATAAGTGATCCTTGGCATATAAAGCGCATCGTAAACGTTGGGTGACTTTGGATAGTGAGAAGCTAATTCTTTAGAATTTGCAAAAACGGTGATCTCATCTTTGCTCGCAACTGCGATTTTGTCTTTTTCTTTATTCTCCGCTATTCCCATAGGGCGATCAAAACTTCTTGGGAGTTGGATCAAAGAATTTTCATCTTTTGCGGATAAGAAAATGAGCTTTCCGGCTTGGTAAGTCGAAATGGCAATAGTGCAATTAAGCTTTAATAAAAGTTCAGGCACTTGTGAACTATAAGTGCAGCTAAATGGAGCTATTGGAATTGCGTTTGTATTCACTGCCTAATTAAATTAGATTAAATTAAATAGCTTATGTGTTAAAAATAGGAAAAATTAAATAGGCTTGGAATTTTAATACAATAGAAGTTATTAAGAAGAACTAAAGAAGAATTTTACTTGCAAATAGCTACTACAATATCACGTAAACACTAAGCTTCATGAAGTTATATTTTTAAAAAAATTTCCCGCAGAATAGCGATGATTTAACATTCTGAACTACCGAACTAGTACTTTTCTATATACGATCCTTCTAAATTCTAATTTTTTCCCCTCCCTAAACCTCTATTTTTTCTGTGTAGCTTCGTGTTTTAGCTTTTAATTCCTTTTCCCACTTCTTACTTCGAACTTCCCACTTTTTCACCGCATCAAATACATCTTCCCCATGCCTTGTTTAAAATACTGATCAGCATCCGTTTCGATATGCTCTAGAAGGTCATCGTAGTATTGAATGTCTACTTTATAAAAATAGACGCCGTTGGCAAGGCGGTCTCCATAATTATCCGTCCCATCCCAATAATAATCGGTGATGTTATTACCTATGCGAAGCGGACCAAGCTCGGACTTATGGATCTCTTTTACAATTTTACCTGTAGCGGTGTAGATCCGTATGGTAAATACATCCGGAATTCGGGTTCCTGTGAGGGTGAATACAAAGTAGGTACGGTCGACAAAAGGGTTTGGATAATTCAATACCTGGGTGATGGCACTTTCACGAATGATCTCAAATTCTATTTCGTAATCGCTGGTGCCACTGCTATTGTTTGATTTATCTTTCGCCTGGACGAGCAGCTTATATTTTCCATTGCTTTCAAATTCCGGACGATAAAGCACTTTTAAATGATTGTTTTGCTGGTTTCCGAATTCATAGCTCAATTTCGGATCGTTATAGTGGATCTTCTTCACGATTCCCTGTGGGGTTTTCAAAAAGATAGAAAGATTGCTCGTATCAGCTATTTCAGAGAAAACCAGG
>JAHECK010000085.1 GCA_024641785.1 Flavobacteriales bacterium | reverse complement strand
GGGGCTTTAATTTTAGTATTTATTCCTTAATAGCCTGCACATCGCTTTCTTGATCATAACCAAAAATGTCTTCCATATTTAATTCCTTAAATTCTCCCAACTCTTTAAGAACTTTTTGGTCGACTTTATTGCGATCACCGATCACGACAAATGAGTAATTAAGTCCTTTAATATTCGCATTAAAGAAGCCATTTAATTGGCTAATATTCATTTGCTCTATCTCACTGTAAATTTGCTCATTGATATCATAATCAATTCCTCTTCTTAAATTCGCTTGATAGCGCCAGAAAATATCACGAGTTTTTACCCTTTGTGTTTCGATCTTTTTCAATGCGGCATCTTTGGATGAATTAAAATTCCCTTCTGCTAAAGGCATATTATTCATTAATTCAAGCATAGCCTCGGTTGCCAAAGGTAGTTTATCTACCTGCGAACCAACATAAGCTCTAACATAATTCGATTCTTCTTTCGTACGTGGTACAGCAAAATAAGCATAGGCAGAGTAGGCTAAAGCTTTTGATTCGCGGATCTCTTGAAAAACAATGGATGATAATCCACCTCCAAAATACTCATTAAAAATATTCGATTGTGCCATTAAATCCTTATTGAAAATCTGACCTTTTGAAACCATCATCATTTCAACTTGTGGCATATCATAATTCATGAAGAATACTTTATTCTCATCCATACTTTGTTCTTCAAAAACGATGGCTTCAGGATATTCTTTGAAAGGAGTCACCACTTTATGCTTTGAAAGGACCAATTCTTTCACCTCATTTTGTGTTGATGGACCATAATAATAAACTCGGTGTTTATAATTATTCAATTCATGAATTTTACTGGCAAGAACCTCTGTATTCATATCGGCTAAATCTTCTCTCGATAAAATGTTTTTTGTAGGTGAGTTTTCCCCATACATCACATAACTTAGCATTCCTGAATAAAAGATGGCATTTTTATTCAACATATTATTCAATCGTTCTTTTTGAATTCCGGCGATCAATTTATTATACGCTTCAGGATTAGCTTGCACGCCGTTAAGTATTTGTTCAAAAAGTTCAATTCCTGCGGATAAAGATTCATTTAGACCGGATAAAGTAACATAGATTTGGTCTCTTCCCGTATTAACATCGAACTTTAAGCCCAATCTGTAAAATTCTTTTTGAAGTTCTTCTGCAGTAAAATCACCTGTTCCTAAATAAGGTAAATACTCAATAGCCAATTCCAGGTCTTTATCGTTATCAGAACCCATGTCGAAGATATATACCAAATTAAACAACTCATTAGTTTGGTTTTTAACATAACTGAATGGTAGTCCGTCTTTTAATTCTTCATTTTTAATTGCCGTCTTAAAATCAATAAATTGTGCTTTGATTCTTTCGGAAGTTAAAGTATCAAAGCCTTTATAGAATGAAGATTTAATATCTCGATTAATAGTTACCGGTGTGATTTCAGGTTTTTCAACCGAAATGGCCATTGATGCACCTTGTTTTTTATAGATCGCTACATAATGATCTGCTAATTTATCTTTAGCAAATTGCATGATATCTTTTTTTGTATAGCTTTTTAATCGCTCATTTTGGTCGACGATATTTTTCCATGGAGTCCCGACAACATAGGATTCGGTGATTATATCTACTCTTGAAGAATTGTTTTCAATATTTTGAATATTTTTCAATTTCAAATCTTTAATTACTGCTTCTAAGAGCCAATCTTCAAAATCGCCATTTGCGATTTTCTGAACTTGATCCGTCAACAGGGATGTAACTTCATCTAGACTTTGATTTGGGCGAGGCATTCCATTTAATAGTAGAACTGAATAATCGTCTAATATTAATGGTTCAGAAGAAGGATTTAAAACCACTTGTTGTTGTGCAAGATTTAAATCGATCAATCCTGCTTGTCCATTTGTCAATAGCATATCAGTTAATGTTAAAAGATCTGCATCTCTGGTATCAGCACCATCAACTCGATATCCGATCATAACGAATTCCGCATCTGTACCGGTTACTTCTGTAATTTCAGGACTTTCGATTGGAGCTTCCGGTTCAAAGCTATAAGCAGGAACATCTTTTGAGACTTCAGATCCAAAATATTTTTTAATAAGGTCTACTGTAGCATCGGGATCCAGGTCTCCGGCTAATATAATAGCCATATTATTCGGAACGTATCTTTCGCTAAAATAAGCATGTATTTTTTCCATCGATGGACTTTTCAAATGCTCGCTGGTTCCAATTGTAGTTTGGGTTCCGTAGGCGTTATTTTTAAATAGCCCTTTCATTAAAGTTTGAAATGCAACTCGGCCATCCGAGGCTTGACCCCGATTGAATTCTTCATATACAGCTTCTAATTCTGTATGAAATAAGCGAAGGACCAATTCGCTAAAACGCTCTGATTCAACATAAAGCCATTTTTCCAATTCATTTGATGGAATATCATTTACATAAACAGTTTGTTCTACCCAGGTATAAGCATTTGTAGATTTTGCTCCAATGGAACTAATCATTTTATCATATTCATTTGCAATCACAAATGTGGCAGCAACTCCGGATATAGAATCGATCCTATGGTAAATTGCTTTTCTTTTCTCAGGATCGGTTGTGGCTCTATTCTCTTCATATAAATCAGAAATTTGCTGAAGCAGTACTTTTTCACTTTCCCAATCCTGACTTCCAATTTGTGAAGTTCCTTTGAACATCATATGTTCGAGATAATGCGCTAAACCAGTCGCATCAGAAGGATCCTGTTTACTTCCTGTTCTTACCGCAATATTCGTGAATACACGAGGTTCGTTTTTATTTACGGACATATAAACTTTCAATCCATTGTCGAGAGTATAGATGAGGGTATTCATCGGGTCGTTTTCTACGGTCTCGTATATATACTTGAATTTTAAATTGTCTTTTTCTTCTTGTGTACAAGAGAATAATAAGCCCGAAATAATTAGCAGACTTAAAAAAGTGTATTTTTTCAACATGATTTTTAATTTATTAAATAGCTGTTTCTTAATATAAGGATGATAAAGTTAAAAGAGCTGAGCTTAATTAACGAATGAAATTGAATAAAAATGATAAATAGAAATTATAGCTATTTGAAGAGAAGAAATTACTTTTACTTATGCCACTAAAATTAATAGAGACAGGAGACGGTTCCAGCTCATTTTACAATGAAGATTTGGATGAGACCTATCATTCACGCCATGGAGCCATCCAGGAAGCAAAGCACGTTTTTTTAAAAATGGGGCTAGAACCTATGTTGGCGAAACATTCTCATTTGAATATACTGGAGATTGGATTTGGTACAGGACTAAATGCTTGGCTAACAGCCTGCTCAGTTTTTAGAAAGAGGGAGGGGGAGAGTGAATTTTTTCGACCAACACAAAGTAGAGTCCTAATTGAAAAACAAGAACAAAGTAGTATAGGAAGTATTGACTATGTTGGCGTGGAAGCATTTCCAATTTCAGATGAAGAATTGCTTTTGTTAAACTACGATCAGTTTTCTTCCAATGAAGAAGAGAAAGCGCTCTTTAAAAAAATAAATAAGGTTGATTGGGAAAGTGAACAAGTCATCCATCCCCATTTTTCATTAAAAAAAAGGAAGCAGGATTTTAAAGATATAAGGGATGAAAATGCCTTTGATCTAATCTATTTTGATGCTTTTGGACCGAGAGTGCAGCCTGAACTTTGGACTGAGGAGATTTTCACTAAGATGTTAATGGCCCTTAAAAATGAAGGAATACTGGTAACTTACAGTGCCAAAGGAGATGTTCGAAGAGCTATGATCAAAGTAGGATTTAATGTAGAAAAAGTGGCAGGACCGCCGGGAAAACGCGAAATGTTAGTCGCTAAAAAAGGACAAGGATGGGAAATCTAAAACAATTTACAGTTCGCGTTTATGGTATTCTCGTTCATAACAATAAAATACTGATTTCACATGAACGATATAAAAAAAATGTATTTAGCAAATTTCCAGGAGGAGGTTTAAAATTAGGTGAAGGCGTAATCAATGGACTAAAACGTGAGTTTAAAGAAGAAATGGACATTGAGATCGAACCCTCTTATTTATTTCATGTTACAGAAAGTCTACAGATTTCTAGCTTTGATAATGAAAAGCAAGTCATTGCCCTTTATTATATTGTTCAAAGTCATGAGACAGAAAAGATTCCTATTTTAAATAAAGAAGAACTTCATCCAAATAAAGGAGAAGTGTTCGAATGGATCGAGTTAAATGCATTTAAGAATGAGATGCTTAGTTTTGAAAGCGACCGAGAAGCGGCACAGAAATTATTCGGAAAAGAGCCTTTGAAATTTTAACTATGCTCTATTAATAACTATCTACAATTTTTCATTGCTACAATTATTACAGTAGTATATTTAGTTAAACTATCAACCAATGAAAAACATTGCAGTTATTACCGGCGGATACTCAGGAGAAGATGTGATTTCTCGGAAAAGTGCGATGATGGTAATGAATAATATCGACCGATCTTTATACATTCCTTATTTAATTGACATCTCCAAAAAAGGTTGGTTCTATATCGATGGCACAAAACAGTATGAAGTCGATAAAAATGATTTTAGTGTAAAGTTAGAAAGCAATAAGCTTCGCTTTAATGCCGCTTTTCTTGCCTTACATGGTTCACCTGGTGAAGACGGTCTGTTGCAAGGTTATTTCGAAATGATAGGAATGCCATTTACTAGTGGCTCTGCTTTTACCATGGCCATGACCTTTAATAAATTTGCAACCATCCAATTATTAAAAAGTTCAGGTATTCCCGTAGAGAATTCGGTATTACACCGAAAAAAGCAAAAGATCAATGTTTCAAGAATAGGGAAGCAAGTTGGTTATCCCTGTTTTGTTAAACCTAATTTTGGAGGTTCTTCTATCGGAATTTCAAAAGTATTAAAAGAAGAAGAACTCGAAAAGGCGATTCATCGTGCATTAATGGAAAGTGAAGAAGTTATTATCGAATCTTTTATGAAAGGCCGTGAATTTACTTGTGGCGTAATTCAAAATGGTGAAAAGACCCAAGCCATAGCGGTAACTGAAATTGTGAGTAAGAATGATTTTTTTGATTTTGAATCGAAGTATGATCCAAGTTTAGTGGATGAAATAACTCCTGCTCCTATTGCTCAGGACCTCTATTTAAAGTGCCAGCAGATTGCTGTAGAGACGTTTATAGCACTCGATTGTAAGGGAATGGCTAGGGTCGATTTCATATTATCTCCAGATGGTTTTAAAGTGATCGAAGTAAATACTGTACCTGGCATGACGGAAGTAAGTATTTATCCACAAATGGCAGCTGCCAGCGGAATTTCAAAGACTGAAATGATTACGATTTTGTTAAATAATATCATCTAATTTATTTCTAAGCTTGCCAGCGTTTAAACGTGGGCAGGCATAGAAATGAAAGCATCACAAAACAATGCCCAATATAGAATCTAACTCGTATCATCCCCAATTTCTTTTTCGAGTTAATCATTTGAGTACGATACTACCAAATCTATTGCGGAGAATTAAAAGACCCAATTACCAAAGGATTCGAATTTCCACTCCTGATAAAGATTTTTTAGATCTTGATTATGTAAAAGCAGGAGGGGAGGTTGTAGCAATTATTTGTCACGGACTTGAGGGAAGCACCGACAGAGATTATGTTCGGTCTATTGTAAATGAAATAGGGGGAAATAATTGGGATGCACTCGCTATTAATTTAAGAGGATGTAGTGGTGAAGTAAATGCTATCTATGGATCCTATCATAGCGGTAAGACCGACGATCTTGATCTGGTGGTATCTTATGCTATTGAAAAAATGAATTACAAAAAGGTTATTCTGATCGGTTACAGTCTGGGGGGAAATATCACACTAAAATATGTAGGTGAAAGAGGGATTGGGATCAATAAATACATCAAGGCTGCAGCAGCCATCTCAGTTCCTGTTCATTTATCAGACTCGGCAGATCAATTAGCGAAGAAGAGCAATTTAATTTACATGAAGCGTTTTATTCGAATGTTAAAACCGAAATTAAAAGAAAAGATTTTGCGATTTCCTCAAAAAGAATTGAGTTTAAAAGAATTAAATTCAATTCGGGATTTTCATGGTTTTGATTCGGTTTATACAGCCCCTGCGCATGGTTTTTCATCAGCGAATGACTATTGGGAGAAGTCGAGTAGTCTGCAGTTTCTAAAAGACATTCGTATTCCGACTTTACTTATAAACGCAAAGGATGATCCATTTTTAGGACCTGCTTGTTTTCCTTTTAAAGAAGCAGAAGAAAATGATCATTTTTTCTTTGAAGCGCCAGAATATGGTGGTCATGTGGGATTTGCCAGTCAATTATTTGAGAAAGGCCCCTATTGGAACGAGAAAAGGATGATTGAGTTTTTTAGGGAGAAAGTGATTTCAAATTAATTACATCCCTAGCTTTCTTGTGGTTTTTTGATTTATAATTATGAATTGGGTATCATAGAGAGATGAAGCATCCTTATGATTTTTGAAGCATAAAAAAAGGCCGGAATATCCGGCCTCTTAAGTATTTAAAAATAAGCTAAACTTATTTTACTTTCTTTACTATTTCGGCAAAAGCTCCAGGATGATTCATCGCTAGATCGGCTAAAACTTTACGATTTAGATCGATGTTCTTTGCTTTTATTTTACCCATAAAATCTGAGTAAGATAATCCATGTTCACGAACTCCGGCATTAATACGTTGAATCCATAAAGAACGGAAATTACGTTTCTTTGTTTTGCGGTCACGATATGCATAGGTTAAACCTTTGTCATAAATGTTCTTCGCAACAGTCCATACATTTTTTCGAGCTGCTATATAGCCTCGAGTTTGCTTCATTACCTTTTTTCTTCTGGCTCTGGCAGCAACGACGTTTACTGATCTTGGCATTTCTTTTTTTGTTTTTGATAATCTGCGCCTTTTAAGGACTTAATACAAATTACCGGGTTTTCTACCCTTAGTTAATAATAATTAGATACAAAGCATTTGTTTTACCTGTGCAACATTGTGTGGGTGTACCACTGTTGCATGAGTAAGATTACGCTTTCTCTTTTTTGACTTTTTGGTCAAAATATGACTTTTGAAAGCGTGCTTTCTTTTAATTTTACCTGAAGCAGTAAGCTTAAATCGCTTTTTTGCTGAGGCAACCGTTTTCATTTTAGGCATGACCTTTCTATTTTAATGATAATCTATTTCTTTTTCCTAGGATTGATCATCATGATCATCCTTTTTCCTTCCAACTTAGGAAGTTGTTCTATAATTCCATATTCTTCAACATCCTGCGCAAATCTAAGAAGTAATATCTCTCCTCTTTCTTTAAACACGATCGTTCTTCCTTTAAAGAATACGTATGCTTTTACTTTAAAACCATCTTTTAAGAATTTAATAGCGTGATTTAATTTAAAAACAAAATCATGATCATCGGTATTAGGTCCAAACCTAATCTCTTTAACCACCACTTTACTCTGTCTAGCTTTTAATTCTTTCTGCTTCTTCTTTTGCTCGTAAAGAAACTTTTTATAATCAATTATTTTACAAACTGGCGGAGTAGCACTTGGTGAGATCTCTACGAGATCTAATCCTAATTCAGATGCCATCGCTATGGCTTCACGAATTGGAACCACCCGTGATTCAATTTGATCTCCAATGATTCGAACCTCCGGAGACCTAATTAATTCATTAATTGTGTGCTCTGGTCCTCTTTGAATGGGTCCACGACCTCTTTGAATTCTCTTTGCTATGACTATTCCTCCCTACGGTTTAATTCTTTATGTATTTCTTCTTTTACTAATTCTGCAAATTTATCAATAGTAAATTCGCCTATATCTCCTTGTCCCTGTCTTCTTGCTGAAACACTATTGCTTTCAGCTTCCTTCTCTCCTACAATTAACATATAGGTGATTCGACTCATTTCTGCTTCGCGAATTTTCTTACCGATCTTTTCATTTCGGTCGTCAATTCGGCCGCGAATATCGTAATTATTTAATTGATTTAAAACTTTTTGTGCATATTCATTGTACTTATCTGATATAGGAAGCACAATCATTTGCTCAGGATTTAACCAAAGCGGAAATTTACCTTCAGTATGTTCAATTAAAACGGCGATGAATCGTTCGAGTGATCCGAAAGGAGCACGGTGGATCATTACCGGACGATGCTTTTGATTATCGCTTCCAACATACTCTAATTCAAATCGTTCCGGAAGATTATAATCAACCTGAATCGTTCCCAATTGCCATGATCTGCCCAAAGCATCCTTGACCATGAAGTCTAATTTTGGTCCATAAAAAGCAGCTTCACCATATTCAACAACTGTTTCTAATCCTTTTTCGTCTGCTGCTTCTTGAATCTGTCTTTCCGCAATTTCCCAGTTTTCGTCGCTGCCGATGTATTTTTCTCTATTATCTGGATCGCGTAATGATACTTGTGCTGTATAATCATCAAATCCAAGCGAACTGAATACGAGTAGAACGAGATCAATAACTTTTATAAATTCTTCTTTTACTTGTTCCGGTGTACAGAAAATATGCGCATCATCTTGTGTGAATCCACGAACTCGTGTAAGTCCATGTAATTCTCCATGCTGTTCATAACGATAGACTGTTCCAAATTCAGCTAATCGTAATGGAAGATCCTTATATGATTTGGGTTCCGCTTTGTAAATTTCACAGTGATGCGGGCAATTCATCGGTTTCAAAAGAAATTCTTCTCCTTCATGAGGAGTTGTTATTGGTTGAAACGAATCTTTACCATACTTTTCGTAATGACCGGATGTAATATATAGATTCTTATGACCAATATGAGGAGTAGAAACTTGCTGATAGCCTGACTTCATCTGCTCATTTTTCATGAACTCGACCAATCTATCGCGTAAAGCTGCTCCTTTAGGAAGCCATAAAGGCAATCCTAATCCTACTCTTTCAGAAAAGGTGAAAAGACCAAGTTCTTTACCTAATTTTCGATGATCTCTCTTTTTAGCTTCTTCTAATAAGTGAAGATATTCAGTTAATTCCTTGGCTTTTGGAAAGGTGATCCCATAAACTCTGGTTAATTGTTTTCGTTTTTCATCTCCTCTCCAATAAGCTCCTGCGATATTCATCAGTTTCACTGATTTTACAAAGCCTGTATGTGGAATGTGCGGTCCACGACAAAGGTCTGTAAACTCTCCCTGAGTATAGAAGGTAATACTTCCATCTTCAAGTCCATCGATCAATTCTAACTTATATTCATCCCCTTTCTTTTCAAAATAGTCTAAGGAATCCGCTTTGCTAATATCTTTTCTTACAAAGGGGGCAGATCTTCGAGCCAATTCAATGATCTTATCTTCTACTTTTTTAAAATCCTTATCTGTAAATTGATAATCGCCAAAGTCGATATCGTAGTAAAATCCATTCTCAATCGGAGGTCCAATTGCTAATTTTATTCCGGGATAGAAGTATTCAAGCGCTTCTGCCATTAAATGTGCAGATGAATGCCAGAAGGTAGCTTTTCCATCTAGATCATTCCAGGTAAGTAATTGAAGACTGGCGTTTTGATTTATAGGTCTGTTTGAATCCCATACTTCTCCACTAACTTTAGCTGAAAGTACATTTCTTGCAAGTCCTTCTGAAATCGAAAGTGCAATATCGTGCGCAGTTACACCTTTTTCAAATTGTTTTACCGTACCATCGGGAAGGGTAATATCTATCATGGTCTATTAATTAGACTGCAAAATTAATAAATATGAGGATAGACGTGACTTTTTAATCAATAAATACTAATTCATATCCAACCATCACTGTAACACAGCCTTGAGCTCTGTCTTTAACGCCACCTGGGATGACGACATCGATGTAAAGATGAGGAATTGTAAGAGGTTCAAAAGTTAGAACTTCACCTTTGTTAGTATCTGTTTTACTTGAATAAATTAACTTCCTGTTATTTTTTTCTTGAGGTTTATTATAAACTTCAATTTCAACTCCGGGGGAATAACTACGATTTATTACAAATCGATATTCTTCACCTTCATATAATTGGATATCGTATTCTTTTGTCTGCGATTGATCAGTGTAATCGAAAGTGACTGTTTTTCTATCCTGAAATGAAAAAGGAGATAAGTTTTTCTTACATACTTTTAGTGCTTCTTCAACTTCACAATCAGCCGGATTTACCGTCTGAAAAGCTGACATAGAAAAAAGTACACCTACTAAAAAAATAATGCTGATGAATTTTTTAATCATGATCTAGCTATTTGTAATATTATTTCGAATGGAAGTGATTTTTTGTTTTAGAACCTCAAATTGTTCAGGGCTTAATTTATTTTCAAAGCTGTCTTCGTATGCAGGCATTGCATTTTTAAAATCAACTAATTGTTCTATTACACTTAACAACTCTTCATTATTATTTTCAGTCATCTCTAGTCCTTCGATCAAGTTAGATAAAATACCCATTTGCTCTGAAAGGCGCTTATGGATAAATTCCGGATGTTTATTTTCTGCAGTTGCACCGATATACATCGTTTCTACCCAGGCACCTGTGAAGGTTTCTAATAATAGCGACAATTGGTGATTCGTATTTGCATACTCATTAAGTTTTTCTTGGGTATTGATAATAAATGTCATCAATGAATCATGGTTATTCATCGATTGCTCAATTTTATCAAGCGCTTCAGAAGTTTGATATACCTCAGCTAAATCAAGGTCATTACCCAGTTTTTTTAAGGCAGCAACATACTTCAGACCCGCTTCATTTTGATTGTTCAATACACAATAAGCAAGATCTCCGGTATATACTCCAAGATTCAATAATCTTTTAGATCGCGTTTGATACTCGCTATACTTTAAAGGATCATTCGTTAAACCTTCTTCGTAAACTACTCCTGATTTTTTTAGAATATGAGCAATTTGAATTGAAGAGGGTAAGAAAAAGTCAAATCCTTCCTCTTCTTCAATAACGGTTTCATCTAATTGAGTTTGGGATTCTTCTTGTTGTTTTTCTGTAGCCTCATTCGAGCAAGCGATAAATATGCTTAAAAATGCTATAAGAAAAACGGAAAGGAGTAATTCTCTTTTCATTTTACTTCTGTTTTATGATACATGTTTGGGTAAATATAGCCATTTGTAATTAATATAAAAGTGGATTAGACTTCTATGTAAGTGCGATTTATTCACTATCAAAAACATACTGTTTACTAGTAACTTACTGTTAAATTGTTAATAGTTTGTGAAGATTTAGGCTTAATTTATATTTCAATTAAAGACTTTTTCTGTCCTTTCTATAAAAGTTAGCCTAGGTTTGAATCACGCCTAAATTGAAATCGTTTTCAATTTGAGCATGATTTGCCATATGAATTCCTGACGATATCCAATTCCGTGTTTCTAGTGGATCTATGATCGCATCGATCCATAATCTGGCTGCGGCATAATAAGGTGAGGTTTGATCATCATATTTATTCTTTATCTCATCGAGCAATTCAGTTTCTTTTTCAGGCGTTATTTTCTCTCCTTTTGCCTTAAGTCGACTTACTTCTATCTGGAGCAGCACCTTAGCTGCCTGTTCTCCACCCATTACTGCGATTCTTGCACTCGGCCAAGCTACAATAAGTCTTGGGTCATACGCTTTCCCGCACATGGCATAATTTCCTGCACCATAACTATTTCCTATGACAACAGTAAATTTAGGAACGACTGAATTACTCACTGCATTAACCATTTTTGCCCCATCCTTTATAATTCCTCCATGTTCAGACCTTGATCCAACCATAAATCCGGTAACATCTTGTAAAAAAAGCAACGGTATTTTTTTCTGATTACAATTCATAATAAAACGGGTGGCTTTATCAGCAGAATCAGAATAGATCACTCCTCCAAATCGCATTTCTCCCGTTTTTGTTTTTACCAGTGTTCGCTGATTTGCTACAATACCAACCGCCCAACCATCGATTCGAGCATAACCACAAATAAGACTTTTTCCATAGCCAGCCTTGTATTCTGTTAATTTTGAATCATCGATCAATCGGTCAATGATCTCATACATATCATATGGCTTTGTTCGATCAGATGGAATGATGGAATAAATATCTTTAGGATCTTTTTTAGGAATTTTTGCTTTAACTCTCGAAAATCCGGCAGGAGTATAGCTACCGATCTTATCAATGATGTCTTTTATGATATCTAATGCCTCTTTATCATCTTTAGCTTTGTAATCGATCACACCCGAAATTTCAGAGTGGGTCGTTGCACCACCAAGTGTTTCATTGTCTATATCTTCTCCAATCGCCGCCTTTACTAAATAAGACCCGGCCAAAAAGATACTTCCGGTTTTATCGACAATGATGGATTCATCACTCATGATCGGTAAATATGCTCCTCCAGCTACACAAGAGCCCATTATTGCGGCTATTTGAGGTATTCCTTTACTACTTAAAACAGCATTGTTTCTGAAAATCCTTCCAAAATTTTCTTTATCAGGGAAGATCTCATCTTGTAGAGGTAAAAATACACCGGCACTGTCTACCAAATAGATAATAGGTAGTCTGTTCTCCATCGCTATTTCTTGTGCCCGTAAGTTCTTTTTTCCTGCAATAGGGAACCATGCCCCGGCCTTTACAGTGGCATCATTAGCAACGATGATACATTGTTTGCCTGATACCATACCAATAGTAACAATGACACCTGCAGCCGGACAACCTCCGTATTCTTCATACATTTTATATCCAGCCAAAGCACCTAGTTCTATAGCGTTTTGACCCTTGTCTAATAAATAGGCAACTCTTTCTCGGGCAGTCATTTTGCCTTTCGAATGCTCTTTTTCTATTTTTTCTTTTCCGCCACCTTCACTGATTTTTTGTAAACGATGGTTTAAACGTGAGATCAAGAGTTTCAATTCATCTTCATTCTTATTCGAATCACTTTGCTTCGTTGCCATTTACTTGTTTTTATAGATCTGTAGAAGTTCTTCAGCTGCCTTAAACGGACTTTTTCTCCCTTCCGATACTTCTGTTTTAAAAAGCGCTATGCGTTTGTTTATTTCGGGATGGCTATAAAAATCGTTTAACATACTTTCGTTTAAACTCTCCATTAACCAGTATTGATTCTGCTTTTCACGTTTTTTGTTAAAGCCGCCATTCTTTTTAAAAAAAAGCTCAAATCGTTTCATCGTGTTTATAATCTCATCCAATCCGCTTCCATTAATAGCAGAACATAATGTAACTGGAACTTCCCAATTGTTTTCTTTAGACGGAAATAGATGAAGTGCGTTTTTATAAGCTATTTGTGCTCTTTTAGCCCCATTCATTTTATCACCGTCCGCTTTGTTGATTGCGATCATATCGGCCATTTCAACAATTCCTCGCTTGATCCCTTGAAGTTCATCTCCTGCACCCGGAAGGAGTAGAAGAAGAAAAAAGTCGACCATTGAATGAACGGCAATTTCAGATTGACCTACACCTACTGTCTCAATTATAATATAATTATATCCTGCAGCTTCACATAAAATAATGCTTTCTCTCGTTTTTCTACTAACCCCTCCCAGCGCATCAGAAGCCGGACTTGGACGAATAAAAACTTTTGAATTAGACGACATCGATTCCATTCTCGTTTTATCACCTAATATACTTCCCTTGCTAATTTCCGAACTTGGATCGATGGCTAAAATGGCTAATCGGTCGTTATTCTCTGTAAGTTTAGGACCTATTGCCTCAATAAAGCTACTTTTACCGACTCCAGGTACTCCTGTAATTCCGATTCGAAAAGACTTCCCTGAAAAAGGTAAACAGGCTTCTATAATTTCTTCCGCCAAATGGCGATGATTCGGATGACGGCTTTCAATAAGTGTGATGGCCCTTGCAAGAATTCCACGGTCTCCTTTTAAAATCCCTTTAATATATTCTTGACCCGTAAGTTCTTTACGAGCATTTTTTGGACTAATGGGATTTAAATGACTTGCTTTTTCGAGCATATTCAGAATCGTATTAAATGCGATATCGGATATGAAAATAAAAATAAATTGGCGACAAAACTTTATATTGAATAA
>JAHECK010000084.1 GCA_024641785.1 Flavobacteriales bacterium | reverse complement strand
ATATTTATAAATTAATTACTCCTAATGAAATACTAGTTGAACGTGTTGTGCTAACCCGATAGTAGCAAGCGGTTCAAGCAATTAAAGCCCCCTGACCTCGGTCAGGGGGCTTTTTGTTTTTTAGATTTTTTGAAATTCATTCTATTTTGAGATTCGAAGAAAATAATCTGCACATTATACATAGAAGAAAAAAATAAATCCCTTGAAACTAAAAGGGATTTTTTTTGTTATAGCCTTTTATAAAAGTGGATTTCCCTTATTTTTACTACAAAACTTTCCCAATTGAAATTTAAACTCACTTCCGAATTCGAACCTACAGGCGATCAGCCTGAAGCGATCAGTCAATTAGTAAAAGGATTGGAAGACAATATGCCATACCAAACTTTACTAGGGGTAACCGGATCCGGAAAAACATTCACGATCGCAAATGTGATCGAACGTGTAAACCGACCAACGCTTATCTTATCTCATAATAAGACTTTAGCAGCGCAACTCTATGGAGAATTCAAGCAGTTTTTTCCCGATAACAGAGTGGAGTATTTTGTTTCCTATTATGATTATTATCAACCGGAAGCCTATTTACCAATTACCGGAACCTATATAGAAAAAGACCTTTCGATCAATGATGAGATCGAAAAATTACGATTAAGCGCTACCTCTGCTCTACTTTCAGGAAGATCGGATGTGATCGTTGTTTCTTCCGTATCATGTATTTATGGAATCGGAAATCCGGAAGAATTTCATCAATCGGTTATTGAAATAACAGTTGGTGATACCATCGCCCGAAATAAATTCTTATGGAAATTAGTCGAGAGTTTATATTCGAGAAATGATGTAGATTTTAATAGAGGAAATTTCAGAGTGAGAGGGGATACTGTAGATGTTTTTCTCGCCTATGCAGATGAAGGAGTACGAATCACTTTTTGGGGGGATGAAATTGAAGCGATCGAAACTTTTGATCCACAGTCGGGGACGATCCTATTAAACTATAATACCATTCGAATTTTTCCTGCAAATATTTTTGTGACCAGTAAAGAAACACTTCAACAATCCTTTCATCTGATTCAGGACGATATGATAGCTCAGTGTGAGTTTTTCAGAGAACAAGGAAAAAATCTTGAAGCAAAACGGCTCGAAGAAAGGGTGAATTACGATCTTGAAATGCTCCGTGAATTAGGATACTGTTCAGGAATTGAAAACTATTCACGTTATTTCGATCAACGAAAACCGGGACAACGCCCCTTTTGTCTCATCGATTATTTTCCCGACAATTTCTTAATGGTGATCGACGAAAGTCACGTCACTTTGCCACAAGTTCGCGCAATGTACGGAGGTGATCGGTCACGAAAATTGAATCTGGTGGAATATGGTTTCCGACTTCCGGCAGCGATGGATAACCGTCCTTTAAAATTTGAAGAGTTTGAAAGCATGTTCACAAATCTTATATATGTGAGCGCCACTCCAGGTGATTATGAACTCCAACAATCGGAAGGGATCGTTGTAGAGCAGGTTATTCGACCGACCGGACTTTTAGATCCTATTATAGAAATAAGACCGAGTTTAAATCAAATGGATGACCTCATTGAAGAGGTAAGAATTCGTGCTGAAAAAGATGAACGTGTATTAGTTACTACTCTTACAAAACGAATGGCCGAAGAATTAAGTGACTATTTCGACAAGTTGGGAATTCGAGTTCGCTATATCCATTCGGATGTGACTACTGTGGATCGAATCGAAATTTTAAGGCAATTACGACTGGGAATGTTCGATGTTTTAATCGGTGTTAATCTTTTACGTGAAGGACTCGATCTTCCTGAAGTTTCTTTGGTCGCCATTCTGGATGCTGATAAAGAAGGTTTTTTACGATCGAATCGATCTTTGACTCAAACTGCAGGAAGAGCAGCGAGAAATGTTGAAGGAAGAGTGATCATGTATGCTGATAAAGTCACCAATTCGATGCGGACAACTATCGATGAAACAAATCGAAGGAGAGAAAAACAAATGGCCTATAATAAAGAGATGGGGTTGATTCCAACTGCTTTGAAAAAATCGAAGGAGAGTATTATGGAACAAACAAAAGTGGCCGATTCTGCACATCGTGTTTCAAAAGCGTATATTGAACCTGAACAAACTACGATTGCAGCAGATCCGCTTATTCAATATTTGAATAAAGAACAACTCACGAAAATGACGAAGCAAAAACAAAGTGAAATGGAATTGGCAGCGAAAGAACTCGATTTTATAAATGCTGCCCGTTTACGTGATGAGATCAGTGCATTGAAAGAATTAATTAAAGAGAAATAGGGTTTAAAAGAATAAATGGCCGCAAGACTTTTAGACTGAGTTGAATTATTTATTTTTGCAAGAGAAAAGAGATAGGCATGAATGAAGAAAAAGTAGCATTAGCTGAGGACATATACGAAGGATATAAAAAAAGCATTATTGAAGATTACCGTCTTGTATGTATAAGTCGCGAAGCTTCGCTTTTAGGAAGAAGAGAAGTGTTGATGGGTAAAGCGAAATTTGGAATTTTTGGTGATGGAAAAGAACTGGCTCAGATCGCTATGGCCAAACAGTTTCAGAACGGAGATTTCCGATCGGGTTATTACAGAGACCAAACGCTGATGATGGCGATAGACCAACTCACAGTGCGAGAATACTTTGCCTCACTTTATGCCAATCCGGACCTTCAAAAAGAACCACAAACTGGAGGCCGACAAATGAATGGCCACTTTGCTACTCGAAGTCTTAATCCTGACGGGACATGGAAAAACCTAATGGAGCAAAAAAATTCATCTGCCGATATAAGTCCTACAGCAAGTCAAATGCCTCGATTAGTAGGATTAGCACAAGCTTCTAAAATTTATCGTAATAATGATGCCTTAAAAGATCGGACGCAGTTTTCTAATAATGGAAATGAGGTCGCTTTTGGTACTATTGGTGACGCCAGTACATCAGAAGGTCATTTTTGGGAAAGCATGAATGCCGCAGGAGTACTTCAAGTACCAATGGTGGTTACCGTATATGATGACGGATATGGAATTTCAGTTCCTAAAAAATATCAAACAACCAAAGAAAGTATTTCAGATCTTTTTAGTGGATGGAAGCGTGAAAAGAACAGAAATGGGATCGAAGTATTTAAAACAAAGGGATGGGATTATCCTGATCTGATCGCTACCTATGAAAAGGCGGTTAAAATTGCCCGAGAAGAACAAGTTCCGGTTCTTATCCACATTGAAGAAGTAACACAACCACAAGGTCATTCTACTTCCGGTTCGCATGAGCGATATAAATCGAAAGAGCGATTGGAATGGATGAAAGAATTTGAATGCAATAATCAGTTTAAAAAATGGATTCTAGAAAAGGGATCAATAGCCACTGAAGATGAGCTGAATGAAATTCAAAAAGAGGCAAAAAAACTCGTAAGAGAAGAACAAAAAGCTGCTTGGAATGATTTTGAAAATAATATTAAAGAAGAATTAGCTCAAGCCACTACTCTTTTAGCCGCTCTGACAGCTGAAGTTGGAGAGAATATTGAAATTACAAACATCATTAGAGAGCTTAAAAAAGCGATCGATCCATCTAGAAGAGAGGTGATCTCAAGTTTAAAAAGAGCTTTGCGATCGGTTGTTGGAAAAGATCTTAATTCGAAGAAAAATATTATTGCAAAACTGCACGAATGGGATCCGATAAATGAAGACAGATATAGCTCTCATCTTTATTCTGAATCTGATCAGGCAGCGCTGAATATTAAAGAAATTGCGGCCGTATATAATGAAGAAGCTGAATTAGTAGACGGAAGGATCGTACTTAGAGATAATTATATAAAACTCCTTGAAAAATACCCTGAAGCACTTGTTTATGGTGAAGATGTCGGTAAAATTGGTGGTGTAAATCAAAGTCTAGAGGGGGTGCAAGCCATTTACGGTGAAGACAGAGTAAGCGATACCGGAATAAGAGAAGCTACCATTATCGGACAAGGAATTGGAATGGCAATGAGAGGACTTCGGCCAATCGCTGAAATACAATACCTTGATTATGTATTATATGCGATACAGCTATTAAGTGATGATCTGTCTACCTTGCAATATCGTACTCGCGGTGGACAAAAAGCACCAATGATCATCAGTACAAGAGGACATCGCTTAGAAGGGATCTGGCATTCGGGTTCACCTATGGGAGGAATTATCAATCTTGTTAGAGGAATGCATGTTTGTGTTCCAAGAAACATGACTCAGGCAGCCGGTTTCTATAATACCATGATGGCTTCTGATGAACCTGCCTTGATCATAGAACCATTGAACGGATATCGAATCAAAGAAAAATTACCATTAAATATCGGTGAATTCAGGACACCTGTTGGAATTCCGGAAATTGTAAGAGAAGGAAAAGACATTACAGTTGTTTCTTATGGTTCTACTTTTAATATTATTGAAGCCAGCTCAAAAGCTTTGGCTAATCATGGTATTGAAATCGAATTAATTGATGTTCGAACCCTCTTACCATTTGATATAAATGGATTGATCACAGTTTCAATTAAAAAAACAAATCGGGTGATCTTTATTGATGAAGATGTTCCCGGAGGGGCTACTGCCTATATGCTTGATAAAGTCTTGAATGAACAAGGAGCTTATTTCTTCCTCGATTCAGAGCCAAAGACCTTAACTGCAAAAGCACATCGACCTGCTTATGGAAGTGATGGTGATTATTTTTCAAAACCCTCTTCTGAAGATGTATTCGATGCCATCTATTCAATGATGCATGAAGCAAATCCGGCTAAATACCCTTCCATTTACAAATGAGTATTTTGATAGAACACACTTTAAAAGGTGAGTACATTGAACTCATAAAATTACTGAAATACTCAGGAATTGTTGGAACAGGAGGAGAGGCAAAAATGGTCGTAGACGAAGGTGAGGTGCAGGTAAATGATCAAATAGAACATCGAAAAAGAGCTAAAATAAAAGTAGGAGATAAAATTGAAGTGAGAGGTCATATCATAAGTGTAAATGCATAAGTGAATGAATGCATGAATAAAACTCATGTAGTGTCAAATTAAGAATCATTTTCACTTCAGCATCAATCATCCATTATCCTCCTTTAATTCTAAATTCAATTTATTAAATCAAAAAATACTTTTTCAAAAGTGTATATTTATTCTTGTAAATAGATCCCAAAAAGATGTCATTGAACTCCATAGAAGAACAATTTGAAGAAGCACAAAAAGTGCTGGCAGAATTTGCCAATAACAAGGAGAATTTAAAGAAAATTGAAGAAGCAGGTAAATTACTTGTAGTCGCCTTTGCCAATGGAGGAAAAGCGATTTCTTGTGGCAATGGCGGTTCGATGTGTGATGCCATGCATTTTGCAGAAGAATTAACCGGTAAATATCGAAATGATAGAAAAGCTTTTCCGGCTATTTCTATTTCAGATCCAAGTCATATCAGTTGTGTTGGCAATGATTATGGCTATGACTTTGTATTCAGTCGCTTTATCGAAGGTATGGGAAATAAAGGCGATGTATTGCTTGCAATTAGTTCTTCCGGAAATAGCAAGAATGTTCTAAAGGCCATCGAAGTCGCTAAAATGAAAGGAATGAAAATCATTGGTCTTACCGGAAAAGAAGGTGGGCTTATGGCTGCTCAATGTGATGTAGAGATCCGTGCACCTTATTCTCAATACGCCGATCGGGCACAGGAAATTCACATTAAGGTGATTCATAGTTTGATCGATTATGTAGAGCGGAATAGTTAGGCTTTGTATGGCTCGAAGAACGAAGAAAAAAAGAAGTTCGGAAGTTCAGTAGTTCAGTAGTTCAGTAGTTCAGTAGTTCAGAAAAAAATAAATCCAGAAACGTGGATATTATTTTGAGGAGATAATATTTAGTTTTCTTAACCACGGGGATACAAAGTAGGCTCAAAGTTCACAAGTTTTATTATGCCTTTTCGTGACTATAGAACCTACTCAGTGCACTTTGTGGTTAAATTTTCAAAAGGATCCGGGAAAATTAGCTAAATAGAATACGTTAAAATACCTAGACTTTCTCCCGTTAAAAACGGATTACAATCCAAATCTTTAGCCCTTATTTTTATTAAATACAAATCGCTAGGTTTATGCTTATTAAAACATTTGGGGCTGCCGTAGCCGGAATTGATGCTACTATCGTAACCGTAGAAGTAAATATAGGGCAAGGTGTTTTTTTCTCACTTGTAGGCTTGCCCGATAATGCTGTACGTGAAAGCCAAAAAAGGATCGATGCTGCCTTAAAGAACAATGGTTTCAAAATCCCGGGAAAAGGAATCACCATTAATATGGCACCCGCAGATATTCGAAAAGAAGGTTCAGCCTATGACCTTTGCACCGCCATGGGGATCTTAGCGGCTTCTGAACAAGTGGAATGCCCAAATATTGAAGACTATTTAATCATGGGTGAACTATCTCTTGATGGGAGTTTGCAAGCAATCAGAGGCGTATTACCGATTGCCATTGAAGCAAAAAAACAAGGCTTTAAAGGATTTCTCCTTCCTCAAGAAAATGCCCGGGAAGCTTCAATTGTTGAAGGTTTGGAAGTCTATGGGATATCTGAATTAAAAGAGATCATCAATTTTTTTAAAGTACCAGGATCCATTCCAGCTACAAAAATTGATATTCATCGAGAATTTTATGAACGAATCGATGATTATCCTGTCGATTTTGAAGATGTAAAAGGACAAGAGAATATCAAAAGAGCCTTTGAAATTGCCGCATCCGGAGGTCATAACATCATTTTGATAGGTCCTCCCGGTGCAGGAAAAACGATGTTGGCCAAACGCTTACCGAGCATCCTCCCTCCTCTTTCTATTGCTGAAGCTTTAGAAACCACAAAGATCCACTCGGTCGCAGGCAAAATGAAAGGCAATTCTTCTTTAGTTTCTGTCAGACCATTCCGATCTCCTCATCATACCATTTCAGATGTTGCACTTGTAGGTGGAGGTGGATTTCCACAACCAGGAGAGATTAGTTTAGCACATCATGGCGTGCTTTTTTTAGATGAATTACCCGAATTCAAAAGAACTGTTCTCGAAGTGCTTCGTCAGCCACTGGAAGACCGTATCGTTACAATTTCACGAGCGAAATTTTCAGTAGAATTTCCAGCTAGTTTTATGCTTGTTTCAGCTATGAATCCTTGTCCATGCGGTTATTTTAATCACCCTGAAAAAGACTGTATTTGCGCTCCCGGAGTAGTTCAAAAATACCTAAGTAAGATTTCAGGACCTCTGTTAGACCGTATTGATATTCATATCGAAGTTACACCGGTATCCTTCGATGAATTGGCAGATGAACGAAAATCAGAGCGAAGTAAATTTGTTAGGGAAAGAGTGGTGAAAGCAAGAGCTATCCAAAACAATCGATATAAAAACATCGAGGGGATTTTCTCCAATTCCCAAATGGCGAGTAAAAATTTAGAACAATTTGCACACATTAATGATAGTGGGAAAACACTATTAAAAAATGCAATGGAAAAACTAGGTTTATCCGCCAGAGCCTACGATCGAATTATTAAGGTCGCTCGGACGATTGCCGATTTAGACGATTCAGAAAATATTGAAATGGATCATCTTTCTGAGGCAATCCAATACCGAAGTCTGGATAGAGAAAGTTGGGCCGGTTAGAAAAAAAATCCATCTCTTTTCGTTAACTTTAACAATTGATGCAACACTAACTAATTATTGCGGTCTATAAATAAAACTCAAAAAATTAATCCAATGAAAAAAGTACTTTATACCTCTTTTAGCATTTTATTTTTAGCTTCTCTATCAATCACTTCATTTGCCCAAGGCAAATCGGTTTTAGCAATTGAAATATTCAATGAACTTGAATTAAATTTAAATGCAAATGTGATCATTAAACAAGGCCCGGAACAAAGAGTAGAAGTTAGCGGTCCACAAGAACTCATTGACCTTTTAAATAAGGAAGTCAAAAATGGCACATGGGAAATAGAATATAGTAAGAAAAGAGTGAGCAATAAAACGGCTCTTGATATCGTCATTACGGTAGCTCATTTAAAAGAGATCGGATTAAATGGTTCAGGTTCGATTACAAGTGAAACCGCTTTTCATGAAGATGATATGGAAATAGATGTAAATGGTTCAGGAACTATCACCATTGAACTTTATACAGAAGACTTAGAAGTAGGAATCAATGGATCGGGAAATATTAATATAAAAGGGAGTGCTGAAAAATTCGAACTTTCGATTAATGGATCAGGGGATTTCAAAGGAGAAGCATTCGTTGTTGAAAGCGCTGAAATAGATATAAATGGGTCAGGTAATACCGAAATATATGCTTCGAAAAAATTATCTGCAACTATTAATGGTTCAGGCGACATAAACTACGGAGGAGAGCCGGATATTAAATTATCCAAAAACGGATCCGGAAATATCAAAAGCATAGAAAAGTAAGCTCATAAAGGGCACAATTAAAAATATTTTTTATTGAAGCAATGAAATAGTTCACTACATAAAACTATTTCATTGCTTCATTTTTTTATCTTTCGGCTATAAATATAAGAGAGCTTGAAGATAGCTGTAAATACAAGGCTTTTATTAAAAAACAGACTGGAAGGTATCGGTTGGTTTACTAAAGAAAGTCTTTTACGAATTTGCCAAAATCATCCGGAACATGAATTCATCTTCTTGTTCGATCGGAAATACGACAACTCTTATATTTTCTCTTCGAATGTGAAGCCAATCGTATTATTTCCACAAGCACGACATCCCATTCTTTTTCGGATCTATTTCAATATTTCCATTCCTAAAATATTAAAAAAGGAAAAAGTAGATCTCTTTCTTTCAACTGATGGGTTTTTAAGTTTAAACACAGATGTGCCTCAATTAGCAGTGATCCATGATTTAAATTTCGAACACCATCCGGAAGCTTTACCTCCTTCTATTACCAGATACTATCAAAAATATTTTCCACTTTTTGCAAGAAAAGCAAAACGAATAGCAACCGTTTCAAAATATTCAAAATTCGATATTTCAAGCACTTACACTATCGACCCGGAAAAAATTGATGTTGTGTATAACGGAGCAAATAAGGCATATAAAGTCTTGGATGCCATCACGATTAAAGAAACCAGGGAAGAATATAGTAATGGGAAGCCCTATTTCATTTTTATTGGCTCATTACATCCACGAAAAAACATCATCTCCCTTCTCAAAGCTTATGATGTATTTAGAAAAAAATCAAATCAAAGCATACCTCTGCTCATTGTGGGAGAAGCAATGTGGAGTAGAAAAAAAATAGAGCTTTATTTATCGGGTATGGAATATAAGGAGGATGTGATCATAGTTGGCCGACTACAACTAAAAGAATTAAGTCTGGTACTGGGTTCTGCCCTTGCCTTGACTTTTATACCCCTATTTGAAGGCTTCGGTATTCCTGCATTGGAAGCAATGCAAAGTGGAATTCCGGTGATCACTTCAAAAACCACATCCTTACCTGAAGTCGTTGGAGATGCTGCCATAATGTGCGATCCTATTAATATAGAAGAGATCAGTGAAGCGATGATGCAGGTGAGTGAAGATGCTGAACTGCGAAAAGAAATGATCGAAAAGGGATTTCTTCAAAGTAAAAAATATTCCTGGGATCAAACAGCAGAATTATTATGGGAATCGATCGAAAAAACGCTTAAAGATGCTAAAGCGATATAGTGACACACTAATTGTTGCCGGATTAGATGAGGCAGGCCGTGGCCCACTGGCAGGTCCTGTAGTTGCATCTGCCGTTATCCTGCCCTTTGACTTTCATCATCCACTTCTAAATGACTCAAAGGCCTTAAGTGAAAAACAACGCGATCTGCTCCGTCCGATCATTGAAAAAGAGGCCATAGAATGGTCGGTGGCGAGTGTGAGTCCGCAGGAAATTGATGAGATCAATATTTTAAAAGCTTCTTTTTTGGCAATGCACCGCTGTTTAGACCAATTGAAAACCTCGATCGAACTTCTTTTAATAGATGGAAACCGATTTTATCCTTATGAATCCCTTCCATACAAATGCATGGTAAAAGGGGATGCTCGTTTTATATCTATTGCCGCTGCGAGTATTTTGGCGAAAACCCATCGGGATGATATCATGCATACTTTGCATAATGAGTATCCAATTTATGATTGGGATAAGAATAAAGGTTATCCGACAAAAAAACATCGGGAAGTAATCGCCCGATTTGGGGTCAGTCCGCATCATCGGAAGACATTTCAGCAGTTAGCAAGGGAGAAGAATGACGAAAGACCGAAGACGGAAGACCGGGGTAGGAAGTCAAAATAAGCTGAAGAGGTGGTTTTGCCGAAAGGAAGGCTCAAATTCTCCTGTCACCCTGAGCCTGTCGAAGAGTCTTATAGTTAGCGCCTTATAGTTAGCGTCATAAAGTTTACTTCCTAAGCAATAACCCTTAGTCAAAAATCAAGTATTTACCCTATTTACAAAAACCAATACGCTTTATAATTTAACGTATGCTAAGGGAATACTATGTTTACATATTAAAATGCAACGACAATTCTTATTACACAGGTGTAACACCGTATATGATTCAAAATGCGCCATTATTTCAATTTAATCATATTGGCGCTTTGAATCTATGACGGCATTAACCATTGTAACATTGAAATGGCTTTCAGCTCATTTCAATTAACAATTGGTGTAACAAGCAATATTGAAAAAAGATTTCTTCAACATCAACATGGTTTTTTCAAATCATGTTACACTTTTGCAAGAAGACCGCTTAACATCGTTTTTTTGCAGTCCTACTTTTCCATTGGCCAAGCCATTTCTGTTGAAAAGAAGATTAAAAGATGGTCACGAAGGAAAAAAGAAGCTTTGATTGAAGAACGTTGGGATGATCTTATTAAATATTCTAAAAACTATAGTGAGTTTGGGAAGAATTTTGAAGACCCTTTACTCTAATTTTAACTTTTTTGCTTCTAACTCTAAGACCCTTCGACAAGCTCAGGGTGACAGGAAAATTTAGCTTCGTGCTTCGAGCTTCCAGCTTTTTAATTCTTTACCCACGAAAAAGATTCTTCTTTTCCATTATAAAGCACTTTCAAAATATAAGACCCGGAACTATAAATAGAAGTATTAAGCTCGAGTTGATTAAAGCCTTCAATACCCGTATAGGAATTATTCAAGATCATCCGACCCTCACTCGAGTACAACAATATCGAAACTTCACCATCATCAGGTAAGATCATTCGAAGCGTTAATAGATCTGTCCCCGGATTTGGAAAGGGATCATAAACAGTAAAGCGATCTGAAGATATAGCCACACACAACTTGTCATTTTCTGGCACTTCATCCTTAGTTCCATCTACCAGACTCACTTCGACACAGGCAAAAGCTTGTCCTTTAGGATCAACATACCATGATGATGAAGGATCAGTAATTCGGTATTCTGCACCCGGAATTTCTAATTGCTCGATCTTTTTTAAGGGACTATTTAATCCCATACTAGTGAGACTTTCAAATTCATTTACAGTATAGTAGCCATTGTTTTGGACACGTGCTTTAATGGTCACAAAATTACCATCCCATTCGGGTAAGACTTCGATCACTTCGATATCGATGCGAGGAGGAATGATATAGATGCTATCCATTTTTTCACCCTGACATCCTGAACTGCTAATTGCATTTAAATGAATAGAAACCCAACCTGTATCTACAAAAGTATAAATGGGATCAGGAACATTAGGACCATTATTATTTGCAAATGTCCATTCATAATTCGAAGCTTCATCACCTAAATTCGTGAATTCAACCTGCAGTGGAACCTGACCTGTTTCAGGTTGAAAAGAGAAATCGACGAAGGGTGAATTCTCTACTTCAAGGGTCTGAACAAGAGTATCAGCACAATGTGCTTCTTCAGTGATAACAATCAATTGAAGGTTATACATTCCTGCATCTGAGAAAGAATAGGGGAATATATCCCCACTGACTTCCGTTCCATCTTCCAAGAGCCAAAGCGTTTCATTGATCGGATCGTTAAATTCTTCAGAATAAGAGTATATGGTGAAAGTAACATCCTCACACAGCGCGGGCACACTAAAGTCAGCGACAGGCCATTCCGATACTTTTACCCTAAGAGAATCGCGATTGACACAATTATGCTCCGTATCTGTTATCGTATTAATCACCCAGGCACTATCGAGGAGGTCGATCAAAAGCGAATGACCGGAATAGAGATCGCCGTTTTCGAGTTGCCATTCACTTGTGGTCGGACCTGAAAATAAAGTATCCGGAACAGCCAGTAGCTGAGTTGGCAGATTATCACAAGCCTGAATATATTCAATATTTACAAGGGCTCCGAAAATAGTGAACTGATTGCTGTACTCACTTTCGCAATTCCCGTTATTGCTTACCAATAGAGAAAGATCGAAGTTTCCAGGCACTTGACTGGGTGGAGTGATCGTGGTATCTACAGAATAAAAATTCGAATTTAATGTCCAATCGAATTCCAAACCGCTACTTGAATCCTCGGGGAAAATTTGAACCTGAAATTCTATTTCCTCGTCGATACACGCTTCAGCAGGACCGTTAAAAAAGGCTATTGGGAAAGCAAAAACTTCGACACTATCCAGAATATCAGTCTCACAACCCAAGAACTGAGTACTGCTGTTAAAAGAGAAAGAAAAATAACCCGTAGTAGAAGGAATAAAAGAAATTGTAGGATCACTTCCTTGACTATTGTCTTCGAGTTCCCATTGCCAGGAAGTGAAGTATTGATCGCCACCATCGATATCTGCACTTAAGGTGGTGACTTCCCCCATGCAGGCTTGATCCCTGATAAATTGAATATTTGGCAGGTCTCTTAATGAGAAATAATGAAGGAGCGTATCAGAACAATAGGCATCCAGAGTGTGCGTAACTAAAGTGATCGAAAACTGACCTCCACTTCCATAATTTGTACCACTACCGGTGGCGATATCGATCTCCTCTGCTCCACCGATATATCCATTTGGGCTATACCATTCGTAAAAGACCGGTCCGGCTCCCGTTGTATCCGACAAAGCGATCAGGCTAACGGGAGTACCCACACAGACTGTATCATAAGCAAACAAACTAATTGGAGTTCCACGAACTTGGAAAATGGTATCTAAGGTAGAAACGCAGCCACTATCGGAAGTAACGACCTGCATAAGTTCATGTTCACCAATAGTATTGAATTCAAATATCGCTTGATTCGGTGGACTTTGAGAACTCAACATTTCCCCATCGATTAGCCACATCCATTCATTGAGTGAACCTTGAGCAATGGAGCTACTATCTTGAAAATGGATAGCCGTGTTGCTACAGAGATTATCTTGGATAGTGACTTCCACTTCAGGAGAAGCATTTACATAAATACTTTGTTGACTATAGGCAAAACAACCTTCATCGTTGGTGACTTTTAGAGAGACGAGCATTTCACCAAATTCAGAAAAAGAAAAGACAGGATCTTGAAGTGAAGAACTTTGCAGATCGCTGCTTGTCCACTCCCACTCCACTATGTTGCTTCCTTCTTGTGTACTTTCATCATAAAACTGACTAGACTGACCAGTACACAAAGCCTCAGATGAAAACGCAGCCAGAGGTGCTTGGACACCTGAAAGAAAGTTTACAAGGGTTGTATCTACCGCTTCACAGCCAATATCATTTAGCGCCACGACCCAATAATGCTGACTGGCATCAGGCACGATACTCGCTTCAGTTGAAATAGGAATATTCGGAGAATCATCCGAATACCAGGCATAGGAGACCGTTTCTTCGGCCCCGGATTCGAGGGCGAGGATGCCAAAGGAGCAGATTATTGGATCCACTGGTAGATGCGCATCATCGGTATAGGAATTCCAGGAAAACGTAATCGTATCAGTATCATAAGTACAGCCACCTATGCTCGTTATAGAACAATAATATTCACCCGGCTCATCCATTACCATTAAGGAATCTGTAGAACCATCCTGCCAAAGGAAGCTATAGTCTGTTTTGTTTAATTGGGTATTCCAGATACTATCTTGTCCGGAACAGAGGGAGAAGGATTTGAGGTAATTGCCGGGGTAGAAGACTTGGATGGTGTCATAATCAGTAAATCCAAATTGACCAGTGGCTGATACTATATAATTAC
>JAHECK010000193.1 GCA_024641785.1 Flavobacteriales bacterium | reverse complement strand
TTTTACAACCACATCGTCTTCAGTCAATAAACTAAACTCATAAATAGTATAATCTCCAGGAGGAAGTTTTATACTTTGAGTTAATAATTTACCTTCAGACATGAATAATGCTGGGTAATATAATGTTCCATTTAAGTTTACTCTAGCCTTAACAGGTACCAGTTCTTCATTACACATGATATCCCACTGATCTATACCATCTTTTTCGCTATCAGCATTCACATCAATCGCAGCAAATACTAATTCACCGGGTTGTTGCGTATCTTTAACATCTTTCTTACAGTTTGTTAACAGGAGAATTGAAAGAAATATAACCCCTATTAATTTTATATTGTTCAACATCTTATTTACTTTTAAATTAATATTATCTGATTTAATTATATGCCTATTTTGATTATTACTTGGAATTCTTTCAGCATCAGTGAAAGTCCAGATATGGAATAATTCATAGCCATTATTGGTTAAGATCCACAACTCGAATTCGAAATTATTCACTTCCAAGTCATAGTCGGCATATTGAACGCAAAGTGGTGATATATACATTAATTCATCGTTAAGCAAATAAGTGTTTTCAAATTCACCAACAGGCATAGGATTGTCAATTCGATCACGATAAATTACAATTTTAAAAATAGCTACTTCATCATTCACAAGAGGATCGTCATACAATGTACCGGCATATAATTCAAAATCATCGATACAGATGTCTCCGAAGAAGCATTGCTCTCTCAATGTGATCTCAGTTACTTCAAACCATTCGAAACCAAAGTTTGTCCAATTGGCTGGGATATAACAAAGCACATCAATCGCATATTCTGCTTTTTCAAAGGCTACAATAGTAAAATCGACAAGATCATCAATTGGATTTGAAACATACTCATCAAAATCAGCACCTAACATTGGAGTTGCTTTTACGACTTGATTATCATCAGACATAAGAGCAAATTCTTTTATAATATAATCGCCAGGAGCCAATTTTATACTTTGAGTATATAATTTATTATCCAGCGTAAACGTCAATGGCTCATGAGTACTTAAAAATCCATCTTCATCTTCCAGAACAATATAGGCATGATGAACGACTAAATTCTCATCACAGAAAAAATCGAACCCATCCTTTTCGGTATCATCATAGTCTATAGCGGCAAATACCATTTCGCCTGGAGACATAGAATCGTCTTTATTTTCTTTTTTACAATTAGTTAATAGAAGTACTGATAAAAAGATCACTCCTATTAGTTTTATATTTTTAAACATGTTTAATTTTTTTGGTTAACAATAGAGTACGAAGTGTACCCACTTATTAAAATTCAGGTTATAGTCCGGCCAGTACCAATGTTTCATGACACTGGCCATCCCGATCTATCATAGTACATAATCGGCGGGTTTTAATGAATAAAATATGTTATTTGGGAAGGGCTACAGCTTCTTAGGACTGCAGCCGGATCGATATGATGTAATTTACTTCCATAACAAAGTATATTGTGTTGAAATAAATCTCGTGTGAAAAGTAGCGAAGGTTTTTTTGCAATCTGAATCTGTCGGAGAGAAATCTATTCTGTTGAACAGTATTCTATTTGCTTGCGGATTAGGTAAGGCCAGCTTTTATTTCAAGCCGGCCATCCCTTTATATCGATGTTCATTGTTGCGCAATTTTAATTAGCTTAAAGGTACTACCTTTACTTCGATAAAGTCAAGTTTTTTGTCGATTAAATTTTGTTTTTAGTAGCTAAACTTGATCTTTTTTACAACAAAAAAAAGAGAAGAATAAATTCTTATTTGAAAGTGACACTTTTAGAAAATAAAATAGTTAATACTAATATTATTATAAGAGATTGGATAAAATAAATCCATATTATGAATTTTTATCACAATGTTAGAATTAACATAAAAATAACAATAGAAAAAACAAAACTTGTAAATAATTCAAACTTCACTATGTGAAAGTTCCTATAGTTAAAAAATTAGGGCAAAAAAAATCCCGATAAATCGGGATTTTAAAAGTATGTATAGCCAAGTGTTATCCAACAAGTACTGTCACATGATTATTCAGAACTTCTACCACTCCACCTTCAATTTCAAAAGCAAAATGCTTATCCTTGGCTGTATCATTTACTAAATTCCCTTCGATCGGATCAAAGGAGACATTGTCGACACGGATCGCATCTACTTTCACCATGCCTTTTTGAAGGCCTGCAATAAGCGGAGCGTGGTTTTTTAATATTCCAAAAGATCCATCTTTTCCGGGTAGAATTACCTGGTCAATTTGACCACGGAAAATTTCCTTATCGGGGGTTCTTATTTCCAGAAAAAAATTACTGTCCATATCCATATGAATTAGGCCATGGCATCTGCCATCATTTTCTTACCTTTTTCTATCGCTTCTTCTATTGTTCCAACAAGGTTAAAAGCCGCTTCAGGGTATTCATCTACTTCACCGTCAAGAATCATATTAAATCCTTTGATCGTTTCTTCAATAGAAACCAATACTCCGGGAAGACCTGTAAATTGTTCTGCCACGTGGAAAGGCTGAGATAAGAAACGTTGTACACGACGAGCGCGGTGAACCACCATTCTGTCATCTTCAGAAAGTTCATCCATCCCTAAGATGGCGATAATATCCTGCAACTCATTATATCGTTGTAAGATCTCTTTTACATTCTGTGCACATCGGTAATGTTCTTCCCCTAAAATATCGGCAGAAAGAATACGAGAAGTTGAATCCAATGGATCCACCGCAGGATAAATACCTAACTCAGCGATCTTTCTTGAAAGTACCGTAGTAGCATCCAAGTGGGCAAAGGTGGTTGCCGGTGCCGGATCCGTTAAGTCATCCGCAGGTACATATACCGCCTGAACAGAAGTAATAGATCCATTCTTGGTTGAAGTAATACGCTCTTGCATCGCTCCCATTTCAGTAGCCAGGGTGGGTTGGTAACCTACCGCTGATGGCATACGACCTAAAAGCGCCGATACCTCAGAACCTGCCTGAGTAAATCGGAATATATTATCGATGAAGAAAAGGATGTCCCTTCCTCCGCTATTATCATTTTCATCTCCATCACGGAAATATTCTGCTACGGTCAGACCTGAAAGAGCTACACGGGCACGTGCTCCGGGAGGTTCATTCATCTGTCCGAAAACCAAAGTAGCCTGAGATTTTTCCAACTCTTTCTTATCTACCTTAGACAGATCCCATCCCCCTTTACTCATCGACTCTTCAAATTCTTTTCCGTATTTGATTACACCTGACTCGATCATCTCACGTAAAAGGTCATTTCCCTCACGAGTACGTTCTCCTACTCCGGCAAATACAGAAAGTCCTGCATATCCTTTGGCGATGTTGTTGATCAATTCCATGATCAATACTGTCTTACCAACTCCGGCTCCACCGAATAGACCGATCTTTCCTCCTTTGGCATAAGGCTCGATCAAGTCGATCACTTTAATACCTGTAAATAAAACTTCTTCAGAAGTGGTCAGATCCTCAAATCTTGGTGGTTCGCGGTGAATTGGTTTTCTGATCTCACTGCTTACTTCTCCAATTCCATCGATCGCTTCTCCAATTACGTTAAATAAACGTCCTTTGATCTGCTCACCGGTAGGCATTGCAATAGGCTTGCCGTTATTTACAACATCCATGCCTCGTGATAAACCATCCGTAGAATCCATTGCAATGGTTCTAACGGTGTCTTCTCCGATATGCTGCTGGCATTCAAGCACGATCTTTTGACCATCAGCTTTTGTGATCGTTAAAGCATCT
>JAHECK010000083.1:10550-14405 GCA_024641785.1 Flavobacteriales bacterium | reverse complement strand
TAGGATTTAGAACTTCGGATTTAGGATTTAATAGTGCTGCTAGTAGAACAGAGAAGTTAAAATGGTACTGCTATACCAAGCGGAAGAGTATGTCGTCGCCTAATCTTATTCTAAAAGCCCCAATTCGAAAGAGTTTGGGCTTTTTTTTGTGCCTTGTTTTATCCCGTCAATAAGACTCCATGTCATCATAATTCAATAAATTCTTCATCACCCATCCAACATTATTATCCTAAATAATCACTCATAATTCATTATTAGCATTTACATTTGTCCCTATGAATGAAATCCCATCTCAAGGCAAAAAACCAATACAGATCTGGCTATATACAGGAATGATCATGATCATTATTATGATTATGATCGGCGGAATTACACGTCTTACCCATTCCGGACTTTCAATGGTCGATTGGAAACCAATTATGGGCTCCATCCCTCCTATTTCAGAATCCGATTGGCATGAATCCTTCGAAAAATATAAAGCGTTCCCTGAATATCAAATCAAAAATTATGATATGGAGATCAGCGAATACAAAAATATTTTCTTCTGGGAATATTTCCACCGCCTTTGGGGAAGATTAATGGGCATCGTATTCATTATTCCTTTTATTATTTTTTGGAAAAAAAATTACCTTCCTAAACCATGGTTCTCCCGTTTTATGTGGATCGTTATCGGAGGTGGATTAGTTGGCGCCTTAGGCTGGTTCATGGTGCTTTCAGGTTTAAAAGATAAACCAGCCGTTAGTCATTATCGACTTGCTATTCACTTAATAGCAGCCTTTACCCTACTCGCTTACATTTATTGGCAATCATTGAAAGTGAAATATGGTGAAACCCGCGAAGTGCTTAGAAAGTCTAACGCTATTAACTTTATTATTTTCCTTGCTTATATTCAAATTATTTATGGCGCTTTTGTAGCTGGATTAAAAGCAGGATTGATCCATAACACCTGGCCTGATATGGATGGGTCTTTTATTCATGAAAATACATTCGCCCTATCCCCTTTCTGGGAAAATTTAGTTCAGCATCAGGATGGAGTGCAATTTATACATCGCAGTATAGCCTACCTTCTTTTAATAGCCATTTTAGTATTTGGGATCAAAAACTGGAGCAAAATTTCAGAAAAAATGAATCAAAGTATTCAATTCAGTTTCTGGATTATTCTATTTCAATTTTCTATTGGCGTGATTACACTTCTGCTTAAAGTACCACTAGCACTAGGCCTTATTCATCAAGTTATAGCAATATTTTTGCTCTTAAGCCTATTTCGAATTCGTTTCTTTACTCTATATAAAACGTATTGAAAATTAGCTCTAATGAATGACCTGGATTTTCTTTTGACCCAAATATGAAGTCTGATCCTTTAAATGAAGAATATATAAACCATTTTCTAAGTTACTTATATCAATGCTTTCCATTGATGAAATAACATTTCCTCTTTTAACTTCCCTTCCCAGTCGATCGTATAAAATATAACTGATATCCTTGCTATCTAAATTACTGATGATTAATTGATCATTTGCAGGATTTGGATATGCTGTCCAATTTAATTCAGTTATTTGTTGAACAGTATTGGGGTCACTTGAAACCACATTTATCGAAAGGTCATCAAAATAAAATCCATCTTCAGTTATGTAGCTATCCGACTCAAAACGAAAACCGATTAATATCTCTTCTCCAACAAAATCATTCAGATCAACTGTTTCTTGAATCCATTCACTTTGAAAACCATCATAAATAGGCTGCTCAAAATCTTGATTTGAAGTACCCGAATGCGTATAATTCCCACATAATGGAATCCAGGTAATACCATCATTTGTTGAGGCTAATACTTGTGCATAATCCCATGAAGCTTCAATTTCCCATTTAGCCCAAAAGGTCAGATTAGCCAAACTAATTCCATTTGAAAGATCGATACTTTGAGCTAATTGAATAGACGAATATTCATTATTACTGTATTCTGAATAAGGCGAATCGGTAATAGAATGAGTCGGAGAATAAGAGTCTTCATCGGTCAATGCCCAACCATCATTTTCGAAATTTGCAAGTGTTTCACAATCTTCAGTTTCTATACTATCAAAATTACCATATGAAAATGAATAGTCTCTTTCCTCAATAAAACTTCCATTATCAATCATCGCTTTTAAATAAAGTGTTTCGCCATTGATTACAATGTTTTCATCAATGCTTAGCATCACTTCAATATTCATTGTTTCAAGCATAGATGGATTTTCAAAAACAAAAGTGCTGTTTCCACTAATTACCATTCCTGTACTTTCACTAACAAATTCAATGCTTATTGAACCGTCCATTTGACCCAATCTTATAGCATCAAAAGGAAGTGAAACTGAATTACCGCTAATTGAATTCACACCATTATAGATCAATTTTGCATATACTCCGGCATACCTTGCAATCATTAAATTCTGATATACATTTTCCTGACATAAACCAATAATTGCATCCTCTGGTGGCCAAAACTCATCTCCTACTTCCGGTGTCATTGCCATGATCTTTGGCTTATTATCAAGGTCTCCTCCATACATCCAATCGTCCGAATCCCCTGCAGCCGGGTATAATCCCGAAGAGATCATATTATTGTAATTATTAAATAAAACCATTTCGTCCGTTAAAGAGATAAATAGATCATGGTCCTCTGTAAATTGATCATAGTCAAAACCAAAAGGAAATAAGAGTAAATTCCCATGGGTATGATAATTTAAAGCAAATTTAAAATCATGGTTTTCAGTGAAATATTTTATCGCTTGGGTTTCTGGTTCCGAAAAGGCATTTGGACCTCGATAAACTTCAGAGTTAAAATTCGAAGAAGTACCTAATCCACCCCATTCATAACTGTAATTTCTATTTAAATCAACCCCGGCATTAAATAGATTCCCGTCATTATCCCTCTTATTCTTTCTCCACATACCCCCTCCATTCGGATTACTTGTTTGGTTTTGGATATAACCGTCGGGATTTATCATTGGAACAAAATACATCTCAGTTGTATTAACCAATCCCTGAATATTTACATCTGTAGCATAGTTTTCTAATAAATACCACATATAATATATGTTCTGAGAAAGCGAAGCTGGTTCTCTTGCATGATGAAGTGAAGTGTATAAAACCTCAGCCTCATCTTCTTCATCAATAGAAGGATTGTCAGAAATTTTAACCCAGTAAAGAGGTCTGTCCTCATGGGTTAGAAAAGTATCGATCGATTGTTTTATGCTTATTAGATCAGGATATAATGCCGCCATAGAATCAAGATTATTTAGATATTCCTGATAAGTAAAGTAGCCACCCATTGAACCGTTCTCATAATTAACAGGGTCTACCGGCAAAAACCCGCTCCCTTCACATGGATAATCACTAAGCGATTTTTCAGTAGAACGATCAGAAATATAGTAGGCTTCTAAATCATCAATTATTACCTCATATTCAACATTTGCAGATTGAATTAAAGCTAATTCACTCGAAGAAAATTCTCCAATAAAAAAGACACCTTTTTTATAATCACCATGATCAATTGCAATTCCACTAGCTTGAAGGGCAATTAACTGTTCATCATCAACAAATAGTTTAAGCCGCTGATATTGGGCATTCAAATTCGACATTAAAAACAGTAGTAAAAAAGTGGGTATAATATGTTTCATTTTTTAAAATAATTGAAAAACAGAAATAATTGTTAAAATTAATATTTACGCTTTAGCGGCTGTTTAGTTAAAGATTAATCTTTAAAGCTACGATACTTTTGCCTATTTCCAATGAAAAGTACTGATTAGATGTTGGATGTCATTATCAATATATTCAATGACCGGTTTTAATGAATCTGAATTGACATAGGCTTCAAAATAC
>JAHECK010000083.1:0-10540 GCA_024641785.1 Flavobacteriales bacterium | reverse complement strand
CTCTTATAAAATTTGATGTGCTGTCGGTAAGATAAAACTGCACATTCGAAGCAACATCTCCTTCGAGACGATACTCTAATCCAAAAACAGATAAGGAATCTATTTCGAAAGGAATACGGTCTATTCTATTTGCTTTGATCTGGTGCTCATAGGTAAGTTGCTGGGTCTGATCGAGTTGTTCTTTTAAATTATCGTCAAGTGCAACATAGGTTAAATAGATAGTCGCTTTATTTTTTGGGTAATATATATTGATCCAGCATTTTGATCGGTCCTTCATTACAATCCTAGCCTGACTAGAATATTCAAAAGTGTATGGACAATCAATATCTAAAGCAGAATATTCCGCCTTTGGAAAATCGATTCTTAAATAGGCAAATGGCTTGGGATTCGGAATTTCCTCATTACAGGAAACCAGTGATAAAATAAAAACTATTAATAAAAGGATTTTACTTTTCATTAGGGTCTAACGGATGGATTACTAATTTAATTTGCTTCACTCTTCTTTTATCCGCAGCTTCAATAATAAATTCATAGTTCCCAAATCTGATCTTTTCGTTTTTAACCGGAATATATCCAGTTTGTTCTAATACAAATCCCGCTAAGGTATCCGCCTCACCTTTTAATTCTTCAAATTTTTCACCACCAATTTTTATTACTTTATAAAAGTCAATTAGTGCAGTCGACCCATCAAATATGAATATGTTTGAATCAACTTTACTATAAGAAATATCTTCATCATCAAATTCGTCAGTAATTTCGCCAACCACTTCTTCCATGATATCTTCTAAAGACACAATTCCGGAAGTTCCTCCGTATTCATCAACTACAATCGCCAAATGAACTCTTAAACGTTGAAATTCTTTAAGCAGATCATCAATTTTTTTATTTTCTGAAACGAAAAATGGTTTATGAATTAGCTTTTGCCATTCAAAATTTGATTTTTTAATATGTGGAAGCAGATCCTTTATATATAGTATCCCGGCAATTTCATCAAAACTCTCTTTATAAACAGGAATTCTTGAAAAGCCAATCTCGGATGCTTCGTCTAAAAGCTCCCTAAAAGTAAGTTTGTATTCGAAAGCCTTAGCCTGCGTTCTGGGCGTCATGATCTGTTTAGCATCAGTATTTCCAAACTTAACTATACTTTTCAAAATTCTTCGCTCCTCTAAATGTAGGGTATCTTTAGTGATCTCCAGGGCATTTTCTAAATCCTCAATACTAAATTTATCCTTCCGTTTTGACAAACGTTTATCAATAAAGTTTGTTGATCTGACCAATACAAATGAAGCCCATCCAAATATCTTCGATAAGAAAATCATTAATGGAGCAATAAGACGAGCTAATTTTAATGCATGATTTGAAGCGTAGACCTTAGGTAATACTTCTCCAAATAATAAAATTAAAAATGTAACTATTACAACCTGGATTAAAAACACTAGCAATTCCGACAAAGCAGCCATCCAGGCCATCCTCTCTATTAAAAAACTTGAAAAAACAACAATAGCTATGTTTACAAAGTTATTAGCGATCAATATAGTCGCCAACAATTTCTTAGGGTCTAATAAAAGCGATTGTATCAATTTATCATTTGAACTATCAGATTCTTCCAGCTCCTTTTTCTGTATAGGATTTATGCTAAAAAATGCTACTTCCGAACCTGAAATTAATGCGGACATCAATAACAGGACCGCTAGAAGTAAATAAAGTAAAATGTCGTTTAAGTACGATTGATAATTGATAACATCGAGTAAAACTAAATACAGATCAGAAGGAGGCTCCAAGAGAAATTAATTGATAAAACAATAGGTTAAACTAAAAAGGCAGATCATCATTATTAATATCTTCTTTCTGATCTTTTGCAGATTCTTGCTTTGATATCTTAGTAGGAGAAGACGCCTGCTCATTTCCGTCATTTTCTTTTCGTCCTAACATCGTTAATTCTCTTGCCTCAATTTCGGTAACATAGCGAGTTTTTCCATCCTGATCTTCGTAAGATCGAGATCGAAGTCTACCTTCAATGTATACCTGACTTCCTTTTTTAAGGTAATTTTCAACAACTTCAGCTAATCCTCTCCATAAAACAATTCGATGCCACTCAGTATGTGTTTGACGTTCTCCATTACGATCCTTGAAAAATTCTGATGTAGCCAGATTTATAGTTGCTACTTTCACGCCATTTTCTAAAGTCCTGATTTCAGGGTCTGCCCCTAGATTTCCGATCAAAATTACTTTATTAACTCCTGCCATAAACTGATTTATTTTTTACAAAGATAAGGCTAATATGCGATTTATATAAGTAGATTCTTTTTTGCCTCATCTGAACTTAAAAACTTACGCAAAATTTGAGGCATAGGGTAGTTAACCAGATCCGTTTTTTTAATGATCATATAGGGTTCAATAAAGCCTAATTCATCCAGTTTTATCATGATAAACTTGGCGAAAATAATCCTGTGACTAAGTATATGCTTATAAATTTCGGACTCCAGTAAAGAGTAATTATCCGCAATAGAAAATTTACCAATAAAAATCTCATCTTCCAGCTCTCTTAGATTTTCTTTACTTTCCAAAAGAGGAAATTGATACATGTTTTTCCAAATACCGTTTAATCTTTTTTCAATTATTATTTCTTCAGCAGTATGAAACAAATAAAAGTGATAGTAAATATTTGTAGCTGCATTTTTTTTCTTTTTGACAGGCAATTCATTTTGAACTCCTAAACTAAAAGCTAAACAATGTTCGGAGATCGGGCAATTAAAACAATCTGGATTTTGGGGTTTACAGACCATAGAGCCTAATTCCATCATCCCCTGATTAAAATGACCGGGCATTTTTATGTCGATTATTTTAGTCAAATGTTTTTCAATCAATTTATAAGTACTTTGAACATTAATTGGCTCTTCTATGCAAAATAGTCTACTTGCTACTCTCAATACATTTCCATCTATAGCAGGTTTTGGAATTCCAAAAGCGATAGAAGAAATTGCAGCAGCAGTGTAGGGTCCAATTCCTTTTAGAGATAAAATGCTTTCATAATCTGAAGGAAAAGAACCATTATATTTTTCTACAATAAGTTTTGCTGAATGGTGCAAATTACGCGCTCTGGAATAATATCCTAAACCTTCCCATAGTTGCAACACCTCTTTTTCTTCAGCTTCTGCTAGTTTATAAACCGACGGAAAATGATCAATTAAACGATTGTAATATCTCATTCCTTGCTCAATACGAGTCTGTTGAAAGACAATTTCAGCTATCCAAACATGGTATGCTATAGGATCATCTCTCCAGGGTAGATCCCTTTTATTTATTAAATACCAATCGAGCAATTTTTGCGTTAATGGATGTATTGAATTGCTATTTAGAAGCATAGTGATAAAAATCAATAAAAAAAGTACATGCAAACATCGTAGATTTTTAAAATAAATCTATCTTTGCACCCCAAATTAAAAGAGAAATAAGATAATTATTTAACAGTATAATAAAATTACAATGACGAAAGCAGATTTGGTTAACGATATTTCGGAAAAAACTGGAATTGAAAAAGTAGAAGTTCAAACTACTATTGAAGCGCTTATGGAATCGATCAAAGGTTCATTATCAAAAGGTGAAAATGTATATTTGAGAGGATTTGGAAGCTTCATCGTGAAGAAGAGAGCACAAAAAACCGGAAGAAATATCTCTAAAAATACAACCATTATCATACCAGAACATTTTATACCAGCATTTAAACCTGCTAAAGTTTTCGTAGAGAAGGTAAAGGATTCAGTTGCTGTTGAAGCATAATTAAAACGAAATAAATAAGCTTAAGATATGCCAAGCGGTAAAAAAAGAAAAAGACATAAAATGTCAACGCATAAACGAAAAAAAAGACTTCGTAAAAACAGACATAAGAAAAAGAAATAATCTTTTTCTGTCTGATATATGTTGATATTTAGTAAAAATTTATAGTGAGTTTGAATAACAGTTTTGTTATTCATACTTACTATTTTAAAAGGGTAGTTTGTGGATTATGAACTAATCATTAATGCCAACAAACAAGATGTTGAGATCGCCCTGCTAAAGGATAAAGTTCTTATTGAGCTTCATTATGAAAAAGCCAAGACTGATTTTCTAGTCGGGGATATTTACTTAGGCAAGATTAAAAGGGTAATTCCTAGTCTCAACGCAGCATTTGTAGATGTTGGTTATGAGAAAGATGCTTTTCTTCATTATTTTGATTTAGGAAAGCAATTTAGCTCTCTTGTAAAGTATACCAAAGAAGTTAAATCAGGTCAACGCCAAAATGGTGACCTGAGCCATTTCGAGCTTGAAAAAGACATTAATAAAAATGGTAAGATCAAGGAGGTACTTTCTGGAGGGAATGAAATACTTGTGCAAATTGCTAAAGAACCCATTTCAACTAAAGGCCCCAGACTTACTTCCGAACTAACACTCGCCGGAAGATTTCTTGTATTGGTTCCGTTTTCAAATCGAATCTCAATTTCCCAGCAAATAAAAGATCCTCAAGAAAGAGAGCGCTTAAAAAGGTTAATGACCTCTATAAAAGCACCTAATTTTGGAATCATTATTCGAACGGTTGCTCAAAATAAAAAAGTAGCTGAGCTAGATGGAGATCTTAGAAATTTGATGGAGCGCTGGGAAATGCTTCTTAAAGGTTTTAAAAATTCTTCCCCTCCAAAACGTGTTTTAGGGGAGCTTAATAAAACAACTACTGTTTTAAGAGATCTATTAGATAAGAATTTTACTCGGATACATGTTGATAGCCCTCAATTACTTGAGGAAGTAAAATCATATATCAGCACTATTTCCCCTGAAAAACTAGACATTGTCAAGTTTTATAAAGGGAAGCTTAATATTTTCGATGCCTATGATGTTAATAAGCAGATAAAATCTTCATTCGGTAAAAAAGTTGTTTTACCTAGTGGAACCTATCTAATTATTGAGCATACAGAAGCTATGCATGTTATTGATGTTAATAGTGGGAACCGAAAAGCACTTTCTACTGATCATGAAACCAATGTATTAGACATAAATATTGAGGCTGCTCGTGAAATTGCCAGATTACTGAAATTACGAGATATGGGCGGGATAATCGTTGTTGATTTTATTGATATGTACGATGCTGCCAGTAATAAAAAGCTTTGGGAGACTTTTAAAGGGTTTTTAGCAGAAGATAAAACTAAAAGCAATATCCTTCCTCCAAGCAAATTTGGCCTTATTGAAATTACTCGTCAGAGAGTTCGTCCCGAAATTGAAATAAAGACTACTGAAATGTGCCCAACCTGTAAAGGAAGTGGCGAAATTCAAGCTTCAGTGCTTATTACAGATGAGATAGAAAATAATTTGAATTATCTTATCGAAAATGCCGATGAAAAGGGAATAACACTGGCATGTCATCCTTACATTGCTGCTTTTATTACTAATGGAACGATAAGTCAAAGGGTGACTTGGTTTATGAGATATAAAAAATGGATCAAAATAAAACCAAACTCTTCCTATACTTTATTGGAGTATAATTTCCTTAATAGCGAAGGAGAAGAGATATTATTCTAACTTCTTTTTTATCCAGCTCAAACACATTGTATCAAAACGCTTTTCATCTCCATAAAAATGAACCTTTATTGGAATCACGAGAACTAAAGTGTCCTTTAATAGATCTTTGTATTTTAATAATCGACTAGCATCTTTTTCAGTTGTAATTATACAAGCTTCATTTAATTCCGAAATTTTACTTAGCCAGGAATTTACATTCTCTGAAGTAAAATTATAATGATCGGCATATTTAAAATGTTTTTTAAGCTTATACTCCTTTTCAATGTGATTGATAAAGCGGTCTGAATTAGCAATGCCTGTTACAACAACACATTCAATAAATTCGACCGCTTGTTCTCTATTAAAAAGCTCGTAAGCTTTCTCGTAATGTAAACCGGAAAAAAATAATTTTTGATTATTCTTTAATTTAAGTTTCCCTGTAACTTCATTCTTTAAACTCACGTTCAGGTTTTCAGGACAATTACTCACGACCACAACATCTGCATTATCTGCCCTAATAATATGATCTCTTAATGTTCCGGCAGGAATATAAAAATCACTTGTATATAATTTATCGTACCTCGTAATAAGAATATTTCTATTGGCGGAAATTTCTCTGTGTTGAAAGGCATCATCTAATAATACCATCTCTATTTCAGGATTTTCACCATAAATCCTTTTTACCCCGGGAACCCTCTTTTCATCAACAAAGATCTTCACATCAGGGAATTTCATATGAATTTGAAAAGCTTCGTCCCCTAGATCATCGCTATTCGAATTTTCATTTGCCATTAAAAAACCCTCTGTCTTCCTTTTATATCCTCTTGATAAGACCGCGAGTTTTACATTATTACTCTGATATAAGTTGATTAAGTATTCAGTCATAGGGGTCTTGCCTGTACCTCCTAAGGCCAGATTTCCAACACATACTGAAAAAACTGGAGACTTTTCTGAATGAAAAATGCCTTTATTATACAATTGATTTCTCAAAAACAATCCCAATCCATACACACTTCCTAAAGGATATAACCACTTCACTTTAAACATTTATTATAGTAAGAGCGAAGAAAATAAAAAAAAGCACGCAATACGAATTAATAGCGGAATCTATTCAACTAATTTTAGAAATTGAGATTGGACAGATAAAGCATTTTCGATTCTTTCTATTAGCATTATATTTGAATAAAATACCTCTATATTGTATTCCATGACAAGAATAAATGATGTAATTAATGAGCTTGAGCGTTTTGCCCCTCCTATTCTCCAGGAAGATTATGACAATTCAGGTTTACTTATTGGAAATGCAAACGACGAATTAAAAGGTATTCTTGTTAGTTTAGATACTACCGAAGATATCGTTCAGGAAGCTATTGACAATAATTTAAACTTAATTATTTCTCATCATCCAATTATTTTTAAGGGATTGAAATCTCTTACCGGTAAGAATTATACTGAACGCACATTATTAAAAGCAATAAAAAATGATATTGCTATTTACGCTATACACACTAACCTTGATAATGTTTTTCAGGGTGTTAATTTCCAAATTGCAAAAACGCTAAAGCTTAAAGATATAACGATCTTGAAAGCTAATAATAAGTTGCTTAAGTTGGTAGTATTTGTACCCAACACTCACTTAAATGAAGTAAAAGAAGCTCTATATAGCGCGGGTGCAGGCAATATTGGAGACTATTCTAATTGTAGTTTCTATTCTGAAGGAAAAGGTAGTTTTAAAGCAAATGAAAATGCTGATCCTTATGTTGGCGAAATAGGAAAAACACATATTGAAGAAGAAAGTAAACTCGAAATAATTCTTCCCTCCTATTTAAAATCTGCGGTACTTTCTGCGCTTTTCAAAATTCATCCTTATGAAGAAGTGGCATTCGATCTCATTCCATTGTTAAATAATGACCCTAAAACAGGAAGCGGAATGATAGGATTTTTAGAAGAAGAAATAGATGAGAGATCCTTTATGGATTTTCTTAAAAAAACGATGAAAACAGACTGTATTAGACACACTCAATTGCTTGGTAAAAAAATATCTAAAATAGCGTTCTGCGGAGGTTCTGGAGATTTTTTATTGGAGTCAGCAATCCACCAAAATGCAGACGTATTTATAAGCGGAGATTTTAAATACCATCGTTTTTTTGATGCTGATAATAAGATTGTAATTATGGATATAGGGCACTATGAAAGTGAACAATTTACAATAGATTTATTAGTGGGTTTTTTAACAGAAATTTTTTCTACATTTGCAATCCGTTTTACGGAGGTAAAAACAAATCCAATTAATTACTTTTAATACATGGCTACAAAGAAAGCGGCTGTTAAAGAGCACTCAGTAAAAGATCGTTTACTTACGCTCTTTGAATTACAAAATATTGATTCAGAAATTGATCGATTACATACTATCAGAGGAGAGCTTCCATTAGAAGTTCAAGATCTTGAAGATGAGATCGCTGGTTTAGATACTCGAATTAATAAATTTCAAAGCGAAATTGAAGAATTAGAAAAGAAGATCAGTGAGAAGAAATATTCGATGCAGGATTCTTTAGATCTCATTAAAAAATATGAAGGTCAACAAGAGAACGTTAGAAATAACAGAGAATATGACGCTTTATCGAAAGAAATCGAGTTTCAGGGTTTAGAGATTCAATTAGCTGAAAAACACATAAAAGAGTTTAAAGCAAATATTGAAGCTAAAAAAGAACTTGTTACTACAGCAACAGAAAGCTTAAATGAAAGACAAGCTGATCTTGATCATAAGCAATCTGAACTGAAGGAAATAATCAAAGAAACTGAAAAGGACGAAAAAGCCTTAATTAAAAAATCTTCTGAAGCTGAGAAAAATATTGAAGAGCGTTTATTAATCGCTTACAATAGATTAAGAAGCAATGCAAGAAATGGACTAGCTGTTGTTCCTGTTGAACGTGATGCTTGTGGAGGATGTCACAGTAAAATTCCACCACAACGACAATTAGATATCAAAACATTTAAGAAAGTAATTGTTTGTGAGCATTGTGGAAGAATCTTAATTGATCCTGAAGTATTAGAACAAGATTAATTTCTTTTTAAAAAATAATTCAAACCGTGCTATTTTATAATAGCGCGGTTTTTTTTTTAAAACCTAACACCTATACTTAATAATAATTCATAAATATTAAGTTCATCTTTAATAATAGGAGCGATATCCTTTCCATAAGGATAATAAGAAGCTCCCCCTTCTTTATAACTAAATGAAAAATTAATAAAGAAATTATTATCACTTATCATTCCTGCCCCAGCACTCAAGGTATTGTAAAAATTTTTTACTCTGTTTTCACTATTCGCATAAGGATCTTGTTGCAATGCATATCCTCCTCTAATATTGTATCTGCCAAACCATAATTCCCCCCCAATTCTTGCTGTAATTGTATTTCTTAAACTTGCTTCAATACTTGCATTCTCCGGACTAAAATCAAAATCTTCGCTCGAAAATTCTGCTGCACGGTAATTTAACCATTCAAATCCTATATTGACTAGTCCGACAGTTCCTTTAATAAGCGCAACACTCAAGATCCATTTACCAGGATGCTTAAGATCATAAGAGATACTTCCTTCAGGAGAAGTGAATGTCAATAGATCCCCATCCTTCCATTGGGAGCTTACACTTGTGGAGAAACTATCTTCTATTGATATTAAATACGGTAAATGCCATGCTAAGCCAATTCTAAGCCAATCTTCAGGCTTAACAATTAAACCTAATTTAAAATCAAATCCAGAGAAAGAGCTTTTTTGATTATAATTAAAACTAAATCGATTTAATAAAAGAGAATCAATGATGGTATTCTCAGAAAATGTCGAATTCATTTCATAACTCCCTACCAATACAGTCATTGTTGCTCCAAGGTAAACCTTCTCATTGATTGCCATTGCCATATTTAAAAACAGGTCCCCTCCTGATCCGGATTCACTTAGCTTATTAGTTTGATATACACCACTAAATGACTCTTCATACAAAGGTTGCGAAGTATAATAAACAGGAGTATCCATTTGGGCATCGATCAAATAGGTTTCATAAGCCAGATAGGAAGAAAATGGATCATAGATTTGTAATTCGTTAACAGGAATCCCAAATGCACGATCAGTGAAGCTAAACAACATAGAGCTTTCATAATTGAAAAAACTCACTGAGCTATTACGATTAAAATCAAGTGTTTTATTATATCCTAATGAGAAATTAAAATAAAAATCTTTATTACTGCTGCTGCTATTACTACTAACAAAACCAACATTCGTAAAAATGAATTTATTATTTGTACTCAATCCTGATTCTCCTTCCGAATTAGAATTTACATTATTAAATGAAAATCCAGGAGTAAGACTTAGCTCTCTTTTTCGATAAATTCCAATTCCCGCCGGGTTTATAAGCGCTGTGGTTACATCACCACCTAAAGCTCCAAATGAACCAGCCATACTGGAAACTCTTGCGGTTCCAAAGGGGGAATTATTTAAATATCGGAGTACATCTGTTTCATTTTGTGCATTGGATAAAATTGAGATCGACAATGCAATAAATAAAGCAAACTTTCTATTGAAATCCAGAATCATTAACGAATTCTTTTACCAGAATAAGTACCACCGGATGATTTAGAAGAACTACCAGATCTTGTTGATCCGGAAGAACTATTAGTAGATTTTGAAGAACTTGATGATCGTGTATTTCCACTATTTTCCAATGCATTCGACAAAAACTTTATAAAACCATCTCCTGCTTTACTATTTGGAGATGTGCTTGAATTTGTAAATCTGGATTTCCTGCTGCTGCTCGTTCTATTTGTCGTTGAATTCGAATTTTGAGAACTACTCGATTGATTACTTAAATATTGAATGATCTCGTTCGCTGAATCGTTCCAGGAAAATCGTTTGGCTATAAATGATGAGCTGCTTCCATTATTATTATTAGATGAAGAAGAAGGACATGCGCCTGAATAATTATTAGGATAATAACCGTAATTATAATATGAGGCTA
>JAHECK010000192.1 GCA_024641785.1 Flavobacteriales bacterium | reverse complement strand
ATTTATTTTGAAATAGTGGTCATTCAACAAAAGCCACATCTGTTTTTCTAGATTAGTAAAGCGATAACGATAATAAACAGATCCCGTATTAACTTTTAAGTTCTTCATCCAATAAATAAGTATTTTATTATCGTTGAAATTAAAAGTTTGAAATATTTTATAGTCTTTATTAGGGCCAATCATCACTTCAAAATAGTTATTCCCGATGTAAAAAAACCGAATATTTTCTAAGGGGATCTCAATGATCTTTTGAGCATTATTTGCATCAAGATAAGTCAGTAATAATTTTTGGGAATAGACATCATAATTAATGTATCGATCTTTATAGAACTGTTTTGACAATGCCAAATCATTTTCCCTAAAATTTTTCTCTTGAAAAAATTGATTACCATCAACATCCCGGGGAAACACATTTGTAAAAACCTGACCATTATATAACTCAGGATCTAAATTATAAACGGCATCCAATTGCTCTTTAAGCTCCTGAGAAAAAGAGGAATAGCTATAATTAAAAAGTAAAATAAAAGTAAGTATAAACTTCATTTATTTGGAGCAATTAGGGGCTGAGTCCTTAGCTTCAAATATAAGTATTTATCGATAGACGAGTGGATGATAATTTGAAATAAAATCATTTACATAAGCTTTAGAAATAGCTATAGGGAAAGACATGAGATATAGATCTACAGACGGAGATCCCAATCTCAAAGGGGGTTGTTTATAGGGGTGGTAATTTAATTTGAAACCAAGGTTTTGATAAAAAAGAATTCTATTTTGATCGATCTTTTTTTGGGGTAATTCTACTTCAAGAAGAGTGGGTCTTGAATCTTTGTTTATAAGATTTTCAATGACCGATTTTCCATAACCTTTTCTTCTAAAAGAATGTTGGATAGCAAAGTGCTCAATAAATTTTAATTTTTCAAATTCCCACCATAAAACGATTCCAATAAAATCGTTTTCATTTAAAAGCACTTCGAAATGATAATAATCCAGACTTAATATTTCAATTTGATGAGAAATCAATCTGCGTTCTTCAGAAGGGAAAGCATCACAGTATAAACTCCACGCATTAGAAAAATAATTATCGGATGTTTGAGTCAATCTAATTTTTCTCATCTGATTCAACAATGGTTCTAAAAGTTAGATTTACTCTTGGAGGGAAGATTTTTTTTGTAGGAGGCAGGCGATGTAACCAATGACTTTGAGTACTTCCCTTCATTATCAATAAGCTACCATGTTCTAATTTCAATGAGATCCTTTCTTTTGAAACTTTATGTTTAAATGAGAAATTTCTTTCCGCTCCAAAGCTCAATGAGGCGATGGCTCCATTTTTCTTTAGATCCTTTTCTCCATCGCTATGCCATGCCATTCCTTCATTTCCATTGTGATATAAATTGAGTAAACAGGAATTGAAAGCTTCACCAGTTTTTTGTTCAATAAAAACCTTTAGTTCTAAAAGTTCTTTTGTCCAGGGAAGGGCGATTTTTATGTTATTCGAATAGGAATATTCAAAAGCTTTATCGCCATACCAGGCTACTTTCCTTTTGGTTTCTATTCGCTTTCCAAAAATAATTGCGACATCTTTTTCCCAGGCAATATTTTTTAAAAGTTTATTTAAATAATCATTGGCTTCTAGGTCAGAGATTATTTTCCCATAATAATTTACTGTACCATCGTAGGGTAATAAATTCTTTGATTCATCAATTATTTCCTCGAATAATTTCATTTATAACACTTTTCAATCCTTAAATAACTAAGGGAAATTAATCAATTATTGCATTTGAATATGCTAGTAAAAAAAGTCCTTTTTTTATATTGAATCTATTAAAACTTGGATCGATAAAGAAGATTATGGAATAAAAGTGAGAACAATTTTAAGTTATGGATTATATAAAGGCTTAGCATTTTAATTATCGCTTAATGGAGCGCTTCAAAGTTATATAAATTCGAATTCTATCTATCCGGGTTTTCAATCGGAATTTCTGCAAAAATGAATTAAGGAATGGGGCTATTTTAAAGGTCGTTTCTTAATCATTCCTCCCTTAGTATCCTTAATACTGCTCATAATAACAAAAGCATCAGGATCTATTTTGTCTATTTCTATTTTTAATCTTGAAATTTCAAGGCGTGTAACAATCGTATAAAGGATGTCAATATCCTTACTTTTGTTTCCTTTCTTTCCAAATCCTCCTTTACCTGAATAGATCGTAACTCCTCTTCCAAGGTCTTCAATGATCATCGACCTGATGCTGTTATTATAATCAGAAATGATAGTGACCCCCATGTATTCCTCAATTCCTTCTATAATAAAATCAACTGTTTTAGATGCAGCTATATAGGTTAGAATGGCATATAAGGCAATTTCAATGGATAAAATATAGGCTCCAAATGAAAATATAATAATGTTAAAAATCAGAATAACATCTCCAATAGTTAAACCGGTTTTCTTACTGACATATATGGCGAGCACTTCTGTTCCATCAATCACCGATCCTCCTCGAATCGCCATTCCAATTCCAGATCCTAAGAAAAACCCACCAAAAACGGCAATAAGTAATTTATCTGAAGTGATAATAGGATAGGGGATGAAATGAACTGCTAAAGCAAGTCCGATAATTGCCAGTATACTTTTAATAGCAAATTGTTTTCCTATGTTAAAGTATGCAATTATGATAAATGGAAAATTTACCAAAACGATAAGAATTGACAAGGAAAGCGTAGTGATCTCCGAAATTAAAAGAGAAATACCCATGGCACCTCCATCAATAAATAAATTAGGCAGTAAGAAGCCTTTCAATCCGAATCCTGCTGATAAAATTCCAACAATAATTAAAAAAGTATCTCTAATGAAATGGGTAATATTTACTTTTATCACATCAACATCATCAGATCGCTCTCTTTCGTTCTTTAATTCCTTACTCTTGATCGTTTCAAATATTAGATGCTGGAATAATGGATTCATATAAAAAAGTTAAGAAGTTACATTTTTATCCTCTATTCAAATATACGTGATTTGGAGTTGGAATGAGTATGAAAGGAGAGTGAAAGGAAGGGGTTTGATTTTCTGATATCCACTATTGAGATTAGATTATTTTAGCAATATTAAAAAGTATAGAAATGGAAGATAATAAAGAAAAAGAGTGTGTATTCTGCAAAAGAAATGATGATCAAGTGCCATTGGTGCAATTAAGTTACAGAAAGGAAAATTATTGGATCTGCCCTCAGCATATTCCGATTTTAATCCACGAACCCAGCAAGCTTTCCGGAATGCTACCTGGAGCAGAAGATATGCAAGCAGGATAGATTACAGCAAAAGCAAGAGTTAGGGAAAGTTACCATTAACGGCAAATAGCAACATTTAACATTATGCTAAAGGATGCTCTTCGAAGTTGATCATGAGTAATTTTATCAACCTTATTAGTCCTGAGATAATTAATTACTTCTTTATTAAAGATTTTGGCTTTTATATAAACCGAAAGTTTCTCGAAATCAAACATTGAATTAAAATTGATTTTATAAGACCATTATAAAATCATTTACGATTTCTACGGTAATTAACTGATTAAACTATATATGAAAAAAGAGAATTTACAATTTAATGTGTGTAGATCGCTCTTGCTCCATAGAAAAAGTAAGAAAGCGTGAGTTTGAGTGTGAGTCCCGATAGCTGTCGGGAGAGAGATAATCAATTTCTCGTGTGAGACTCTTGCTCGAGTCTCACACTCAAAACTGATTTTGTACCCGGGGCGGGACTTGAACCCGCACGGACTAATGTCCATTGGATTTTAAGTCCAACGTGTCTACCAATTCCACCA
>JAHECK010000082.1 GCA_024641785.1 Flavobacteriales bacterium | reverse complement strand
ATGCAGTAATTCAAATGAATAATGATTTTTTCGTTACAGCAAGGGGGATAATAGAACAAATAAACACCACGGGAAGCGAATATCAGTACTTATTGGATAACGATGTGAATGTGCTGAGCTATGCTGATCTTCCAGGCCAATTACATCACAAATTGGCTATTATAGATCATAATTCTCCAGATAATGATCCTATCGTTCTTACCGGTTCACACAACTGGAGTTCTGCAGCAGAAACTACAAATGATGAAAACACATTAGTGATTCATAATGCTGACATAGCTAATCTATATTACCAGGAATTTAGCGCAAGATGGAATGAGCTTACAGTAGGCATAAATGAGATCGGAAGACCTTTACATGTTATCCTTTACCCTAATCCGGCAAGTGATAAAATAAGTTTTATCCAGTCTGATTTTTCCGGTGAGTTTCAGGTTATTATTCAAGATATATCCGGTAAAACAATAAAAACAAAAGAAATTAATTCAACAATTGGAGAAGAAAACATCCTGGATATCTCCTCCTTAAGCAAAGGTATTTATTCAATAACATTAAGAACACAAACAGGACAAAAAACCATAAAATTCATTAAAAATTAAAAACATGAAAATCAAATTTTACGCAATTTTAGCCAGTATCATTTTGGTACTTGGTGCAAATACTACAAAAGCTCAAGATATTGTCGCTAATGGCGACTTTGAAACTTGGACAGCCGGTGTTCCGGATTCCTGGACAACGATTGAAGCCGGAATAACTCTTTCAGAAGAAACCACCATAATACATGGAGGTTCTTCATCATGTAAAGTTGTTGTAACTACAATGACACAAGGTGATACAGATTTTAGACAAAGTGTCGATGTAGTTGCCGGTACTACTTATGATGTTTCTTTGTGGGTATATCAAACCGATTCTCTAGCAAGAGCTAGATTATATGTTGGTACTTATCTAGACTATTCAGATCAATTTTTATTGGATCAATGGCAAGAAGTGACCTATACTTTCGAGGCTTTGGTTTCTGAAACCATTGAAATTGGAACCCGTTATTATGATAATGCTGGATTTCTAACAGAATCTATATTATACATTGATGATTTTTCAATGACCCCACAAATAGTTACTGTACCTACTGTAACTATTACAAGCCCACTTGAGGGTTCTACACTAAGCAGTACTGACGTTACTGTAGATTTTGTTACTCAAAATTTTGTAGTTGGAACAGCAGGAACCGGAGATGGTCATGTTCATTATTACGTTGATGGAGATATGACTATGTATTACTCTCCTGATCCTATTGTGTTGCCTCCATTAAGTGAAGGTGCTCACCAAGTGATCTTAAAATTGGTAGATGATTTACATGCAGACTTAATACCAAGTGTTGCTGATACTGTAAACTTCACTATTACTTTACCAACTGAAGTGGCTACTATTGCTGATCTTAGAGCACAAGCTCAGGGAGGAATTTACACCCTTACTGGAGAAGCATTTGTTACTTATGCACGTACACCTAGAAATCAAAAATACATTCAAGATGCCACAGCAGGTATTTTAATTGATGATAATCCTGGCGTTATAACAACTACCTATGTTATAGGTGATGGAATGACAGGAGTAACCGGTACATTGAGTTCTTTTAATGAGGTACTACAATTCTTACCGGCTTCTGATCCTGGAGCTCCTTCTTCTACAGGTAATGTTACCACCCCACAAGTAATCACTTTAGCTGATCTTAACGCAAATCAAAGTGAATATGAATCAGAATTGATTCTACTTGAAGGTGTTAGTTTTAATGATGCCGGAGCCAACTTTACTTACAATGCAAACTTTGGGGTTGTTCAAGGAGCTGAACCAGGAACATTTAGAACTCAATTTTCAGAGTCAGATTATATTGGAACAGAAATTCCTGCATTTGCTAATGTTACTGCTTTAGGTTCTGGATTTTATGGAGCAGCTCAATTTGTAGCTAGAGACTTAAATGACATTGAAATCGCTGTAATGGTTCCAGTAAACAATACTTGTGATGGTGCAACCATTACCGATGTAAGTGTTGGAACAATGGCATCAGCAACTGGTGACGGAACAGGAGGAACTGCATCTGCAGGCTTCCCAGTTGCTGAAGTATGGGAAGCATTTACACTTACTGAATGTGCTGATGTAACCATCGATTTTTGTGGATCTGATCCAATGGCAGTTACATTATACATCAACTTATTTGATGCTTGTCCAATCGGAGCTTCATTGCCAACAGGAACTGTTACCTTTATAGAATGTGCCGGAAACGATTCTGCTCAATCTATTTTCTTCCCAGGTATACAAGCAGGTACTTATTACTATCCTGTATTAGCTGATATAGATAACTATAATGGCTTTGGTCCTTATACTATCAATTACACTGCTGTTTCTTGTGAGCCAGCATCAGATACATGTTCTACTTTCTTAGGTGGTCCTTGGACTGATTTCAATGGTACTTTTGGAGGTGCTCCTGTAGCTGTTGATGGTGTTTGTCCATTCAATGAGATTACTGCTTTCGAAGTTTGGGCTAGTGAGTCATATACTGTTGATGGTTTTGTAACTGGTGAAACTTATACTTTCAGTATTTGTAACGGTTCTTATGGCGCATGGCCAGCTGAACTATCTGTTTGGGATGAGAATGGTGATATGGTTGCTTTCCTTTCTGATACTTGTTCAATTTCATGGACTGCTACTTATGATGGAACCTATATTCTTGGTATCAATGAAGTAGGAGCTTGTGGAAGCCTTTCTTCAAACACAAGTACTGATAATGGATTCCCAGCCCTTACATGTGAAGGAGCTAGTAGTGTTGAAGACATTACTTTAGCTAATTTCACGGTTTATCCAAATCCAAATAACGGTCAGTTTAGTATCGTTAATGAAGGTGTAACTGGAAATTACATTATCGAATTGATCGATGTAACTGGTAAAGTTGTTTATAGCGAACAAGTTCAAATGAACAGCAACGACCGAACTGAGATCAACTCTACAGATGTAAACACTGGTGTTTATCTAGTTAAAATGACAAATACTGATGGAAATTATCATCGTACTTTACGTATGATCATTAAATAATCAGAAAACTTTTATATAAAAAAGGGTCCCGACGTTTCGGGACCCTTTTTTTGTTGTTGCGAAATGACCATCCTTTACCGATGCTCAAGTAATTATTCTAAATCTGTTTCTATTTTTACTTTTTTGCTTCCTTGCTCTACTTCTATTACGTAAGTTCCTGATGCAGGTTTCTTTAGCTTTACATCTAAGTTATGTGTATCGATCCCTTTAACACTTCTGGTATATACTTCCTTTCCATTAGGGTCTTTCACTTTTACATTTGCCATCTCATCCGTTTTCAATACTAATTCAATACTCAAACCTGCATTTCCTTTCTTCGCTAATACATTAACTTCCAGATCGTTGCTAATGGCATGCCCTTTAAATTTGACTTTCTTATTACTATTATCAGAACCTGACTTAATAACATAAACATGTTCTTCTTTATTGCCTTCATCTATTAATATTTCCTCCACAGTTTTAGAATCACCTATTGTTTTAGTAATAATCATAACGCCATCTTTCTCTTCAACCTCAACATTCATTTCATCTTCTGTCCAAAATACATTTTCATCACCATCTTGTTGAATTTTAACAATATGAACTTCCTTCCTTTCTTCACTTTGCTCAATAAGTTTATCAAGACGTATAGCGATCTCTTCTTTACTTAAATTATCCAATTCGTTTTTAAGCGCTTCCAATTCTAAATCTAAATTCGAAAGTTCCTCATCCATTTCACTTTTGGTCACCCAATTGTATTTTTGATCTTCATCACCTTCCATTTTCATAATAACTATTTTCTCACTTTCTGAATTTTCATCCTCACTTATGAATATCGTATTTCCTTGATGCTGGCTCTCTAAAAATTCATTTGCCTCTTCACCGGAATACACTTTTTTGGTAATCTTTCCTCCTTCTTTTTCAGTAATAGTTACTGTAGTTTCTCCATCAACTTCTTCCACTTCAATCTCTTTTTCTATCTTCTTTTCTACTTTTTTATCAGTTTGTGCCTGTATGGTATTTATTCCATTTAAAATAAAAATACAGAGTAATGCGAGTAAAGTCTTTTTCATAATATATGTTTTAATGATTTATCCAAAGGTAGTTTGCAGGCTCATTTTAAATAGACATAATTGGTTAACTTTCGTTAAATAATGTTAATGAACTCCTTGATTTTAAAGGCTCTTATAACTTTGCCTTATGAAGCGAAATACTATTTATGTATTAGTTGTTCTCATGTCATTAGGAATGATAGGCATTATTTCTATCCAATATTTTTGGATTAAAAATGCCATGGACCTTCGACGGGTTCAATTTAATCGATCGGTAATGGCAGCAATGAATGAGGTGACTCATAAATTGCAAAAAATACAAGCCATTAAACACTTTGAGCGTATAAATTCCATAGAAACTGAGTTAAATATTGATTCAACCGGTAATGTTCATTTTTCCTATGTTGATGATGCAAATGATCTGGTTTTTATAGGAGATCAGGACAGCTCAGTAAAATTTACAGATGGGAAATTAGAATTACAAGTAAAATATAATAATGAATTTGAACAAGGTGAAATCGATGATTCATCCAATGTTTATATTTTAGAAGATACTGCAAGTAATCAAGCCATCGTTAAGGTAAAAGTACAGGAGTTTAATGAGAACCTTCAAAAAAAATACCTAATTTATGAGCAATTACTCAATGATATTAATGAATTCGAGTCCAATGCAAGAATAGAAGAAAGGGTTGATGTGGAAATGCTATATGAGGAATTAAATACTGCTTTTCAGTCTAGAGGTTTAAATACTGATTTTTCATTTGGAATCGTTTCTATCAGAAATAAAGAAGAAAGTGTATTTTTTGAAACAGAAGATCCTAAGGAAATAAGTAACGTTAATCAGTCTTTATTTAAAGTGAACATGTTTCCCGGTGATCCTTTCGATCAAAATTATTTATTAAGCGTTTATTTTCCGAACCTTAGATCAAATATTTTTCAATCTTTAGGTCTTTTGTTGAGTCTTTCTACGCTATTTATACTCATTGTGATCGGAGTATTTATAGCGACCATTAAAACCATTTTCCGACAAAAGAAACTCTCGGATATTAAAAATGATTTTATTAGTAATATGACGCATGAACTTAAAACACCTATCTCAACAATTTCACTTGCCTGCGAAGTTTTGGAAGATAAAAGCATTGCTATTACAGGAGAAAAGCACGATTCTTTTATAGGTATGATCCGTTCTGAGAATAACAGACTAGCCGTTCTCGTAGAAAAAGTATTAAGGAATGCAACATTAGAAACAGGAGAATTAAGTTTAAAAGGAGAGCAGATCGAGCTTAATAAGGTGATCGAAGACCTCAATCAATTCGATCTGCATATAAGAAAACTAGGTGGGAAATTGATCAAAGAGTTATCAATTGAAAATCCGGTGATCATCGCAGACCGGGTTCATCTTTTGAATGTGATCTCAAATTTGATCGATAATGCGATCAAATATTCTAATGAACCACCTCATGTTACGATTCGAACCATAGTAGATCAGGACTTTGTAAAAATAGAAGTTGAAGATCAAGGGATTGGAATAAGTAAAGACTATATTCAAAAAATATTTGAAAAATTCTTCAGAGTACCCACAGGGAACGTTCACAATGTAAAAGGCTTTGGTTTAGGCCTTAGTTATGTTTGGGACGTGACAAATAGAACAGGTGGAAGTGTTAATGTGCAAAGCGAATTAAATAAAGGAAGTAAATTCACTCTAAATATACCTTTGGCTCATGAGTAAAAAAGTAAAAATCCTATTGGTAGAAGATGATCCAAATCTTGGACTATTATTATCAGAATACCTCCGTGCAAAAGATTTTCCTACAACTCTAAAAACAGATGGAGTAGAAGGTTATGAAGAGTATATACGTGGTGATTTCCAATTTTTGATCCTTGATGTGATGGTTCCATTAAAAGATGGATTCACCTTAGCAAAAGAAATAAGAGAAATTGATGAAAAAACACCTATTCTTTTTCTAACGGCTAAATCGATGAATGCCGATAAATTGGAAGGTTTTAAATCCGGAGGAGATGATTATATGACCAAACCTTTTAGTATGGAGGAATTGCTCGCCAGAGTAAATGCCATATTAAAACGAAGTGGGCAAAATAACGAAGAAAAAGGTCCTTTCAAATTGGGTATATTCACTTTTGACCCCGGAAGTCATACATTGAATCATAATGATAAAATCATTAAGCTGACGACCAAAGAAAATGATCTTCTCCATTTACTCTATAGAAATAAAAACAGCATTTTAGATCGAAATTTTGCGCTCAAAAAAATATGGGGTGATGATAGCTATTTTAATGGACGCTCGATGGACGTTTATATTACTAAACTAAGGAAGCATTTGAAAGTAGACCCAAGTATCGAAATAATAAATGAGCATGGAAAAGGATTCAAATTGATCCTTAGCTCATAGATGCAACTTTCGTCTTAAAAAATCGTTTTATTATATTATAAAAAGCAAATATCGAATATATTTGCAGCACTTATTTTACGAAATAACCTCGTAGATACCTATTAACGAACATTAAAGAATTGAATTATGGCTGAAGAAAGCAAAAGATATTCGGATAAGGACCTGGAAGAATTCAAAGAAATAATTCTATCAAAAATAGCTGAAGCAAAAAAAGATCTTAGTATGCTGAGAGATTCATTATCTTATAGCTACGATCATGGAACAAATGATACGTCTCCTTCTTTTAAAATGATGGAAGATGGATCTGAATCATTATCTAGAGAAGAAACCGCCCAGCTTGCAGTTAGACAAGAAAAATTTATAAATAGTCTTGAATCAGCACTTGTTAGAGTTGAGAATAAGACATATGGAATTTGCCGTGGAACTGGAGAATTAATTCAAAAAGAAAGATTGAGATTAGTTCCTCATGCTACTTTAAGTATCATTGCAAAAGAACGGGAGAACCGTTAAACCATAACACTTGAAAAAAGCTTTTTTTACATTTTCCCTTGTAATTATTATTGATCAAATTTCGAAAATTTGGGTAAAAACCCAAATGCTCTATGATGAATCAATAAGTGTTTTTGGGAGTTGGTTCTACATTCATTTCATCGAAAACCCAGGAATGGCTTTCGGACTTGAATTTGGAGGTGACTGGGGAAAATTGGCTTTAAGTTTATTTAGAATAGTAGCCATTGTACTCATCGCTGTTTTTCTATTAAAACTTATTCGAAAAAAAGCACAACCAGGGTTAATCATAAGTATCTCTTTGATCCTTGCAGGGGCGGTCGGGAATATTATCGATAGTGCTTTTTATGGATTGATATTTTCTGAAAGCTCTTATTTCGAAACAGCTTCACTCTTTCCCAGTGAAGGAGGTTATGGTACTTTTCTTCATGGGAAAGTAGTAGATATGCTCTATTTTCCATTAATAGAAGGCCGATTTCCCGAATGGCTCCCGGTTTGGGGTGGAGATCATTTCTTATTTTTCCGACCTATTTTTAATGTTGCCGATTCAGCTATTTCAATCGGTGTTTTTATCATTCTCTTGAATCAAAAACGATTCTTTAAGCATTTATAAAAGCCCTAAAGCATATAAAATAAGAAACAATTCTGTTTCTGTGTAAGGTCCATCAATCGTATAAAGAACATCCGAAACAAAGGTGGTCGGTCCGGCATAGATCCCATCCCGAAAGATCGTATAAGCAATATCGATTGCATAATTACGGTTTCGAAAATAGATCCTTTCTCCATCAAAATTATAAACGATATCGTAAGGATTGTCTGAATAACCCAGAAATAAAAAACCATCACGATTGGTGAAGATCACATCCAATAAAGAAATACTTTCACCTTTAAAAATTTGTTCGTCGCGAACCGTAAACAAAGCCGGATAACCATAGCTGTTTCTTCCCGATCTTAACTCACCTTCCAAGATATTGAACATCAGATCTTGAGGAAAACGATTGTTAGCTTTATATACATAGGTCTGTCCTATTGCATCATGCAAGAAAAAAAAGAGTAAAAAAGTAAAAAAAAGTTTATTAAGATTTTCCAATTCTGAAAATGATTACTAATAAATACAAACCAACTATTAAGCAAACCCCACCAATAAACATGCTAATTAATCTTACACTATCACTCGGATTAAAAATAATGATGGCTCCAAGGACCACAGTAAGAAGTCCGCGAATATTCCTTCCTGTTATTTTGTCTTTAAATTTATTTGCGATCACCAATTGAATAATTCCTCCCAACACAAACCAGGATCCCAATAAAATCATTACCAGATTTGGCCCGAGATCCGGCCAAAAAACAAGGATCGATCCAATGATGATATTCATCAGACCATCTTCGATGATCATATTTCCAAAGCGGATCACTTTTCGAGCTTTAATTCCTTTAATTAATTCAAGAAAACCATAAACGATAAATACAATTCCTATAAGGTAGGAGAAAGTAGTGATCATTCCGTGAGGATTTAGTAAAAAAGCCAGACCCAATCCTATCGCTAATAAAGATTTGATCAAAAGAGTGATAAAACCTTCTTTTTTTCCATTTTTTAGTGTCGCATCCATTATTCTATTGATTTAGGTTAGTATCAGCATTCCGCCATTTTTTAATAAATAAAAATAAGGCTATTAAAAATAATACTGAAGCTATAAATTGAGAATGAGATAAAAAGCCATCAAAAATAAATCCCCTTTCTTCATCTCCTCTAAACTCTTCTATTACTGATCTTCCAAGCGAGTATAGCATTAAATAAAGTAAGAACAATTCGCCATCAAAACGCTGAAAACGTTTTACTATAAATAATATCAATAAAATAAAAAGTAGCATAAAGGCACTATAAAGTTGCGTTGGATGTATTGGCGTATTCAATGGTTCAGCTACACAATTGGGATCGCTGAAAACGACTGAAAATATTCCATCATAAGGTAAACCGTGACAACAACCAGCTAAAAAACATCCTATTCTTCCAAAGGCATGAACGATTAGTGTGGTAACAGCAATAATATCAAGAAATGGCCAAGTGGCTAATTTATATTTGCGAATAAAAAGCCAAACAACTCCAAGTGCAAAAATTAAAGAACCATAAAAAACGAATCCTGCATTAGAAAAAATAGCCGATGGGTTTTGATTATAAAAGGAAGGGCTTTCGAAATACAGAAATACTTTACCTCCAATCACCGCGGAGATAATGATTCCAATAACCAGATTTAAAGAATCATCTGTTTTTAAATTAAAACGACGAGCTAATTGAGTGACCAGATAATAAGAAGCTGTAATTGCTCCTAAAAAGATTAAAAGACCATAGCTATAGATGACGAGTTCATCTGGAAAAATTCCCCAAAGGAATTCAGGAATGGGAATTTTAAATAGGATGGGATGCATTAAGTGAAATTACTAAATCTTCAATTAATATTGGTAAGCAAAATCCTATCTGTTTTTTGTATAAAATGAGCACGACAAATTATATTTGCGTCTGAATCTAAGTTACGATCATAAAAAGGCAAAAAAAAGTATAATGGGAAGAGCATTTGAATTTAGAAAAGCCAGGAAATTAAAGCGATGGGGTAAAATGGCTAAAACCTTTTCTAGGATAGGAAAAGATATTGTAATGGCGATCAAAGAGGGTGGTCCTGATCCTGATAGTAATTCTCGCTTACGTGCGGTGATGCAAAATGCCAAAGCCGCAAACATGCCTAAGGAAATTGTAGAGCGCGCTATTAAAAAAGCTAAAGACAAGGACACAAGCAATTATAAAGAAGCCATTTTTGAAGGTTATGGCCCTCATGGAATAGCTGTATTAGTAGAATGTGCTACCGATAATAATAACAGAACAGTAGCAAATATCAGAAGTTACTTCTCTAAATGTGATGGTAATTTAGGCACTTCCGGTTCTGTGGTTTTTATGTTTGATCATAGCTGCAATTTCAGAATCGAAAATGACGGGACCGATCCTGAGGAATTGGAACTGGAACTTATTGATTTTGGAGCCGATGAAGTCTTTTTAGACGAAGATGGGATCATTATTTATGCCCCTTTCGAGAGTTATGGTTCGATTCAAAAATACTTTGAAGATAAGAATATCGAAATTCTTTCCTCCGGTTTTGAACGCATCCCACAAGTTACCACAACATTAACCGAAGAGCAAAAAGCTGATATCGATAAGCTTCTTGAAAAATTTGAAGAGGATGATGATGTACAAAATGTATATCATACAATGGACGAGAATTGAGTAAGAAGTGACTGAGTGACTGAGTTTTTCTTTACAAAATGATTCGTCCTAATCCAAGATTTTAAATAGGCACTTAGCAATTGTTGGAGTTGGAGTATGGAGGAAATAGAAATCAAATAAAAAGTGTGAGCCTCTATACTAAAGACTCACACTCAAAACTGTTTTTGCTCCCCCTCTTGGACTCGAACCAAGGACCCTCTGATTAACAGTCAGATGCTCTAACCAACTGAGCTAAGGAGGAGTTTCACTATGGAAACACAGACCCTTACGGATTTGCGACTGCAATATTAATCAGTTTTTATAAATCGACAATAATTTAGAGGAAAAAAACCATCTTTTTATTTTAAATAAGTAGATTTTAGTACAAAAAAAATATTGTTCTGTATTTACATCGCTTTCAATTACCTTTGCGCTAAAATTTAAAATAATGAGCTTACTTACTGTTGGTACCGTTGCATACGATAAAATTGAAACTCCTTTTGGTCATAGCGAAAAAATTGTTGGTGGTGCCGCTACCTATATCAGCCTTTCGGCTTCTTACTTTGTAAAAAAATCTAAAATAATTTCTGTTGTTGGTGATGACTTTTCAGAAGATTTTCTTGATACTATGAAAAGTAAAGGAATTGATCTGGAAGGACTGCAAATAAAAAAAGGGGAAAAATCTTTTTTCTGGTCAGGTAAGTATCATTATGATATGAATACGAGGGATACTTTAACAACCGATCTGAATGTTTTAGCAGAATTCAATCCTATTTTACCAAAGGCATATCAAGGAAGTGATTTTTTAATGTTAGGAAATCTTTCGCCTGAAGTTCAGATGAAAGTAATAGAGCAAATGGTTGACAGACCAAAACTCGTTGTCCTTGATACCATGAATTTCTGGATGGATATCTCTCTTGAAAAGCTTAAGGAAGTTTTAATGAAAGTGGATGTGTTGACGATCAATGATGAAGAAGCACGACAATTATCGGGAGAATATTCTTTAGTAGCTGCAGCAAGAAAAATATTAACGATGGGTCCTAAATACCTTATCATTAAAAAAGGAGAACATGGAGCATTGTTATTTGATAAGCTTCAAATGTTTTTTGCGCCGGCACTGCCATTAGAGGTAGTGAAAGATCCTACGGGAGCAGGAGACACTTTTGCCGGTGGCTTTATAGGTTACCTTGCCAAAACGAAAGATCTTAGCTTCGAAAGCTTAAAAAGAGCTGTTATTGTAGGGTCTGCGATGGCTTCTTTTACCTGTGAGGAATTCGGAACAGAAAGACTTATCACCTTAACTCAAAAAGAGATCAGCGACAGAATTAATAAATTCGTTGACCTTGTTAATTTTAAATTTTAAAACCTTTATTCAAATCGAACTAGTAGTTCGTTTTTTTCGACTGCCTGCCCCTGTTTAACATAAACTTCGGCAATTTTACCTTCTCCTTTTGACTTGATACTATTTTCCATTTTCATGGCTTCTAATATCATTATTGGATCACCGATAGAGATCAGATCGCCTTTCTTTACATCTAATTTTATAACCAAACCGGGCATTGGAGATTTTAATTCTTTGATCTCTACTTTGGTGAGATTTTCCATCCCCAGTTTTTTTACTAATTCATCATATTTATCGATCAATTCAGCGTCGTATGTAACTCCATTTACTCTGATCTTTGGTTTTTTTACATCATCCCCCGGAAGAACCTGAACATTATAGATCTTTCCCTCTTTTTCCAAATGGTAAAAATGACCTTCTTCCCTCTCTATATCTAAATCAAACTTTTTACCTTCATAAGATCCTTTACCATCTAAGGATTTAATAAAGACATCTAATTCCTGTCCATCTACAATTACTTTCATTGAATTTGCTTAAAAAATATTGATTACGAAGGTAATACAGCAAAGGATAAGAAAAAAATGATTTTAAGGTAAACACAACGTTTAATAGTGCATTTAGGGGATGAAGCTTGCATCGAGCAAAATCGAGTTTTATTTGATCATTATTTACATGCTAAAAATTTCGATCTCGCATTTATATTTTCTTTAATTAATCCTTAGACAAAGGCGAAATGGCAAGTTGTAATCTTATGCAATTTCTGTAATTTCGCAGTTCAATTTTTTACCATGGCAGAAGAAAACAAATCTCTTAATTTCATTGAACAAATTGTTGCTGATGATCTAATTCAAGGTCTCTCGGAAAGTAAGCTGCGTTTTCGTTTTCCGCCAGAACCAAATGGCTACCTGCATATTGGGCATGCTTCTGCTATCTGTTTAAACTTTGGCCTCGGAGAAAAATATAATGCCCCTGTTAATCTTCGATTCGACGATACAAATCCTGTTAAAGAAGAACAGGAATTTGTGGATAACATCAAGAAAGATGTGGAATGGTTGGGATTCAAATGGGATATCGAATGTTATACTTCCGACTATTTTCAACAATTATACGACTGGTCAGTTTTACTTATTAAAAAAGGGAAAGCCTATGTCGATGGACAATCAGCTGAACTTATGGCTGAGCAAAAAGGAAGTCCAACAACAGTTGGAATAGAAAGTCCCCATAGAAATCAGTCTGTTGAAGAAAATTTAGCTCTTTTCCAAAAGATGAAGGATGGGATCTTCGACGAAGGTTCTTATGTGCTGCGGGCTAAAATAGACATGAATTCTCCTAACATGTTAATGCGCGATCCTATCATTTATAGAATTTTAAAAAAAGCACATCATCGAACAGGGTCCGACTGGTGTATTTACCCAATGTATGATTGGGCGCATGGGGAATCGGATTATGTTGAGCAAATTTCACATTCTATTTGTACCCTTGAATTTAAACCTCATCGTGAATTATATGATTGGTTTTTAGATCAGATCTACGATGATAAAAAGTTACGCCCTAAACAACGCGAATTTGCCCGACGTAACTTGAGCTATACAGTGATGAGTAAGCGAAAATTATTGGAATTGGTTCAAAATAAAACGGTTGCCGGTTGGGATGATCCGCGAATGCCTACTATTTCAGGATTACGAAGAAGGGGCTATACACCTGAATCAATACGTAAATTTAGTGAGGTGTCGGGGATTTCTAAACGCGATAATGTTACGGATGTTGGTTTATTGGAGTTCTGCGTTCGCGAAGATTTAAATAGAAAAGCCACCAGAGTAATGGGAGTATTAGATCCTATTAAAATTGTACTTGTTAATTATCCAAAAGGAAAAGAGGAAACTTTAATTGCAGAAAATAATCCTGAAGATGAAAATGCAGGTACTCATGAAATTCCTTTTTCAGGAGAACTCTATATCGAAAAAGAAGATTTTGCAGAAGAAGGCGGAAAAAACTTTTTTCGTTTAAGTCTCGGCCAGGAAGTTCGTTTAAAGAATGCCTACATTATAAAAGCAGAATCGGTAGTTAAAGATGCAAGTGGTAAGCTCGTAGAAGTACATTGTAGTTGCGATCTTGATTCCAGATCCGGAACAGAAACAGAAGCAAGTAAACGAAAAGTTAAAGGAACATTACATTGGGTTTCGATCAAGCATGCAGTTAAAGCTGAAGTCCGTGTATATGATCGACTATTTACTGATGAGTCACCGGATAGTCATAGCGAGAAAGATTTTAAGGATCTATTGAACCCAGATTCATTGAAGGTCATCAAAGAAGCTTATGTAGAGCCATTTTTACAAAAAGCGAAAGTAGGCGATCATTTTCAGTTTCAGCGTTTAGGCTATTTTACCTTAGATAAAGATTCTACATCCGATAATCTGGTTTTTAATAAAACGGTAGGATTAAGAGATAGCTGGGCCAAAATAAACCCGAATTCCGCTAAGGAAAGTAGCAAAAACGTGCAAATTAATACCCAAGTTCAAGGACAAAGAAGTCCGATGAATGAGATAAAGAAGATAGGAAAGAATTTAGAACAGTTAAGTGGAGATAAATTAGAAGCTGCTCAAAGTAAAATTCGACAACTTGCAAAGGAGATTTCCTATGAAGAATTAGCTCCATTATTTTCGACGGCTGCAAAAAAGAAAGGAACTCGTTTAGCTGCAATGATTTGTCTGAGTGTATTATTAAAACAAGGACTGAAACGCAATGAGGAGATCAGTGCTTTTATAAAAAGTGGACTTGAGGATAGTAGTC
>JAHECK010000006.1 GCA_024641785.1 Flavobacteriales bacterium | reverse complement strand
AAATATTGGAGGTAAATGCCAACCTCCAAAAAACCTCAAACGATAATGGCTATTAAATGCAATGAAAAGATACTAAATGAAAATGACTTGTAAACCTTACTACGATTAGCTTATAGATGCTTTCAGATAGTATTAAATAGTTGTCATCTTACTTTCCGATACAAAACTTAGAAAAAATATTTCCCAAGAGATCATCTGTACTGATCTGACCGGTGATCTCTCCCAGAAAATATATTCCCTGTCGGATATCCATAGCGACAAGATCGCCGGAAATGCCATTTTCTAAGCCTTCTTTTACTGCTAATAAAGATCCCTCCGCCTTTTTTAAGGCTTCATAATGCCGTGCATTCGAAACAATTACTTGCTGCGATGCCGCCGGATCTTCTTTTACATAGGCCAAAAGATCTTGCTTTAATTCCTCCATGCCACTCCCCTCTTTAGCCGATAATTTTAATAGGGTAAATCGATTTTTAAAATCATCCAACTTATGAAGGTCTTCCTTATTCGCCAAATCCGCTTTATTGGCTACGATAATAAGTCGCTGTCCTACATCCAGTCGGTCAGAGATATTACTTACCTCATCTTCAATAGCCGCTTTATCATCCTTCGATAAATTTACCATGCAAAGAATAATCGAAGCATCCTTGATCTTAGAAAAAGCACGCTCAATTCCCATCGATTCAATGGCATCGCTCGTCACCCTAATTCCTGCCGTATCGATAAATCGAAACTGAATTCCTTCAATAACAACTGTGTCTTCAATCGTATCCCTCGTTGTTCCGGCAATGTCAGAAACGATGGCCCGTTCTTCGTTTAATAGGGCATTCAATAAAGTAGATTTCCCTACATTAGGCTCTCCAACAATAGCCACCGGAACGCCATTCTTTATCACATTTCCAATTCGGAAAGATCCTGCCAGCTCTTGTATCATTTTCAATACCCGATCCAATAATTCAAGCAATTGACTTCGATCTGCAAACTCAACATCCTCTTCTGCAAAATCCAATTCCAGTTCAATTAATGAAGCAAAATTGATCAACTCTTCCCTCAATGAATTAATTTTCTGCGAATAGCCTCCTCGCATTTGATGCATGGCCATACGATGCGCAGCCGCACTTTCCGAAGCGATAATATCAGCAATGGCCTCGGCCTGCGATAAGTCCATTTTTCCATTCAAATAAGCCCGCATCGAAAATTCACCCTCCCGTGCCAATACCGCACCCTTATCGGATAATAAACGAAGGATCTCTTGCTGAATATAGGGCGATGCATGACAAGTGATCTCGACAACGTCTTCGCCGGTAAAGGAATGGGGATTTCGATAAACCACCGCTACAACCTCATCAACGATCTCTTTCCCATCCATGATCTTACCAAAAACAGCACGGTGACTTTCTACTTTGCTTAGATCCCGACTAAAGATCTGTTGACAGATCCCGATGGCATCCGGACCCGATAAGCGGATCATCGCAATGGCACCAATTCCTGAAGGAGTTGCCAGTGCACTGATGGTCTTCGTTTGATCGATCTGCATATGCTTTAATTTAAGCGGTCTATTTTTACCTCGATAATAAAGGTCTCAGTACTTCCATTATCCGGATCACTTACACCAATAAACTGAAGGATCGAATCAGAAATCGCCTGATAGAGCCAAATTCCTTCGATCTTAACCGGCGCCAACACTCCATTCTCCGTAATCGGATGCGCCATTGTGATACTATCCGTTAATTCATTCATTCTGATCCTTCCTAAAAAGGATCCTTTTATATCTCCATCAATAATAAGCCCAGACGAATCCATCCTACTCCCTTCTTCTAAAGTGGATGAGTAAATAAAAACATTCGTTTTTGGGACATAAATACATGCTGAATAAGTAGATTCACCATATTCTTTATTATAAGGAGTAAGCGAATAAGAAGCACTTACCTGAATACTACTACCCGAAGTGAAATAAGTGATGAACTCATAAAGATCACTTTTAAAAATAATGCTTTTTCCACTTAGATCTCCCCTATTAAAAAAGTAAATATCATGATTGGCAACTGCGATCCCTTCAATATTGATCTTATGAACATCATCTATACTTGCAAGTTTAGCAAAAGACGCAAATAAAGGGGCTAATGACTTTTTGGCCAGAATTCGGTGTTCTGCTCCATTTACCAAATAGGCGGTATCTCTTCCTGAATTATAGGATCCTGAACCCATGATCAAAACAATTTCCTCATTCAATCGAGTAATACATTCAAAATCGGGTTTAAATGAAGATGCCATTCTTACTCCTGGAACATAACCTTCAACATAAGATAATCGCAATGAATCGGTAAGCGTGCCGGCACTATCCAGATAATAAAGCCATGGAGTATCATCCCCTACAGTTAAAAAACCACCTTTATAACCTGTGATTCCCGAACCCGATGGAATGGCCAGGTCTAGCTTTTTAATGATATTAATGGTATAGTCTATCTTAGTTTCTTTTACTTCGGCGACTTCTGAACATGAACTCATCACTAAGACAAAAACTAAAATAATCACATTATAAACCTGCTTCATAGAAATTAAATAATTCAAATAGCTCTTGGCAAAATAACCAAATTAAATGCAATAAATGATGAATGAATCAAGCTAATCTGGCCATTTTAATATAGATTTAATGATCGTTCCAGATCTTCCATGAACCTTCTGCCTGATGTCGTAACATATCAAGTCCATTCATAGTCATGGCCCCCTGTTCCTCTCCGAAGCTTAAAAACTTAGTTTTCTGAGGATTATATACTAGATCATATAAGAAATGATCCTGGCCAATAAATTCATAAGGAATAGGTGGATATTCCTCTACATTTGGGAAGGTACCCAACGGAGTAGTATTAATTATTAATTTACACGCCTTGATCACATGCTCATTTAAGGCCTCATAGTATAAATCACCCTTGCCTTCTTCTCGAGAAACCACATGAAATGGAATCTTCATTAATTTTAAGGCATATTGAATAGCCAATGAAGCTCCACCGGATCCTAACAAAAGTGCTCGATCATGCTTGTTTTCCAGAAAGGGTTTCAGCGAAGTCATAAAGCCATAATAATCGCTGTTATAGCCTTTCCAATTTCCATTTCGAATCGTTATGGTATTTACAGCTCCAATGGTCTTAGCTGCATCGTCCATTTCATCTAAAAACGGAATAATAACTTGCTTGTAAGGGATGGTTACATTTAAACCGCTAAGTTCTTTCACTTTCTCAAGACTTTGTCTCACTTCCTCGATACGATCAAACTCAAAATTTTGATAGCTCGCTACGATATGGTTTTGATCAAATTTCTTTGTGAAATATTCTTTCGAAAAAGAATGCTTTAATGATTTACCGATGAGACCATAAACCTTCATTCAGCAGTGTACTTTGCTGAAAAACGTTCCAATAAAAAGATAATAAGGAAACCTGTAATCCCAAAAATAATAGCCAATCCCAATTGAGGGTCTTTTACGGTCATTCCTAATAAAGCATCTGCATCAGAGATTACTCGATAAGAGTCGTTTGGCAGAACATTATTTTGAGCCAGGGCAATAACAGATTCATTTACTTCTCCCTGATGTTTTATGAATACTTCTGTGGTCTGTTTCCATGGCCAGACTTTATTCAATGATCCGATAAGGAAACCACTAAGTAAAGCTAAAGTTCTCGCTTCATGCTTCTCAAACATCCACTTCAATACTCGCGAAAAACTTAAGAGTCCAATCACTCCCCCAACGACAAAAACACCTAAAGACAACAAATTAGAAAACAAAAGATCCATATCGAAATGCCTTACAGAATCAATAAGAGAACTCACTTTACCAAGAACAAGTTGATATGCTCCCAATAATAAAAGAATAAAACTCCCTGAAATACCCGGAAGAATCATAGCAACAAAGGCTAACATTCCTGAAATAAAAAGAAAAATGAGTGTGTCCGGTCCGCTAGCAGGAGAAAGAATAGTAATTCCATAGGAAATGACAGCTCCTATAATTAATGCAATGACATTATTCAGTTTCCAGCTGTTTACTCGTTTTCCAACTAGCCAAACCGAAGCGATGATCAATCCGAAAAAGAAAGACCATACCAATACCGGTTCTGTTTCCAATAAAAAATGAAAGAGCTTTGCTAAGGAGAGAATGCTAAAAATGATTCCTGATAATAAAGCGACTAAAAAGGGGCCATTTGCAGCATAAAATGCTTTTACAAAACCTTCTTTTCGAATGATCGTGATCAGTCCGAAATTGATCCTCGTAAAGGTATCGATCAGTTCCTTATAAATACCTGCAATAAGAGCGATAGTACCTCCGGAAACGCCGGGCACAACATCTGCTGCACCCATTGCTATACCCTTTAAAGAAATGACTACATAATCCTTAAGCTTCCTCTCCATAAGAGCGCTTAAAGTTTGAATGCTTCAACATTAGACTCAGGAAGAAAATCAAAAAAGGTATCTCCTCTTAGACCTAATCGAAGGGTTTCAAGGGGTATCAATTCGTGAGGTGCAATATTTCCAAGATTAACATTACTACCAAGAATTTTAATAAACCATACTTGCTGACCTTTTATAGGTGCTTCCCAAAGGATACTATCTTTATCAACTTTATTTAAGATCTTATTTACCAATAAGGTATGAGCAGTACCATTCGCTCTGTAGATTCCTACATTTCCACTTTCACGCGCTTCAGCGATCACTTTCCATGATCCGGCTTCAAGCTCAGCATTCATCATTTTGATCCATTTACCCGGACTGATAATGATCCCTGCTTCCTTAGAACCAACTTCACTTAGAACAGTGAAATTCTTTGCTAAATCACGGATGTAATTCAACTTATCATCTGTTGGCAAACTGATCGAACCATCAGAAACTTCCACTGTTTGCAAATCAAATTTATCTAATAAGCGTTTGAAATCATCATACATTCCTCTTACAATAAAAGACTCAAATAAGGTACCTCCAAAATAAACCTTTAGGCCTGCATCGTGATAAAGCTTTATTTTTTCTTTAAGAAAAGGAGTGACATAAGAAGTTCCAAATCCCAATTTCATTATATCTACTAAATGAGCTCCTGACTCAATGAAGTTTTCCGCTTCCCGCAGACTTAATCCTTTATCCATAACCATTGTAATTCCTGTGTTTCTAGGCTTTACAGGACGATCGGGGATAAATGGTAGTTCGAAATTTTGCATCATGATTTAAAGATCTGTATTAATTGATTGACATTAATAATATTTATTGCTTCTTTATAATAATCGAAGAGTAATTGATGTGAATCATAATCTTCGAGCAATGCTTCACCTAAAAAGATAAGGGCTTCCGGCTCCTTACCGGCTTTAAGAAGATAAGCAGCCATTCGGTAATTATACTCTGCCTTTTCTCCTTGAAATGACAAGCCCTCCATCATGATCTCAATCGCATTCTCAATTTCACCAAGATCATCAAAATACTGCGAATAATCTAACCAAATTTCAATGCTTTCAGGATCGATCTCTAATAGCTTTTCATAGCTGTGGATCACTTCTTCTCCTTTATTTAATCGGGCATTAAGCTTTGCATAATATAAAAGGTATTCCGTGCTTTCCGGAATAAGCTTGAGAGCTCTTTTTATGTTTGGTAATGCTTTTTTATCCTCTTTCAGTAAGGAAAAAACAGCTGCTTTTCCCATCCATGCATCTGCCCAATTCTCATCTATTTCAAGCACTTTATCATAATACTCAAGGGCCATTCTATACTCTTCCAACTTCTCGTAACATTCACCTATAAAACAGAAGGTCAATGGATTATCCCCTTCATAATGTGAACATTCGATAAAGAATTCCAAGGCGCTTTTATAATCTTCATCATTAGCATAAACAGATGCTTTATTAAAATAAGCATGTGCAAAATCTTCTTTAATTGAAATAGCAAAATCGTATGCTTCAATGGCTTTTTCTGACATATCAGAACGTGCATATAGATCACCTAAATTAAACCACGCCGTCGCTGAAAAAGGATGTTCATCAATAAATGTATTAAAAAACTCGATTCCATCTTTTACTTCTTCTAATCGCTCATAACAATGCGCGATTTCATGCAAAGCGATTTCATTTTCAGGATCATGATCCAATAAATTAGCCAACATCAAAATGGATTTTTCGAATTGAAATAATTCCTGATATTCCATTGCCATTTCAAGCATGATATCAACTTCATTTCCTCCATCATTTTCAAGCGCCTTAGTATAATACATGATCGCTTTCTCATGCTGATGCATTTGACTAAAGACGCTGGCCTTGATCATTAGTAGATCAATATTAAATGGCTCGATCTTCTCTGCTTTGTTCAAGATGCTTAACGCATCATTCAATTGTCCTCTAACAATACAAAGTTGCGCTTTTCTAACAGCCATTGAAGTGGCAAAAGGATGCTGTTTCACAGAGAGATCCAAAACTTCAGAAGCTTGGGTTATTTCACCTAATTCTAAAAAATGATCAAATAGGCTTTCGAAATCACTCACATCAAAAAAGTAATCCTTTTTAGATGCTTTCATTTCGTTAAATCTACTAAGTGTGATAGCTAACTCTTCTTCGAATTCCCTTTCATCTGAATCAAAATGGTCTTCCATTCGCTATAGATTATTCGTCTGCAAATATATTAAACCTACCTAATCCAATCTATTAATAAACGGCATTTATTCACAATTACTTTGGTTAATAAAGAATAAAATAATAGATGATGCCTATAATTCGTTTTTATCTTTGCAAAAAAAACAAATGACTTTAATAAAATCCATCTCCGGAATACGCGGAACCATTGGCGGAAAAACAGGCGATAATTTAACCCCATTAGACTTAGTTAAATTTGCTTCAGCCTATGCAAAATGGCTGAGAACCAATGAAAAAGGATCTTTAAAAGTAATTGTAGGACGTGATGCGCGGATTTCAGGGGAGTTTGTTTCCTCGATAGTTTCACAGTCATTAGTAGCATGTGGCATTGACGTCATCGATTTAGGTCTATCCACTACGCCGGGGGTTGAAATGACTGTCCCCTATCTAAAAGCAAATGGCGGGATTATTTTAACCGCAAGTCACAATCCAAAAGAATGGAATGCCTTAAAATTATTAAATAATAAAGGGGAATTCCTCTCAGCAGAAGAAGGAGAGAAAATTCTAAAATTTGCTGAAATGGATGATTTCGAATATGTAAATGTCGACTCACTTGGCGAAATTTCCAGTATACCAGACGATGGTCATTATCATATCGAAAAAGTACTTTCCCTTCCATGGGTCAATATACAAGCGATAAAAGAGGCAAATTTTTCTGTTACCATCGATGCTGTAAATAGCACAGGTGGGATTTTTATTCCAAAATTATTAAGTGCACTTGGAGTTAATAAAATTCATAAAATATATTGTGAACCTAATGGCCATTTCCCTCATAATCCAGAGCCCTTACCCGAAAATTTAACGGAGATATCAACCAGAACGAAAGAACTAAAAGCAGATCTTGGGATTGTTGTTGACCCTGATGTTGATCGGCTTGCGCTTATTTGTGAAGATGGAAGCATGTTTGGAGAAGAATATACTTTGGTTGCCGTCGCAGATTATGTACTCGGGAAACAAAAGGGAAATGTGGTTTCAAATCTTTCTTCCACCAGAGCATTAAGAGATATTGCAACAAAACATAATGTAGAATATTTTGCTTCAGCCGTTGGAGAAGTAAATGTGGTAAGTAAAATGAAAGAAGTAAAAGCGATTATTGGAGGTGAAGGAAATGGGGGAATTATTGTGCCGGCATTGCACTATGGAAGAGATGCTCTTGCTGGAATAGCTTTATTTTTAAGTCTTTTAGCCGAGAAAAAAATGAAAATGACGGCTTTAAAACAATCGTATCCGGCCTACCATATTTCTAAAAATAAGATTCAGCTTACTCCTGAAATAAACGTAGATTTACTATTAGATAAATTTGCTTCACATCATCAAAATGAAGAAGTAAATAGCATCGATGGAGTGAAAGTTGACTTCAAAGAAGGATGGGTTCATTTGCGGAAATCGAATACCGAACCCATTATTAGGATTTATTCTGAAGCGAATAATGAAAAGGATGCAAATGAATTGGCAAATACAACGATTCGTTTAATTGAATCATGGATATAAAGGAAAAAATATATTTTGATAACGCGGCCAGTACCCCTATGCTGGAAGAGGTGATGTACGAAATGATTCCCTACATGAGGATCGCTTTTGGTAATCCTTCATCAACACATTCGTTTGGAAGAGAAACAAAATCGGCAATTGAATTTAGCCGTAAAAAAATTGCCGATATGCTTAAGTGCAAAGCATCCGAGATCACATTTACATCTGGTGGTTCTGAAGCTAATAATCTCGCTTTTTATATCGCAGTAAATTCCTTAAAAGTCAATGCAATAATCACAGCCAAAACGGAACATAAAGCGGTTTTAAATACCGCTAGATCCTATCAGGAGCAAATACCTGTTTTATATGTCGATATTGATAAAAATGGAATTGTAGATCTGGATCATCTGGAAAGGCTTTTAGCTGAAAACCCTAATTCGCTGGTTAGTTTAATGCATGCCAATAATGAAATAGGAACGCTTCATCCAATTCAAAAAATAAATGCACTTGTTTCAAAATACAATTGTTATTTCCATACAGACGCAGTTCAGACTTTTGCTCATTATCCCATCGATTTAAGTCAGCTTTCAAATATCCACTTCTTATCTGTGAGCGCACATAAATTTCATGGCCCAAAAGGAATAGGATTTTTATATATAAAAAAAGGGACTAAATCTTTATCTCAAATTAAAGGTGGTCCTCAGGAAAGAGAACTGCGAGCCGGTACTGAAAATGTAAGTGCTATTGTTGGAATGACACTTGCGGCAGAACTTGCTTATAAAGATCTTGAGGATCGAAAAGCAACTGTTTTGGCTTTAAGAGAAGAGCTTAAAATTAAACTTTTAGAACATTTCCCGCTTATAAAATTCAATGGTATTCAGGGAGAAAATAGCTTATATACCATTCTAAATGTTTCATTTCCTCCGTCTAAAAGTAGCGATATGCTTCCTTTTGCATTAGATATAAAAGGAATTGCTGTATCTGCCGGTAGCGCTTGTTCCTCCGGTTCCACCGCCTTTTCACATGTTTTAAGAGCGATTGGATCGAGAGATGATTGGCCTGCTATTCGAATTTCAATAAGTCATCTCAATAATTCTAATGAAATTGACCGATTGATTCTGGCTCTTAAAGAAATTCTTTTAAAGTAATCAATACTAAGATGGTGATAAATAATTCACTAAGATCTTAAACCCCTTCTAATTTTAAACATATTTGAACCTGAACGTATCTTTTTCGTTTGCTAGGCCGTAAAAATGTATTTAAACCTATAAAGCCTTTAATTTGAAACACGTTTTCTTATTATTAAGTTTAGTATTGACATTCAATTTCTTTTCGCTAAAAGAAACGAATGCCCAATGCCCTGAACTTCTAAATGGAAGCTTAGTTTTTACAGATGCTCCGTATTGGGTTTCATGTGGTGGTGCAAACTATTTTCTGACTCTCCAAACCAACATGATCGTTGGAAATTACACTGTTGATTGGGGTGATGGTTCACCCTTACAGGTAGGTACCGGATTTGGACCTGCCGACCTTTCAGTAAACCATCTTTATTTAGCTGCAGTTGATACATTTATTCTCATCTTTACTCCTGATCCCGGATTATTCCCCGGTTGTCAAATTACTGGTGTAGTGGTAATGGAAGAAAAAACAACTTCCGAGATCGGTATTCCTTTCGGAGTCGATTTAAGTGTATGTGTTCCCGGAGATTTTTCATTTATAAATAATTCAAATCAAACTTCAGGTAAACCTGTTTCAGAGACTACTGTTTTCACATGGGACTTTGGAGATGGTTCGCCCCCTGTAGTGTACGATAATACCAATGTCGGGCAAATGGTCACCCATACCTATCTTCCAAATAATTCAGGTTGTGGTATTACGGTCTCATTAACGGCAGACAACTATTGTGGGGTTACCACCAGTACATTTGGTACTATTAATACTTGGGATGTAGATACGGCCCATATTACTCCTTCGGATCTGGTTCTCTGTTACCCTGATACCATTTTTACATTCTTTAATACAACGGATATGAATTGTCAACCTGATAATTCAGCTCAACGATATGAATATTGGAATTTTGGAGATTATTGGGGATTAGGATATGATTCTATTATTGATTGGACTCCATGGCCTCCAACCGCTCCCAGACAACTTGGTTTTCCTGGTCCGGGAGCTTACACTGTTATGTTGATCGATAGTTCCTATTGTGGATTAGACACAGCATATCAAACGGTTTTCATTACGGTAACACCTGAAGTTGGTCTTACTGTTTTCCCGGATACGGTCTGTGAAAATGAGGTCGCTACCTTTATTGGTTCAATAATAGCAAATACACCTAATAGTTTTTCATGGAATTTTGACGACGGAACAGGATGGTTAGGCCTGGGTGCAGGTGTTCAAAATTATAGCTATACAAATTCGGGAGATTATAATGTTCAATTTGTTGGAAGTGTTTCCGCTGCAGGATCCGGATGTACAGATACTGCATCGGTCAATATTCATGTCCAGCCAACTCCTACGTCAGATTTTTTATTATCTAATAATAATGAATGTGATTCAATGACGGTAACATTTACCGATAATTCAAGCGGTGGAGCAATTTCATGGAACTGGGATTTTGGAAACGGTAATACATCAAACCTTCAAGTACCACCTGCTCAGTTTTACAGTTCCCCGGGATTCTATAATGTTACACTTACAGTTGCTTCTTCTAATGGCTGTACGGATATTTCTAATCAGGTTGTTAATGTATGGCAATCTCCCGTTGCTAATTTCTTAGTTTCAACGGTTTGTGAAGATGCAGTGACCGATTTCCTCGATCTTTCAAGTTTTCCTGTAGTCGATCCGATCATTTCATGGAGTTGGGATTTTGGAGATGGAAATACATCCAATTTACAAAACCCATCGCATCTATATATCAATGCAGGTTCTTTTACCGTAACCTTAACGGTTCAAACTTCAAATTGTAGCTCCACCATCTTAACCCCGATTACAGTAGAGCCAAAACCTCTTGTGAGCTTTGTAGCCAGCCCGGATTCGGGTTGTACAACCTTAAATGTTTCTTTTACAAACAATACTATTGGTGCAAATAATTATGTTTGGGAATTTGGTGATGGATTTATATCTGGTATGCAAGATCCAACACATAGCTATATAAATATTGGAGCGAATGACTCCACTTATCTGGTTCAACTGATCGCTACTTCACCGGTTGGTTGTAAAGACACAGCCAACAGCAGTGTAACTGTTTATCCAGGATCACTAGCTGAATTCACAAATACTCCTGTACCAAATTGTGCTCCGGCGTCGGTTCAATTCACTAATAATTCCATAAATGGGATTTCATATGAATGGGATTTTGATGATGGTTCACCTATTTCGACTTTAATTAACCCATCTCACGTTTTTATAAATACGAGTTTATTTATCCAAAATTATAATGTGCAGTTGATTGCGTTTTCCGCTAATGGATGTTCTGACACGGTTACTCATACTTTATCAGTAAATCCTCAATTAGTGCTTAGTATCGTATCAAATCCTGATTCAGGATGTAGTCCTTTATCAGTTAATTTTCCTCAGTCAGCTAATGATGGTGCTGTAGCATGGTATTGGGAATTTGGTGATGGCAACACATCAAATCAACAGGCACCTACTCACACTTATTATAATTTTACAACGAATTCAATGCCATTTACTGCTGTCTTAATTGCGACCAATGCTTTTGGTTGTTCGGATACGGCTTCTACTGGTGTGATCGTGCATCCAAATCCTACAAGTGCTATGAATGCTATTCCTGCTTTAGGATGTGCGCCACTTGATGTGGAATTTGAAAACCTCTCGACAGGTGGTATTACACATATTTGGAAATGGGGGGATGGAACGAATAATGACACAACCAATAATTCACTTATTAATCATGTCTATAATAACTTCCTTCCTACTTCGCAGCAATACTTAGCACAATTAATTTCAATAACCGACAAAGGATGTACAGATACTATTGCTCAAACTATTGAAGTATTCCCCGAGGTAGTTGCGCAATTTACAGCTCCGGATGATGGATGTGCTCCATTGAATGCGGTATTTTTAAATCAAAGTATTGGTGCAGATCAATACGAATGGGAGTTTGGAGACGGATCAAACACTGTAGTTTCACAAAATGCTCAACATATTTATAGCAATAACTCTTGGGTGGATGATACTACATTTACCTCTATTTTATATGCAATTTCCCCATTTGGATGTAGAGATACAGCTTATCATGATATAACTATTCATCCAAAACCATTGTCACAATTTGTGATGGGTAATACTACAGGATGTTCACCTTTGCCCGTAGATTTTGAAAATCAATCAATAGGTGGAACATTTTATCAATGGAATTATGGAGATAACACACCTATTAACAACACAGGTGATTCTATTCATACTCATTTATTTTATAATGTGGGAGGAATACCTCTAACATTTCAAACCCAACTTTTCGTTGAAACTAATTTCGGTTGTAGAGATACCAGCTTACAAAATATTCAGGTATTCCCTCAAGTTACGGCAGCATTTACTTCACCTGACAGTGCGTGTTCGCCTGCTCAAATTCAATATGTAAATAATTCAACCGGCGCTAATAATTACTTATGGAACTTTGGAGATGGACTTCAATCTATTTCTATTAATCCTATCCATAATTATGTAAATAATAGTTTAAACGATTCAATATTTTCAGTGCAGCTAATTGCTTCATCAGCAAATTGTGTTGATACCGCATTTAAAGATATAACGATATTAGCTCAGCCTATTGCCTTTTTCGAGATCGATACTATAATAAATTGTTATCCCGTGGAAGCATTAATTCATAATACCACACAAGGAGCTTCACTCTATTTTTGGGATTATGGGGATGGACAAACATCTACAAATGATCAGGAATTCCACTCAGTTGTTTATACGAATACCACACCTGTGCCAATCAATCGAACGATCAATATGATCGCAACTTCGGCTAGTGGATGTGTAGCCCAGTATTCACAAATACTTAGCGTATTACCTGAAATGGTATTGGATGTGAATTTTGATACCATCGCTTGTAATCCATTAACTATAAATGTGGAAAACAATACTATAGGAGCATTATACTATTTCTGGGAATATGGTGATGGATTCTTTGATAATATCGCCGAACCGACACATACTTATAATAACTTTGTCCAGGGCGACAGCATCTATTCCTTAGTATATATAGCGCGAGGATATGAAGGCTGTGCCGATACCTTGTATCAGGATATCTACGTGCTTCAGGTTCCTGAAGCCATCTTTACAGCTACACCGGTAAGTCAAACCTATCCAAGTGCTACGATTGATCTTTTTGATCTATCAAATTCCGGAGATGTAAACTACTCATGGACTTTTGGAGATGGTGAAACATCCAATGATCCTTTAATTTCAGAGCATACTTATGCTACATGGGGGATTTATACGATCACACTCACTTTAAACAATGGATCATGTAGCTCAATTGCTGAACAAATAATTCAAATTGCAGCACCTGTTCCTATCGCTAATTTTATTGGAAGTGATGAAGGATGTACTCCAATGGTCGTTCAATTTACTAATCTATCCCTTTACGCAAGTTCTTATGTTTGGGATTTTGGAGATGGTGGCCAATCAAATTTAGAAAACCCAACCTATACCTATTATAATGCTGGAAACTATGTTGTTTCTTTAACAGCAATAGGGGAAGGTGGGCAAGATACTGAACAACACATCGATTCAATTACAGTTTATCCGCAAGCTTTTGCCTACTTCACCCCTTCAACTACAACGGTGTATATTCCTAATGATCCTGTTACCTTTTTTAACCTTTCACAAAATGCAACTAATTATCAATGGGATTTTGGAGATGGTTTAACTTCAATTGAAGAAAATCCGATCCATTTTTATACTACTACCGGTTGGCAAACAGTAACATTAATAGCAAATAATGAGTATAACTGTCCGAGCACATTCTATTCTGAGAATATAGTATTTGCTGAGGCTAGCGGGAATGTTGATTTTCCAAATGCCTTTACCCCTGATCCAAATGGATCCAATGGTGGATATTATGATCCTCAAAATCCAGGTGAAAATCTGAATGATGTATTCCATCCCGTATTCTCCGCAGGGATTGAAGAATATCAGTTATTGATATTTAATAGATGGGGAGAACTAATTTTTGAATCAACAAACATTTATATTGGATGGGATGGTTACTACAAAGGCAGATTATCTCAACAAGATGTCTATGTATGGAAAGTAAAAGCCAGAACTGTTCAAGGAACAGTAATTAATGATGCTGGTGATGTTACCTTAATTAGATAAAGCATGAAGGGTAAATTAATATTGATCGTTTTATTGTCTGGAATCGCTGGCTTAAGTTTTGCTCAACAAAACTATAAACTGGTGCACAAAGATGCGTTTGAAGAAGCTACGTCTTTTGTTTATGAAGAAGACTATTATACTGCGCTTTCAATCTATCTGGAATTATATCCATTAGACACTAACTATGCTGAAATTAATTATACCATAGGATTGTGTTATATGAATATTACAGGTGAAAATGATATGGCTTTCCCCTTCCTTAAAAAGGCGGTTAAAGGAAATGTTCGTGAAGCCTACTTTTGGTTAGGTCGATCATACCATATGCAGGCCAATTTCAATGAAGCGATAAAATATTATAAACTCTATAATGATTTTGATAATAAAGAAATCCTTACCGGAGAAGTAGAACGATATATTAAAATGTCTTACACAGCCAAAGAGATGATGAAAAACCCCGTACAGGTTGAAATCGTTAATTTGGGAGAGAATATTAATACAAAGTACTCAGAATATGTGCCTGTAGTTTCCGGTGATCAAACTGAAATTTATTTCACTTCAAGACGTGTCGGAAGTACCGGAGGATTAAAAGATGATTATGGACAATTGTTTGAAGATATTTATTTATCCAAATTAGTAAATGGTAAATGGCAAAAAGCATTTAATGTAGGTCCTCCACTTAATACCCCTACTCATGATGCGGTTGTCAGTTTAACGGGCGACGGAAATGAAATGGTTATCTATCGTACCAATGAAAATTTATATGGAGGTGATCTTTACATCAGTTCGAATTATGCAGGTTCATGGACCAATCCTGTAAAGCTTACTGAAAATATTAATTCAGCATATCAAGAAGCTTCGGCTTCAATAAGTCCTGATGGAAAATTGATGTATATATCTTCAAATAGACCAGGTGGTTTAGGAGGAAAAGATATTTATCGAGTCCGTCGATTACCCGATGGTCAGTGGAGTATTCCTGAAAATTTAGGACCTAGCATCAATACTCCTTATGATGAAGATGCTCCATTCATTCAAGCCGATGGAATCACATTATATTTTTCATCGAATGGACTTAACACAATGGGTGGCTATGATATTTTTAAAACCAAATTTGAAAACGATGAACTATGGTCTAATCCAAAAAACTTAGGTTATCCGATCAATACAGTTAAAGATGATATCTATTTTGTAATTAGTCCTGATGGAAAAACCGCATACTATTCGTCTGATATGCCAGGTGGTTATGGGGAGCAAGATCTCTACAAGATCAATATTCTTTTTGACGATGAACGGAAAGCTATTTATAAGGGTATTACGAAAGAAGTAGGAACGAATGAACCTGTAAAAGCAAAAATTACAGCCATTGATCTCTATACTTTAAAAATACAGGGAATCTATAATACAAATAGTGAAAATGGAAAATTCTTAATGGTTTTACAACCTGGAAGAAATTACAAATTATTAGTTGAGAGTAAAAATCATGGTGATCAAACTCAAATTATTGAAGTAGAAGATAATATTAAAGAAGAGATTGTTGAATATAACCTTGAAATCGAATTGAAATCAAGTAACAAATAATGAAAAGATATATTCTAACATATTGTTTACTATTGATGACCTTGATTTCGAAGGCACAGGATCCGCAATTTACGCAGTTCTATGCGAATCCTTTGTACCTAAACCCTGCATTTACGGGTACTTCAACACAAAGTCGAGCAATTATGGCATCAAGAGTTGAATGGCCTTCTATTCCGGGTGCATTTCAAACTTACTCATTATCTTATGATCAATTCTTCCCAATGATGAAGTCAGGTTTTGGAGTAGATATATATTATGACCGTGCCGGATCTGGAGGACTATCTACTACAAGTGCAAAATTCCTATATGCCTACGAATTAAAAATCAAAAGGGATCTCTTCATAAGACCTGCTGCTGAAATTGGATATGGACAAAGAGGGATCGATTTTAGTAGACTTACTTTTGGTGATCAGTTAAATACAGGAAATCCTTCTACTGCCGAACCTATTGATCTTCAAAGAAAACAATTCTTTGATATTGGGGCTGGGATATTACTTTATGCACCAAAATATTGGGCAGGGATGACATTTTCCCATATAAATACTCCTGATCAATCATTGCTAAATGATAAAAGTCCATTACCAATGAAATTCTCTTTACATGGGGGGTATAAATTAAGACTGCAAAGTCAAAAGTCCTTAAATAGAGAATATGTATTTTTTGCATTTAATTATAAGGCACAAGGGAAATTCGATCAGCTTGATCTAGGAGCCTATTATGAACATAATGCAGTAACCATTGGAGTGTGGTATCGTGGTTTACCTGTCGTTTATAATAAAAATACCGGTGTTGGACGTGATGCCGTTGCCATATTAGTAGGATGGAGTCAAAACGGAATGAATGTCGGTTACAGCTATGATATTACTATTTCTCAATTAGGCTTAAACACAGGAGGATCTCATGAAATTACCATTTCCTATGAATGGGCTAATAAAAATAATCGCAGAAATACAAAACGAAGGAGAGTAATTCCTTGTGCTAAGTTTTAGAATCTAGTTGATTATAGAAAAGTGCTAAAGACCTCCTTTTTCACTTCGTGCATAGAGCACCTAGCTTCAAGCCTTTTTTAGTCCATATTCAAATAAAAGGACCTGGTTAGTTTGATGTATTCATCAGTATATTCATGACGAATTTCTTTTTCGATCGTTATGGATTCATTTTTCAATTGATCGCAGCTAACTAACTTCATTTCGACCATAAATCGATGCGCATCCTTCCTTCTGTTAGGCTTTACAAGACAAAGACGATGAATAAATAATTTATTTTCCTTTGCTATATTTTCCAATTGAGATTTTTGATTTAATGGCAGTATAATAGCAAATCGTCCTGATGGGAGCATTTTCTTTTTAGCCTCAATGATCCATTCATTTAATAAAGATCCTGAACCACTTCTGGCCAATGCTCTGTTTCCAATCGGAGATGGAGTATCAATTGAAAAAAAAGGAGGATTCGAAATGATGAGATCAAAAAGTTGAGGGATAGGGGTTTCAAATATACTTCCCTCAATAAGATCGATTCGGTCATTCCAAGAGGAATACTTCACATTATATCTGGCATCGATCATTGCTTGAGGATCGATTTCAATTCCCGAAATCAAAGCGTCCGGAAAGCGTTGAGCCATCATTAAAGTCAATAAAGCGGTTCCGCATCCAATGTCCAGTATTTTCTTAGGATTTAAATGATCGACCCATGCTCCAAGTAAAACACTATCAGTGCCTACTTTCATCGCAGCATGATCTTGAACAATAGTAAATTCTTTAAATTGAAATGGCCTGGACACAATTAGCCAATATTTACTTCTACCAATCCGGGAGGTAGTGTAACATAAATTTCTTCTTTCTTTTTATCAATTCCTTTATAAAAATGTGAACTGATAGGAACTAGAATTTCATGTCCTTTGAAATCAACTAATAATTGAGGATTGGCGGGTATTTCGAGATATTCGATAACAATTCCAATATTTCCTATCTCACTATCAATAACCTTAAAACCAACTATTTCGTGATAATAAAATTGATCCGCTTTTAATTCCGGCAATTGTTCAATTGGTAAATATAATTGTCCTTTAACGAGCGTTTGGGCAATTTCATCAGAGTCAACATCTTCAAATTTGACTCGAGCAAAACCTTTCGGTAAAATGGTAATTTCTTCAATAAAAAAAGGAATCAGTTTACGATTTTTTTCAATGTAAACTGATTCCAATTTCGAGTATTCTTCTGGAAAATCGACCTCTAATCGTAAAATAAGCTTGCCATTAATTCCTTGAACCTTTGAAACAGATCCTAAATTATAGCATTGCTCTTTTTCCATAGAGACAATCTAATTAATCTTTTTTCTCTTCAGAATCTTTTGATTCTTCAGCAGCAGGTGCTTCTTCAGCAGACGCTTCAACAACTGGAGCTTCTTCAACTACAGCTTCAACAACTGGAGCTTCTTCAACAACCGCTTCAACAACTGGAGCTTCTTCAACAACCGCTTCCATATCTGATTTAGCTTCCGCTGCACCAGCTACTTCTGCTACTTGATTCGCTTCTGACTCAGCAATACGAGCAGCTGCAATTTCTTTAGCTCTCTTTTTATTGATCTCTATTTCATTAGCTAAGATCTTTTTAGCTTCAGCAGCTTCACCAGCAGAAAGACCATCGCGTTTCGCTTGAATCTTAGCTTCTTTTTCATTTGCCCAAGCAAGATATCTCTTCTCCGCTTCAGCTTCAGTAAAAGCTCCTTTAGCAACCCCTTTTAATAAGTGGTTCTTATATACTACTCCAGTATATTTTAAAATCGCGTTCACTGTTTCAGTTGGGACAGCACCGGTCTGTAACCAGCTTAGTGCTTTGTCATTGTCTAATTCAATTACAGCGGGGTTCGTGTTCGGGTTGTAAATACCAATTTTTTCGATATATTTTCCATCCCGTGGAGCCCTCGAATCTGCAATCACGACGTGGTAAAAAGGTTTTCCTTTTTTACCAAATCTTTGTAATCTGATCTTTGTTGGCATTTTTTAAGTATTTAATTATATCCTCTTTTTTGAGCGTGCAAATATCTGATATTATCTTGAATAATAAAATCTTTTATTCAAAATACTTTTTGAATTTCAACTAATCGCCGAAAAAATAAATAATGCATTGACAATCAATAAGAATCGAACCAATTTTAAATGACAAGGTTATTGTATTATTGGAGTTTCGCTTTTTCTTCACTCATCTCTTCAACTTTTTCTTTAAAAATGATTCCATGCTTTTCCAATTCGCCCAAAACAGGCAGATAGACTTCCTTCATAATAGGCATACGAACACCTTTTAAATTAATTTCTCCTCGCAATAACATTTTAGTGAATATGCCTAAAGGCAAACCAACCGTATCACTCATAGCGGTGTACTTCTGGTCTTTTCCAATAAAAACAAGCCAAGACTTGATCTCACTATGCTTATTCTTTATTTTATATCCGATTTTATGATACATTACGATCATATCTTTATCATGGGGCTCTAACTGCATTTTTTTCTCCATTATTATCTGAAGAATTTGCGCAGGAGTTGCATCCTTATTTATTCCGATCGGGGTATCTTCAAATAACCCTAGCCACACTAACTTATCCCAAACCTCATCATCCTGGTCTATTTTCATATAATGACGGAATTTTAATTCAACCGAATCATAGGGATTGTATGCTAAGAATGAATTAGTGAAATCGCGGTGCGTCATATTTGCTGACCCTTCCATGATATAACCATCTTCAGTAGCCCCTAACTGGACTAAGTAATTCCATGCTTTCCCAAATCCAACCCTTCTTAAGGTTCCCCTATAGATCGTCGGAATAGTATCCAGACCATAAATACTCCTGTACTTTAAAGAATCTCTGTTTGCAATACCTTCAAATTTCCCATACTCTTTAATCTCGATTACTTCAGATCTTCTAAAAAGGCGATTATAAGGAATGTATTTAAAAAGACCTCTTTGAATGAATTTTGCTGCTCCTCCCTGACCGGCCATAACAACATTTCTCGGATTCCAGGTAAACTTATAATTCCAGGGGTTATTGTCACTTTCAGGAGCAACTAAACCTCCGGTAAATGATTCAAAATAGGTTAACTCCCCTCCTTTATCGCGAATTCGATCCACAATTTTCATCGCCGACATATGATCTATACCAGGATCTAATCCCAACTCATTCATAATTAATATATCCGCATTTTTAGCATCTTTATCAAGCTCCTTGATCTCCGGAGTCATATAAGAAGGGGTGATAATATTTTTTTTGAACTTTATACAATCCTTAATTACAGGCATGTGCAATGACGCGGGTAACATTGAAATAACAATATCACTCCGCTCAATTAAAGGCCTCCTCAACTCTTTATTCATCATATCAAGAGCAAAGGATTCTGTAAAAGAGCTTTGATTTGTTTTGTCAACTATCATAGCCAGATCCCTATCAGCTACAAGGATTTTCCAATCTTCTTTCTCCGCATTCTCAATAAGATAGCTTATAAGCGTCGCACTTGATTTACCAGCACCTAACACTAAAATGGTTTTCATATACGTAAATTTCTTTTGGTTTAAGAATATCTCTTGTTAAATCAATAATATACTTTCCAATATAGCATGTTAACAAATCAAGTTATTCCAATTACCAAGGGTTCATTTTTACCGCTAAATTACACTAGAATTAATTTATTAATCACTATCGGCATAAAAATTGTCTTTAAGTTTTAAACTGCATAATTATTTATTATGAATAGAACTAATTACTTCTTTATTTTCCTGTCCATTCTCTTTCTGATCTCTTGCAATAGCCCAAAGTCTTTATATAAAAAAGGGAGTAAAATGGAAGCTGCCCAACTCAATCTCGAAGCTTCCAATTATTACAAACAAGCTTTAATTAAAAAACCGGAATATATCGAAGCCAGAGAAGCACTTACCCGAACTGGTGGACAAGTTTTAAATGACAAGCTTTCAACATTTTTTCAAGAAAGTCAGCTAGGAAATAAAAAAGAAGCCATTAATGCGTTTTTGGCTGCTAAACAATATAAAAATTCCCTCGAAATAGTTTCTGTAAATCTAACTATTCCTTCCCACTACAATGAAGATTTCGTTGAAATAAAAAAGACTTATTTAATTGAAACCTACGAAAAAGGTCTGCAATATTTAGATCAAGAAGATTATGATAATGCAGAAGCTATGTTTAAAGAAATAGTTCGCTTAGAACCTGATTATAAGGACACTAAGAAGCTTAAAGATATCGCCTATACTGAACCCTACTATCGGAAAGGTGTTCAGTTCTTAGAAGAGAATAAATATCGAAGCGCTTATAATGCCTTTCTTGAAGTAATAAGTACAAATCCTGATTATAAAGACTCAAAGGAATTACAAGAATTAGCATTACAATTAGGATTAGTAAGTGTTGGTTTAATTCCTTTTGAAAATGCCACTCAATATCAAAATGCTCAAAAAAAGGCTGAAGCTTATAATTTAGATGCATTAAGTCAAACAAAGGATCCTTTTTTAAAGGTGATTGATCGTACCAATTACGAGCAATTACTCAATGAACAAAAAATAAATCTATCTGGAGCAGTAAATGAATCTACTGCATCAGAAGCAGGAAAGTTATTGGGAGTAAAATGGTTACTTGGTGGAACATTGCTTGATATGACAAAAAAAACGGGTGAACTTTCAAGACAAAAGAAAGAAGGATTTAAATCTTTTAAAGTTAAAAAGACGAATGAAGCCGGAGAGGAGTATTATGAAACTCAATATAAAAGAACAGTCTATTTTGAATATAATCAGAGAAATAGTGTGATGGTATCCGTTCAAATTAAACTTATTTCATTAACCACAGGCGAAATAGAGGTTTCCAAGATTTTCTCAAATGAGATTAGTGATCAGGTACAATATTATAGCTATGATGGAGATGCTTCAGTACTTTTCCCTTCAAAAGATGGCAAGGTAGTCACTAGCAATAATGAAAAGAGGCAAATGGACCAATATTTAAGTAGTAGACAGAAAATTAAAAGTGTTGAGGCTTTAACAAATGATGCTTTTGTTGATCTCGCAAAACAAGTTCAATCAGAAGTAGAAAAATTTAGCTATTACTATGTTAAATAAATTATACATCATTATAGCTCTCCTATTATTTATAGCTTCTTGCAGTGCTACTAAAAAAACACAAGAAGCGGCTTTAAATAATCCAAGACCGGATTGGGTAATGCAAAAACCGATCTCATCTTCCTATTATTATGGGATTGGAAATGCAAATCTTAATGTACATAAAAATGATTTTCAGCAAGTTGCAAAGAATAAAGCCCTGGAGGATCTTTCATCAGAGATAGAGGTAAGTATCGATGCACAATCTGTTTTAAGTCAAAAAGAAAGCAATCAAGCGTTTATTGAAAATTATCAGGCAACTACCCGAATCGATGTGAAAAATAATATTAGCAACTTTGAAGCGGTTGAATCCTGGGTGGATAATAATGAATATTGGGTGCTTTATCGCCTATCAAAATCAGAATATAAAGAACTTCAAGCTGAACTTAAAGAAAAAGCCATTAGCAAATCACTATTTTTTCTAGACCAAAGTGAAAATGAAGTTGAGTATAAACTCCAATTTGAATACCTTTTACAAGCGCTAGATGCGATAAAACCCTATTTAAATGATCCCTTAAAAACAAGCAGAAATAGTCAAACCATCTATCTTGGGAATTTTATTCTTTCAAAAATTGATGATCGCTTAACAAAATTAAAATTAATAAAATCTAAAAACACGATTCTATTAGAATGGTCAAATTGCTATACTGAAGCAGCAACGTTTTCACTACAATACAATGGTATCCCGGTAGAAAATATTCCCGTTCGAGTGAAGTATAATTCGTATGCATCTCAAAAATTGATCTCGGATGAAAATGGCATCATTAAATTTAACTTACAAATTAATTACTACGAAGAAGTGCCTTCTTTAATGAATGCCTGGGTAAGTACATCTGATCTTATTAAAGATCCAATTATAGCCGGACTATTTGAAAAAGAATATGACTCTGTTACAATAGAAATAAAGGTTAATAGACCCACTGTTTATATTACAACATCTAAAGACAAAGGAGCATTTCAAGATATAATAAACAAAGCAGGAGCGAAAACCAGTCAGGATTCGGCAATGGCAGATGTATTTTTAGAAGCAATATTTAAATTAGATGCTATTGGAAAAACAGATGATTTCTATACGAGTAGTTGCACTATACAGATGAATGTTTATAACAGTCAGAAAAATTTGATAGAACAAAAAATTTGGCCTGATGTAAAAGGAGTGCATACAAATAGAATGAGTGCCGATAATAAAGCGATTGAAAATGCAGTGAAACAAATTAAATATAACTGGATTCAAAAATTAATAATGGAACATTGTCGAGATTAAAGACGTAAACCTTCTAAACTTTGGCATGATTTCTGAAAATAAAATAATAAACAATCTAATACATAAGAAAATGAAAAATTCACGTACCCTTATTCTACTATTAACCGGCTTGATACTTTCGGCAGGAATTTATTCATGTAAAGGAAAGAAAGAAGCCGCTCCAGATGGCGAAGTTCTTGTAAATACATATTGTAGCGGACCTGATTATTTTAGTAATAATGAGTTCTTCAGATCAAACGCAATAGGAGAAAGTTTAGATCAAATGACTTCAAAGAAAAAAGCATTGAACAATGCAAAAGCTGAATTAGCAGGAGCGATTAATACTACAATTAAAGCTACTATTGATAACTATGTGAATTCAAGAGAATTAAACAATCAAGAAGAAGTTGAAGAACGATTTGAAGGTTTAACCCGAGAAGTAGTTAATCAACAATTAAGTGGTACAAAAACCATTTGTGAAAAAATGACTAAAACTCCTGATAATAAATACAAGACCTATTTGGCAATTGAATTATCCGGTGAAGAATTAATAACTAAAATAAATGATCGCCTTTCGAAAGATGACCGTTTAAAAATAGATTACGACTACGAAAAGTTTAAAGAAACTTTCAATGCTGAAATGCTGAAAATGGAAAACAACTAAAAAAAAGTCCCGCTAGCGCGGGACTTTTTTATTTTAGTACTCTTTAACTAGTCGCATTATATGAAAAAAGGGGTTGTAATTTCCGGCGCTTTACTTATTCTTTTCGCTATTATACTTGGAGCCTTTGGAGCACATGCTTTAAAAGAAGTGCTCAGCGAATCAAGCCTTTCATCTTTCGAGACCGGCGTCCGATATCAAATGTATTCGGGTATCACAATCTTAATACTCGGGCTTAATTATCATAAATTCAGAAAGAAAAAATTTAAAATTTTCTATTGGTTTATTTTATTGGGCTCTCTATTGTTTTCAATTTCAATTTATTCTTTAGTAGCCGCCGACTATTACATGCTATTTTCATTTCGGAAACTACTTGGCCCAATTACTCCTTTAGGTGGTACTTTAATGATCATTGGCTGGATCATTTTTATCTTTCAATTTATCAATTCTGATCAGGACCCGGAATAGCATTTATGCCGATTTCAAAAGTGCTTTTAATAAGTATAAATAACTGACTGTTCGCCTATTCCTTAGTTTGATCGTAGCTTTCAGTAAACTTTTTGAATCTTCGATCAATAAAGAATAGAATTAGGCTTAGGCTCTACTTGCATAGGCCATGAAAATCATAAATAGAACAACAGAGATCGTAATTCCATACAAAAATAAAAGATAGGCAATTCTTAAAAAGTGGTACTTTTTGTTCAGTACTTTTCCAATTGAGTGCAGATCTTTGATCATTGTATGATACAAATAATCTTTATCATTCATCATTTCTTTGATTCCCCATTCAAATAATTCAAAGGAGGTATTATGATAATTACCGAAAAACAATAGATTGGCTTTTTTATTTAAAACGTCCTCCTTAGTGAATTTGCCATTGTTTTTACTTGGTTTTGTTGATAAAGCAGCAAATACCATAGTCAAAACACTTACAAGTAGTAAAAAGACGGTGGGAATATTTAAAGTTGGATTGACATCATAATTTTGTATCAGAACAGATATTGTAATTGAAATAATAATTGCATTTACACTCAATATTAAATTAGCTTTATTATCCGCAATAACACTCAAACTAATATGATCTCTCAAAACTTCACGAAACATGTATTCCATACCTGGTAAAAATGATTCATATGCATTTACTTTTTCACTTTCTATATTCGATTTTGAAAGACTTTCTTCATTTTTATCCTTAAGTTTCTTTATCTCTTGTTTAAGTTGTACAATATTATTATTCTTAATAGGATTGTAATTCAACTTCATGTATCGAGTATAATATTTATGCTCGTTTAAAAATTTCAATTCCCATTCTAACCAGGCCAATTCGTCTAATTGCTTTCCATGTATAGTCAGAGCCTCATCTCTTAATAAATTAGCCCGATTTTTATAATCGCTGGTACCAAGGTTTTGCAGATCAGCATCACACATTACTTCCTCTAAGTGATTTTGAGGTTTTTTTCCAATTTCTGTGACCTCAATTAATGCCTTTATCTTTTCAATCTTTTTAGGATCAAAATTTTCACTCTTCAAAAATTTAACAGCGATTTCAGCACTTATTTTTTCATGACCTTTTGGACTTTGGAAATACCCTGTATCATGAAACCAGGCAGCAATTTGAAGAAGCTCAAGGTCATCTTCACTAAGATCTGATCCTTTTCCTATTTCAATTGCAGCAGATACAACATCATAGGTGTGTTTGTAATCATGGAATAATAAATTAGAATTATCTGATGATTTGAATAATTCAAACACAAAATCTTCTACCTTTTTAACCATAACAGTCTGTTCCATAAGGGATGAAGGTAATTATTTTTTTTAAAGTACAATTCACCTTTTACATCTGTTTTAAATTCGCTAATTAAAATGACAATCAATATTATCCGATTTTATTTGAATATGCCTTCAAAATCATTCTTTATCATAGTAGAAATCAATGAAATTTAGTTAATTGCAGGATGGAAATTAAAATCGGTGTAATCAATGTAAGCGATCGCGCTAGTCAAGGAATTTATGAAGATATTCCTGGTAAGAAAGTAGTTGAATTGTTAAATAAATACCTGATCTCAGAATGGACTCCTGTATATCGTGTTATTCCTGACGAAGCAGACCAAATTGCGGAAGCACTGCGGATGATGGCGGATGTGGAAAAATGCGCTTTGGTCGTTACTACAGGAGGTACAGGTCCAGCTGTTAGAGACGTTACACCCGAGGCCACTGAGATGGTGTGTGATAAAATGTTACCAGGATTTGGCGAAATGATGCGTGCTGAAAGCCTTAAATTTGTTCCTACTGCCATTCTCTCTCGTCAAACTGCAGGAACGCGTAAAAGCACTTTAATAATAAATCTTCCTGGCAAACCAAAAGCAATAGAAGAATGTCTATCAGTAGTTTTCCCCGCTGTACCATATTGCGTTGATCTGATCGGTGGTCCACATTTAGAAACGGACCGTTCACAAATGAAAATTTTCAGACCAAAAGAAAAATAGAGCTTAATAAATAATTTAAAGTTCCTTCTCTCAAATTTTTTGCTACTATCTAGATTGAATTTTTTGAATCATTAAATCAAGGTCAACTTCTTCCTGATCACCGCTAAGCATATTTTTTAAAGAAATTCGTTGGTTTTTTATTTCATCTTCTCCAATCATGGCCACCCAAGAAACTGAATTAGCGTGAGCATACTTCATTTGCTTTTGCATTTTCGCGTTATCAGGATAAAGCTCAGCATGGATTCCTTCTCTTCTTACTTTGCGCAAAAGTATTTCACAATACTGAGCTTCCACTTCACCAAAGTTTACAAATAAAAGTTGTACTCCTTCTTTGCTCATTTCAGGAAATCGATCCAATTCGAGTAGAATATCATAAATACGCTCCGCGCCAAAGGAAATCCCAATTCCTGATACATCTTTTAATCCAAAAACTCCGGTTAGGTCATCATATCTCCCACCTCCTACTATACTTCCCATCTTCACTTCATTACTCACCACTTCGTAGATAGAACCTGTATAATAATTCAATCCTCGAGCAAGGGTAATATCTAAACTAACCTTTGCATTTCTTAATTCAGCCTTTGATGCTCCATCGATTACAAAGCTTATTTCTTCTAATCCTTTTTTACCAAGATCACTATTTTTAAACCATTTGTTTAATAGCATAAGCATGCTTTCCATACCTTTTAAAGCAAACAATTCTTGAGTCATTGAAAATACTTTTTCAGGCATATTTTTACTTTCAAGCTCTTTTAAAACGCCATCTTCCCCGATCTTGTCTAACTTGTCAATTGCTACTGTATAGTCGATGATCTGAGACGAGATCCCCATCACTTCCGCAATTCCGGCGAGTATTTTTCGATTATTTATCTTAATTGTAAAATCACGTAAATCCAAATCACTTAACACTTCATCGATCAATGAGATCATTTCAATATCATAGCGCAAAGAATCCGATCCGATCACATCGGCATCGCATTGGTAAAACTCCCGATACCTTCCATGCTGTGGTCGATCAGCTCTCCATACAGGTTGAATTTGATAACGCTTAAATGGAAACTGTATCTCATTTTGATGCTGAACTACAAAGCGGGCAAAAGGCACGGTTAGGTCATATCTAAGCGCTTTTTCAGAAATGCTGGAAGTCAGTTTTACTGAATCAAGATTTTCTAAAGCTTCTTTATTGGCTTTCTTAAGATAATCTCCGGAGTTCAATATCTTAAAAATAAGGCGATCTCCCTCTTCTCCATATTTACCGGTAAGGGTACTTAAATTTTCCATCGAAGGTGTTTCAATCGGCACATAAGCAAATCGCTTGAAATGTTTTTTTATCGTATCGAAAATATAGTTCCTACGAATCATTTCCTCGGGTAAAAAATCCCGTGTTCCTTTTGGTATTGATGGTTTTTCTGCCATTATTATTTGAAATATCCTTATTGACCTAGCTATTTAATTTTTCCTCCAAGATACGGATCTTCGATTCAGCATCTTCTTTTTTACTGAATTCCATTTCTACAACTTTTTTAGGTGCGCTATCCACAAATCGTTTATTTTCAAGCTTCTTATTCACTGAATTTAAAAACCCAATCGTATATTTTAATTCTTCTTTTATTTTTTTAATCTCCTCTTCTATATCAATACTCTCACTAAAGGGAATAAAATACTCATTATTTTTTACAACAAAACTGAAAGCGTTCTCAATACTCTCACTTGTATATTCTATCTCACTTATATTACATAATTGAATAATCGATGCATCAAAACGAGTGTCATTATCTTCCCCTTTTCTAATCTTCAGATCGATCATATCCTTAAAAGAAATATTTTTCTCTTTCCTGATCTTTCTGATATTACTGATCACTTCTCGGGTTACTTCAAATTGTGACAATAAATCCTCATCCACATTTCCTCCTTTAGGCCATGAAGAAACAATAAGCGCATCTTCTTTGTTTCTTTCTTTAATAACATGCCAAATTTCTTCGCTTATAAACGGCATAAATGGATGCAATACTTTAAGAATATTTTCAAAGAAATAAATAGTTTTTTCCTTAGCCTCTGCTGAAATAGGCTTCTGATATTCCGGTTTAACTAATTCAAGGTACCAACTACAGAAATCATCCCATACCAATTTATAAGTTGCCATCAATGCATCCGAAATTCTGAACTCTGAATAAAGTCTATTAATATCGACTAATGCATTATTAAAGCTATTTTCAAACCACTGTTCTGCTAATAATTGAGATTCATTCGCTTTTAAATTCGAGTCAACTTCCCATATAGAAACCAAACGGTAAGCATTCCAAACTTTATTTGCAAAATTTCTTCCTTGCTCAATCAGCGAGTTATCATAAAGTAAATCGTTTCCTGCAGGAGAACTCAATAACATTCCTACACGAACCCCATCTGCACCATGTTCCTTTATTAAATCGATAGGATCAGGAGAATTTCCTAATGATTTTGACATTTTTCTACCTTGCTTATCACGCACTATACCTGTGTAATAAACATTCTTAAAAGGTTTTTGACCTAAGTATTCATATCCTGCTATCATCATCCTTGCTACCCAGAAAAACATAATTTCAGGAGCTGTAACCAGATCATTTGTAGGGTAATAATAATTGATATCTTTATTATTAGGGTCATTTAAACCATTAAATACCGATATAGGCCATAACCATGAGGAAAACCAGGTATCTAATACATCCTCATCCTGTCTAAGATCAGATATGCTAAGTCCTTTATTACCGGATTTCTGCCGAGCCTCATCAATAACTGAAGCCGCATTTTCACCTACAACAAAATCATTAATTCCATTTCCATAAAAGAAAACAGGAATTTGATGTCCCCACCATAATTGACGTGAAATACACCAATCACGAACATTTTCCATCCAATGACGGTAGGAGTTCTTAAATTTCGAAGGATGAAATTGAACTTCGTCATTCATCACATTTTCTAAAGCAGGTTTAGAAAGTTCATCCATCTTAAGAAACCACTGAATGGATAATCTAGGCTCGATCACTGCATCGCTTCTTTCAGAAAAACCAACATTATGAATCAGATTATCAATCTTTTCCATACGCCCCATTCCTTTTAAAGCAATGATCACATTTTTACGAGCTTCTTCCCTGCTCTGTCCTTTAAATTCAAGACCATATTCATTCATTGTACCATCATCATTCAAAACATCGATGGTTTCCAAATTATGTTTAATCCCTAATTCATAGTCATTTAGATCATGTGCCGGAGTTACTTTTAAACATCCTGTTCCAAATTCTATATCAACATAGTCATCTAAAACAATGGGAACTTCACGATCGGAAAATGGTATTATCGCCTTTTTTCCATGTAAATGTTTATAGCGAGGATCTTCAGGGTGAATACAAATTGCAGTATCTCCTAAAATCGTTTCCGGTCGGGTTGTGGCGATGGTTAAGGTTTCCTCGCTATCCTTTACTTTATATTTTACATAATATAGAGCAGCTTGTACTTCTTTACGAATTACTTCTTCATCGGAAACGGCTGTTTTTGCAGTAGGATCCCAATTTACCATTCTAACACCACGGTAGATATATCCTTTTTTATAAAGATCAATAAAAGAAAAGATCACCTGTTTAGAACGATCCTCATCCATAGTGAAAGCGGTACGATCCCAATCGCAAGAAGCTCCAAGTTTCTTTAATTGTTCCAATATAATTCCACCATGCTTATGGGTCCATTCCCAAGCATGATCAAGAAACTCTTTTCTTGAAAGATCAAATTTGCTTATTCCTTCTTGTTTTAATTTCGCAACTACTTTTGCTTCAGTTGCAATAGAGGCGTGATCTGTTCCCGGTACCCAACATGCGTTTTTACCTTCCATACGTGCCTTTCTTACCAAAACATCCTGAATGGTATTATTAAGCATATGCCCCATGTGTAATACACCAGTTACATTTGGAGGTGGAATAACGATCGTATAAGGTTCTCTTTCATCCGGTTCTGAATGAAAATATCCCTGATCCATCCAGTAGCCGTACCATTTATCTTCAATTGAAGAAGGATTATATTTAGAAGCTATTTCAGTTCCCATTTTGTACTTTCGTTTAAGCTGGCGAAGTTACTATTTTACAATGAAAGCAAGTTCTCTACATCACAACAATTCTTATGATTAAATTTAATATTCATTATCAGGTTCGTTATTTTGCTATAATCCTAATGCTTCCTTGCTCTTTACTATCATGTAATGATGGTAAAACAGAGCGAAAAAATTCAGAAAACACGATGAGCGAAAAAATTCCTATCACCATTTTAATTCATGGAGGAGCCGGAGAGATTAAACCCGGTTTTTTAACTGAAGAACAAGAATTAGATTATGAAATAAAACTGAAAGAGGCACTGGATGCTGGTTATTTGATTTTAGAAAAAGGAGGCGAAGCCACTGAAGCAGTTATTTCAGCAATTAAAATATTAGAAGATTCCCCTTTATTTAATGCTGGGAAGGGAGCTGTTCTTAGTCATGACGGACAAGTAAGCATGGATGCTTCGATCATGCAGGGCAAAGACTTGAATGCAGGAGCTGTTAGTGGAATCAAACATATAAAAAACCCGATACTACTCGCGCAATTAGTAATGGATAAAAGTGATCATGTATTCCTATCCGGAGAAGGGGCGGAAGAATTTGCGTTAGAAAATCAATTGGAGCAGGAAACAAACGACTATTTTATTACCCCAAAACGATGGCTTCAATTAAAGAATGTATTAGGTGAAGATAGTACTCATATAAAATCCATTGAATCTAAAATGGATGATAAGCATGGTACGGTAGGTTGTGTTGCCATAGATGAGAATGGGAATCTTGCGGCTGGAACATCCACAGGAGGTATGGTTAATAAAAAATACGGTAGAATTGGAGATTCTCCTATCATTGGCGCAGGAACCTTTGCTGATAATTCGAGTTGTGCTATATCTGCAACCGGACATGGAGAATATTTTATTCGATTGAGTATTGCAAGAAATATAGCCGACCTTATTAAATATAAAGGTTTATCCTTATCCGAAGCATCAAAAGAAGTGATACAAAATCAATTAGCTGACTTAGGAGGAACAGGTGGAATAATCGCAATTGATTCTAAAGGAAATTATTGTTTCGAGTTTAATACTCCCGGAATGTATAGAGGTGTTAAAACAGAAGGAAAAGAAGGCCGAGTTTCCTTTTATGAAAAAACAAATGAGGTTCGATGAATGAACTATTTATTTTGAATAAACCAATACACTAACATAGGCAGCAATTCCCTTTCCTTCACCAACAAATCCTAATTCTTCAGTAGTAGTTGCTTTAACACTTACCTGATCTATTTCAAGATGACAAATACTTGCGATCGATTGTCGCATCGTATCAATAAATGGTCTGAGTTTGGGTATTTGGAGCGCTACCGTAGCATCGATATTATTAATTGAATAGCCTTTTTCAGTGATTAAGTGAAATACCTCCTTTAAAAGAATCTTGCTGTCGATGCCCTTATATTTTGGATCCGTGTCCGGGAAATGCTTCCCTATATCGCCAAGCGCTATAGATCCCAGCAATGCATCGCAAATAGCATGTAGCAGAACATCGGCATCTGAATGACCAACTGCTCCTTTTTCAAAGGGTATTTTTATTCCTCCTATCCAAAGGTCATAGCCTTTTTCTAATTTATGGACATCGTAACCAAAACCTGTTCTAAACATGCGGTAAAAGTAGAAAAAAGAAGATTAAAACTTAATTTAATATAGACCTACTTAATCAAAGCAAATGTCCCATTCCGATTGTTATCGAGATGGGACATTAAATTTCTTTTTAAGTAGATTTATTAATCTACATCAGAAGGATCAACATTCTTGCTTTTCCCCTTCATATCATCAAAAGTAAACATCAATGTAAATCGTAAAGTATTAGCCAAAGGATTCCTTTGGGTAGTTGCTATCAAATAAGAAAAATCAAGGGTAAAAATATTATATCGAACACCTACACCAAGCGTAATGAACTGTCTGTTTCCTTTGGTTGGAGCCTCATAAAAGTAACCGGCTCTCACTGCAAATTGTTTTGCATACCAATATTCGAATCCTGTGCTGATAGTGATCTCACTCATCTCCTCTTTAAAAACGGATCCACTTTCAACTCCAATAAATTCATTTTGATCATCGTACAATTGCACCCCGGGAGCATCGTAAAAAGATTGCACCATTCCTTGGGCAGGCCCCACATTTGGATCTTTCCCAGATTGAATCACATAATTTCCTTCACTATCTTTAATAGGTAAGCCATTTTCATCTGTAGCATACACAGGAGGTGTAGGAACAAGAAGTTTATTGAAATCGATTGCCCAAGTCAATTCATTGTATTCATCTAAATGCAAAGTAAAACCAGATCCTAATCTAAGATTAGTTGGAAGAAAATCCCGATCAGCAGTTTCAGTATAGGCCATTTTGGCACCTATATTAGAAATATTAAAACCTGCTCGGATATCTAGATCTTTCTTTCCTAATTTGGCTTTATTATTGAAGTAAAGCATTGAAATATCTACAGCAAAAGACTGACCTGCTTTAGAATCAACACCACCAACATTAGTACCTCCCGTAAGGTTCGAATAAATATATCTTGCACTTACACCACCAGACCATTGATCTGCTAATTGTTGAGCAAAAGTAAAATCTAATGCCAGTTCATTTGGATTGAAAGTTCTGATGGTTTGACCGTTTTCATCAGTAAAAGTGATGTCTCCTAAAGAAAAATAACGAAGAGAACCTCCAATGGCTTGTTTTTTATTCAATTTACCATACATAGCAAGGTAGGCTAAATTCATATCCGGAACTAAGTCACGTAACCAGGGAGCATATGATAATGAGATCTGGAAATCATCTTCACCAAAAGCTATTTTAGAGGGATTCCAATGCAATGCGTTAGCATCTGTTGATAATCCTAGACCCGCATCACCCATTCCTGAAGATCTTGAATCCGGCGCGATCATTAAAAATGGAACAGCCGTTGTAATTGTATTCAATTGCACTTGCTGAGCTTTTTGATCTTGATTTAATTGAGCCATCAGGCTACTTCCACACAACAAACACCCAACAATTGTAAATAATTTTCTCATAATTTTATTAAACGATATCGTAGCCCCTAAACGCACATATTTAAATTTATTGCACGAAAAAAGGAAATTAATTTAAAATGACCAATTTTTCGAATACTTCGATGGTCATCCCTGTATTATCACTCACTCTTAATTTATAGACATAAACTCCTCTCGCCAATCGATCTCCAAAGTCATCAAGGCCGTCCCATGCAATTGGTTCGCTTCGATAACCTTCTGTTTGCATGGATTGATGAATTGATTTGACCAATCTTCCGGAAATAGTATACACCTGCACTTGTACATCTAAGATCGAAAAGGCCTGATTATGTTCAAACCAAAATTCCGTTCGAGTAGTAAATGGATTTGGATAATTTAAGACATTAGTAATTGCTAATTCGACTTCTTTTACTACTTCAAAATCAATTGATTTCACAGAAGAATTATTGTATACATCCCAAGCTTTTAATTGAAGATTATGTTTTCCAGTTTCCAGTTGTTGCAATTGATATTTTAATGATCCATCTGTATATGTATCAAGATCTGCTTCATAATAATCATTTACCACAATGGTCTTATCCGTTTCCCCATCAATAACAATCGTAATATCATGACCAATACCGGAACCTGCTGTATTTATTCCGCTTTCATCAAAGATGTTAGCTAATAGAATAGGATGCTCATTAATAACACTACCATTTACAAAACTTTCTTCATTTAGAAAAAGTTCTATCTGTGGTCCAACAATATCTTCCGGAGCATCTAAATTAGCTCCTCCAACCATAAAAGACTTTTCAAAACCAGAACCATCGATATAGGTATTATTTTTAACCATATAATAACTGACTTTTCCAACTCCATATTGAAAAGATATATCTTTAGGAACAACGAATTCAAAAGAAAAAGCTCCATCGATCACACTAGCTTTACCTTTAAATAAAATGCTATTCTGAATATTATATTGAAATGGATTACCATCATTTCCAAGGGTATAAACATCACGCTCTTTTCCATATACCGTAGGATATAATGTTGCACTAAATCCATTTGGATCCTCTCCTTGAAGATCGACAGTTCCTTTGAAAATTACTTTTGATAAGGCATTTAAAGTATCGATCACAGTAAAATCATCAATATTAATTATTCCATTAATTTCAGATGTTTCAACTTCCATTTGAGGATAAACTAAACGCAAAGCTGGATCTCCCAAAAGACTAAAATTTCGATGGTTTGTCGTACTGCTAACGCTACTCTCTCTTTTAGTCAGCATTGTAATATCCCCGAGACGATAATCAGGGTTGTCCATATCATTAAATATAAAATCGTAGAAATTTTTAGCTAAAAATAAATTTGAGCTGGAAAACACTAATCGCGAGGTCGATAAAAGAGCAATCGCCCCTCCATTTGGGTTTAATAAACAATATTCTCCTGCACTTGTTCTTCCCGGATCATCGAAACGAGAAAACTCACAAGTAGCGGTCATAAACAATGGCATATTGTTTAAATTATTCCAATTTACAATGGTATTGACATCCAAAACCTGTTCATGAGCCCATCCAACTTCTCCTCCATGCCCAATATAATTTAATATAAGTGCTCCTTTTTGAACACGCTCATCAATTTTAACATTTACATCTGGATATCGTTCTCCTCCGGGTGTACTTATTTGCTGAAATGCATCAAAATATATTTTATCAATATTAAAAACAGGGTAATTCGTTTCAACTTTTCCGCTTAATATTTCAGCATGGGTCATATGTGTATTTGAATCCTCATCGTCGGCAACAAAAGAGACCAGATTTCTCCAATCTCCATAAGGTGTTGAATTAAAGTCTTTTACTGAAGAATTCGGGCTTTCAGTATGTGATTTCTTATAGTATTTGATCTTATTAATTATATCATAAGCTTGTTGCAATGTAGTAACTGTAAAACGGCCTATTCCAATATCCACAAGATCTTGAGGTCTGTCACTTTCATCATCGTCAAGCAATCCAAAATAATCATCTGTTAAGTAAGAATCGATCTGATCCCATGAATTAAAACTTTCATAGGTATAAACTAAACTTGTAGAACTTTCAGGAGTGATATCGTAGGAAGCATCTCCTAATAACAGTAAATATCCTGGCATCTCAGCTTCATTTGATGCATTATCATATAGCATTTTCATAAAATGCTTGATCGCCGTCGGGTCTTTTTTCCCACATGAAAATTCATTAAATAACTTTTGTTGAGTAACGATGTAAGAGGTAATATTATCATCTTCATGGAATAAGGCTAGTTCTTGCGCCGCAGATGCAAATTCCGGATAGGTAACAATCACCATATCTACATTTGATACCATATGCAAATTTTGGTTTGCTTCACTCCCCACTATTTCAGGACTCATTGCCTGATCATTTTTGAACGCTAAATAGGTATGTAAGTCGTCATGAGCTCTTATAAAAGTAATGAGACCATTTTCAGGTTGAACCTGAATCTCACCAACATTTTGGTAATCACTAACTTCCCAAACATGAATATCATTTGTATTTCCAGCTATTTGAAATTTAGCAAAAGCAAATGGTGCTATATTTCTACTTTCTCTGAATAGGATGGGTGAATTTGAAAAATTTAAAGATCTTCTGTATTGAATGGATAGATAATCAAGATAGCCGATATTAGTAGGGTCTCCTTTATTATAATTTACTTGAATGCTGACGCTGCTGCCAACTGATGAAGGAATATAAAAATAATTATCGACTTTATACCTTGCGAATTCATAAGCCCCAGTTGATGCAGAAACTGCAAATGAATGTGAAGTTCCGCCACTTGGAGCAATTGTAAAACTCGATGATCCGCTGGTCTTTTTATGAGCTGCAACAGCGGTTCTTAATATTATGGTATCATTCTCAATAATATTCGGTGTAGAAAAAACAAAATCTTGGTCTGTATCTGCATCGAATACTTCTCCGAAAAAAGTTCGTCCAGATTTTATAAGATTAATAGTATTAACCTCATGAAAAGCAAAATCATCAAAGCTATTTATAATAATCGGTGCACTATTATCTACTAAAGGCAATGTGTTAATCCTTTTTGGGCCAATATCATTTACTTTAATATAGAAATAAGAATAATTATCATAATCGTTCTTGCTATGTTCAAATCGTTTTTGCGAAGCATTATATTTCCATGAATTTGGTCCTTCCGCATAAAAAAGAAAATATTCATTCTCATCAAAAAATTGATCCGAGTTTCCAATAAATTCAATGCTTAGTTTTTGCGGGTCCCCGGGTAAATATCCGCTGTTATTTATTGGAAGCATTCCACCTGGGTGTCCGTATACATTTAAAGTCATTGGATTCAACCCGTTTACATTTATTCCAAGTTCACTTAAAAACGAATAACTAAGTTTATAAACACCATCTTTAGATAGCCTGATTTTATATAGTTCACCCTCACTTAAAACAGAAGGTTCAGAATTAATTTTATTGTTTTGGCTTTTTGATACTTTCTGAATACCTATCACTTCAATTTCATAAGAAACGATTCTTTCAACGCCCAATTTACCTTTAATAAAAGGTACAAAACTTAAATTAGCAACAGGTTTTTTTCTAAATAATGCGATATTAACATCTACTTCGAGTTGATCACTTAAAGAACTTTGTATAAATTTTGAAGCAATTTCTATTGGAACTTTTTCAGTTTCAATATTTTTAACAAGTACATCTTTTATTGTTAGATTATATTCTACATCAAAAGATTTTACATATAAATAAGAATTTTTTGTCTCATTCTTTGAAAAGTCAATTTCAGTTTCATTTATTAGGTAGGAAGTATAATCATCAACCTCCCCTGATAGGCTAAGTGATTGACTAAATGCACCTAATGTGCTGAAAAGGCAAAGTAATAAAATATAATATCCCCTCATTTTTTAAAAAAAAATAGAATTGAATTCTTACTATAATATGATTATGCAAAATTAACGAGTTTTGTCATTTAATATTGCTTTATATATTAGCACCTTGTTTTAAAATATAATTTGTATAATTGGGTCGCATTAAGCCCGAATAAAACATGGTGAGAAATTTTACCTTTTCGTCTATAGCGTTAGTCCTTTTTACTGTCTTATCAATAACCAGTATAAAAGCTCAGGACCCGCAATTTACGCAGTTCTATGCTAACCCTTTGTACTTAAATCCTGCCTTTGCGGGGACAGCTTACTGTCCTAGTATTCATGTTAATTATAGGAATCAATGGCCATCAATACCTGGTTCATTTGTAACTTATAATGCATCATATGATCAATATGTAAGAGGACTTTCGGGTGGAGTAGGTGGATATATAATGAGTGATGTTGCAGGAAAAGGATCATTAACGACAAATAAAATCGCTTTGATGTATTCTTATTCTCAGACATTATCAAGATCTGTAAGTATTAATTTTGCATTAGAAGCAAGTTGGTTTCAAAAATCAATTAATTGGGATAAATTAACTTTTGGAGATCAGATTGATCCACGAAGAGGATTTATTTACACTTCGAATGATGTTCAAAGAGGTGGAAATGTAAATAAAGCTGATTTTAGCGCAGGGGTATTACTATATAGTGATGTCTTTTTTGTTGGATTTGCTGCAGATCACTTAACACAACCAAATGAGTCTCTCATTTTAAGCGATAGTAGATTACCTATTAAATATACGGTTCATGCCGGTGCAAGTATCAATGCGGGACCTGTTAACAGAAAAGATGATATTGTAATCTCTCCAAATGTTCTATATCAACGTCAAGGTGATTTTCAACAAATAAATGTTGGTCTCTATGCCAAAAAGGGTCCCGTGGTGTTTGGAGCATGGTATCGATTCTCGGATGCATTCATTTTATTGCTAGGTTTAGAGCTGGAAAGTTTAAAAATTGGCTATTCCTACGATCTAACAACAAGCGAATTATCTACTGCTACCGGGGGTTCTCATGAAGTTTCTGTAGGTTATCGTTTCGATTGCAAACCAAAAAGGCGTAGGTTCCGTACAATAAGTTGTCCTAGTTTTTAGTTTTATAAAAAATTTACATTTGCAGTAAGATGCAAAAGAGAAAAATGATAAATATGAAAAATTTACTTCATTTCATTTTAGGAGTGGCCTTTATAGGTTCCATTTCTTCATGTAGTCACGAAACATCAACTTCAACAGGTTGGTCTTATAATGATGAGAAAAATGGTGGTTTCGAAAAAACTCCTTTTATGGATCAAGAAACCGGACCCGGTCTTGTCTTTATAGAAGGTGGTGCATTTACAATGGGTCAGGTTTATGACGATGTTATGTTCGATTGGACTAACAATTCACGTAAAGTAACTGTGTCTTCCTTTTATATGGATGAAACAGAAGTAACAAATTTCCACTGGCTGGAATACCTTTATTGGACCATGAGAGTTTATGGTGCAGATTATCCCGAAATTTATGCCAAAGCTTTGCCTGACACACTTGTCTGGAGAGAAAAACTTGCTTATAATGAGCCTATGACGGAATATTATTTACGTCATCCTGCTTATAGGGACTATCCTGTAGTAGGGGTTAATTGGTTGCAAGCAAATGACTTTTGCGCCTGGAGATCGGATCGTGTAAATGAGCTTATTCTTATCCGAGAAGGTTTATTTGAATGGTTCCCAAACCAAATAAATGAAGATCATTTTAGTACTGATGCTTATTTAGCCGGACAATATGAATCTGGTAAAAGAGAAGATGGGGTTACTGATATGGATCCAAATAAAGAAACACGTAATATCAGAATGGAAGATGGAGTTTTACTTCCAAGATATCGACTACCTACAGAAGCTGAGTGGGAATATGCTGCTTATTCATTAATTGGTAATACTTATGAAGAGTTGATCAGTGGTCAAAAAATATTCCCATGGAATGGTAATTACCTAAGAAATGACAATTATAAAAATGCATTTTATGGAGATTTAATGGCCAATTTCGTTAGAGGAAGAGGAGACTATATGGGAGTTGCCGGTCATTTAAATGATGGTGCAGATATCACTAATGACGTATATTCTTATTGGCCAAATGATTTTGGTCTTTATAATATGGCTGGTAATGTTAGTGAATGGGTAATGGATGTATATCGTCCTACAAGTTCAGAAGATGTTGATGAATTCCGTCCGTTTAGAGGAAATGTTTATGAAACTAAAGTTTTGAATCCTGATGGTAGTATTGCACAAAAATCAGATCAAATTGACTATGATGTTGCAGGTATTAAAGACTATATGGCGAAATTTGATCGTACTATGCAGGGCAGATCTACTCCAGAAGAAGCGAGTTTGATTGCAAATGTTACTACTGCAGTTGATGACGCTGATATTCTAATTAAAGAAGACAAAGGAGAAGCTGCAAATCAAAAAATTAAAGAAACTGTTGAATTGATCAAAGGCACAGAGCTAACGATCTCTGCAATGATACTTAAAGGATTTTCTGAAAACATTACTGAAACACCTGGAAACTTGAGAATGAGAAATGTTAGCATTGAGGAAAACATCGACCGAAGAAATTACCGTGAAGCTGATAATATAGATTATGAAGATGGTGATTTCGCATCAAGTATTTATTATCAAGATCCTAGTTATGAAGAAAAAGGAAACAGAATGTACGATTGGGGTAAAACAACCTTGATCAGTGATAGAGCTAGAGTATATAAAGGTGGAGCATGGGATGATAGAGCATTTTATATTCAACCTTCTACAAGACGTTTCCTTGATGAGCGTGAAGCGACTGCAACTATTGGTTTCCGTTGCGCAATGACTAGAGTTGGAAGTCCAACCGGTTTTGGTGCTGGAAAAAGAAAATAAAATTTATTGAAAAAATATTGAAAACCCTAAGTTCATTGACTTAGGGTTTTTTATTTTCGCATATGAGCATTCCTGAATTATATTCTTTATTTAAAGAATCCAGTGGGGTAACTACAGACACCCGAAATATATTTAAGAATAGTATCTTCTTTGCATTAAAAGGGTCTCAATTTAATGCCAATGCATTTGCAAAAGAAGCATTAGATAGTGGTTGCAGTTATGCTGTAATCGATGAAAAAGAACACTTCATTGAAGGATGTATTTTAGTTGAAGACGTTCTTGAATCATTACAAGAATTAGCAAAATATCATAGGGATCAATTGAAAATACCTATTATTGGAATTACCGGAAGTAATGGGAAAACCACAACCAAAGAATTATTAAATGCTGTTTTAAGTAAAAAATATAAAGTCAAAGCAACGCCCGGTAATTATAACAATCATATTGGAGTACCCTTAACTTTACTTTCCATCGGACAAGATATTGAAATAGCAATAATTGAGATGGGTGCAAATCATGCAGGTGAAATTGCTTTTTTATGTGAGATCTCGCAACCAAATTTTGGAGCCATTAGTAATATAGGTTTCGCCCATATGGAAGGTTTTGGAAGCTTTGAAACAATTATTGAAACAAAATGTGCACTCTATCGATTTTTAGAAAAAAATAATGGACTTGCATTCGTTGATTCTAAAAATCAACTACTGGTAGAAAAATCTGTAAATAATAAAAGAATTTTATTTGGTAAAAGTGATAATTGTTATTCTGAAATAACTCACTCATCCTCTCCTTTTCTTGAATTCAATTTAAAAGTTAAAGATAAAGAATCGCTTAAAGTAAGTACTCAACTAATAGGCGACTATAATCTTGATAACGCTATGATCGCTATTTCGATCGGACAATATTTTGATGTTGATTTTAAAGATATTGTGGATGCGATCGAAGAATATATTCCCTCAAATAATCGATCGCAATGGATGGAAAGCGAATCTAACAAACTAATTCTGGATGCTTATAATGCAAATCCAAGCTCGATAAAAAGTGCAATTGAAAATTTCAGATCACTTCAATTAAAAAATAAAGTGATCATCTTAGGTGATATGCTTGAACTTGGGGAAACTGCAGTAGAAGAACATCAGAAAGTAATTGAACTGCTATTAAAAGAGGATATGGATGTTTATTTAGTGGGGCCAATCTATTCTCAATGTCTTAAACCTGAGAATATGCACTTCTTCTCCAATACTGCAGATGCTAAATCTTATTTTTCAAAGAACAGAATTAAAGATAAGACCATATTGATCAAAGGATCACGCGGATTAAAATTAGAAAGCCTCGTTGAGCTTCTATAAAAAAAGCCGGTATAAAACCGGCTCTCTGTATTTATTGAAATATTATTCTTATTGTTTTAATAATCCTCTTGAAATTACAATCCGTTGAATTTCTGAAGTTCCTTCATAGATTTGAGTGATCTTAGCGTCTCTCATCAATCTTTCTACATGGTATTCTTTAACAAAACCATATCCACCATGTACTTGAATTGCTTCCACAGTTGTTTTCATTGCAGTTTCAGATGCAAAGACTTTAGCCATCGCTCCGGAAATATCATATTCTCTTCCATTGTCTTTATCAGAAGCTGCTTTTAAACATAATAATCGAGCTGCTTCAATTTCAGTTGCCATATCTGCAAGCTTAAAAGCGATTGCCTGATGATTACTGATCTCAGTCCCAAATGCTTTCCTTTCTTTTGAATAAGCTAATGCAAGTTCATAAGCTCCAGATGCAATTCCTAATGCTTGACTTGCTATTCCAATTCTACCTCCACTCAATACTTTCATGGCAAAAGAAAAACCAAATCCATCATCCCCTATTCTATTTTCCTTTGGCACTTTAACATCTTGAAACATTAAAGAATGTGTGTCTGAACCACGTATACCCAATTTATTTTCTTTAGGACCGACTACAAATCCATCCATTCCTTTTTCAATAATTAAGGCATTAATTCCTTTATGTTTCTTTTCTGCATGTGTTTGGGCAATTACGAGATATACAGAGGCAGTATTTCCATTTGTAATCCAATTTTTTGTCCCATTAAGCAAATAATGATCTCCTTTATCGATTGCCGTTGTTTTTTGCGAAGTAGCATCAGATCCAGCTTCTGGTTCAGATAAACAGAAGGCACCTATTATTTCTCCTTTAGCTAAGGGAACCAGATATTTCTGTTTTTGTTCTTCACTTCCGTACTTCTCTAGTCCCCAGCAAACCAATGAATTATTTACAGACATCACAACAGATGTACTCGCATCGATCTTGGAAATCTCTTCCATTGCAAGAACATAAGAAACAGTATCCATTCCACCGCCTCCGTATTTTGGATCAACCATCATTCCCAAAAAGCCTAATTCTCCTAATTGCTTGACCTCTTCCTTTGGAAAAATTTGTTTTTCATCTCTCTCAATAACCCCAGGTAACAGTACGTTTTTAGCAAAGTCGCGGGCCGCATCTCTAACTGCTAATTGCTCTTCATTAAATTCAAAATTCATAATCTATAATTCTATTGGAAATGTTTATTTTAAGCGCTTAAATTTACATCAGTTTAATCGATTAGCAAAGCGGAAAATAGTGAAAAAAGACTACCATTTAATCGGATTAATGTCGGGGACATCCCTTGATGGTGTAGATTTGGCTTATTGTACTTTTTATAAGGATAATTCTTCCTTTAAAATTGAAGCCTCAAAGACCTTTCCCTATAATGAATCTTGGAAAAAAAGACTAAGAAATGCAGATCAAATAAATGCAAACGAACTTGCACAATTAGAGATCGACCTATCCAAATTATTCTCGGAATATATCCTACAATTCATTGATACTTACAAACTAAAAAATATTGATGCGATATCATCTCATGGTCACACCCTTTTTCATCAGCCAAAAAAAGGGTATACTTATCAAATTGGCCAAGCTTCATATATTTCAGCACTAACATCTTATAAAGTGATCGCTGATTTCAGAAGTGCAGATGTTGCCCTTGGAGGTCAGGGAGCTCCCTTAGTTCCGATAGGCGACCGAAATCTTTTTTCAAATTATAATAATCGTATTAATCTTGGTGGAATTGCAAATATCAGTTTTGAATTAGAGAATAAGACTTTAGCTTTTGATATTTGCCCCTTAAATATGGCACTTAACGAAGTTGTACAGGAATTAGCTTATGAATATGATTCGGAAGGGGAAATAGCACGATCCGGAAATATAGACCAACAATTACTCACAAAATTAAATGCAATCCAATTTTATCAAAAAAAAGGACCAAAATCGCTTGGGAAAGAATGGTATACTGATACTTTTTATCCTCTTTTATTAAATACAAATAGGTCTATTCAAGATACTTTAAGAACACTTATTGAACATATGGCCCATCAAATTTGTCGTTCAATGAAAGGTGGAAATACACTTATTACCGGCGGAGGTGCCCATAATTCCTTTTTAATTGAAAGAATAAAGGCACTTTCTGAAAATGAAATTATTGTTCCGGAAAAAAATATTATCGATTTTAAAGAGGCGCTCATTTTCGCCTATTTAGGTTATTTAAGAATGAATGAAAGAATTAATGTTTTATCTTCTGTAACTGGAGCAACTAAGGATCATATTGCCGGAATAATTCATATTAATTAAGATTTTTCACTTCTAATTAATAGATAAAGTAATAAACCTATAATTGTGAAGAAAGGAACATAAATATATTGCTACAACTCCCATATTAGTTATAATTTGCCTCAAAATTTTTACTATGGATATGATGATATTATCGGTGTTTATTTTAGGCTATATATTTATAGCTCTCGAACATCCGTTGCATATTGACAAAGGGGCATCTGCCCTTATTTTAGGAATGCTTACTTGGGCAATTTATGTTCTAAACATCCCTGGAGACCCGGAACAAGTTCATCACATTATTGAGCATGGGTTTGATGGTCAAGGTGGATTGATACATCATCTTTATGACATATCGAGCATATTGTTCTTTCTACTGGGCGCAATGACAATTGTAGAAACGGTTGATTCTTTTGACGGGTTTTCTGTTATCACTGATCGAATTAAAACTACTAATAAGGCGAAGTTATTATGGATCGTATGTATCCTTACTTTCTTCTTTTCAGCTGTATTAGATAATTTAACCACCACAATTGTAATGATCTCTTTGCTTCGAAAATTAATTGACGATAGAGATACCCGATTGATTTATGTTGGTATGGTGGTTATAGCAGCGAATGCCGGTGGAGCTTGGTCACCGATAGGAGATGTTACTACTACTATGCTATGGATTGGAGGTCAATTAAGCACATTTGCTATCATAAAAGTTTTATTTATCCCTTCTTTAATTACGATTTTAGTCCCTCTTTTGATTTTAACATTTACGATGAAGGGAAATATTGAAAAACCTGTTGTTCTTGAAGAAGATGAAGTAGATATTCCAAAAAGTGAGAAAAATATCATCTTTATTTTAGGGGTTTTAGGTCTTTTATTCGTTCCTGTATTTAAAACCATCACTCATCTTCCTCCATTCATGGGAATGATGTTAAGTTTAGGAGTGATCTGGCTGGTAACTGAAGTACTTAATCGTCGTAAAAAAGATGATGAAAAAAATCAGTACAGTGTTTTGCATATATTACGTAAAATAGATGTTTCAAGCGTTTTGTTTTTCCTTGGTATTTTAATGGGTGTAGCAGCTCTTCAAGAAGCCGGATTTCTAAACATATTGGCAGAAACATTACGCGCTTCACTTGGTAATATTTATAGCATTAACATTGCTATAGGGCTAATTTCTGCAGTTATAGATAATGTTCCACTTGTAGCTGCTTCAATGGGGATGTATGAAGTTACAACACCTGAAATGCTTCAGGCAGCAACACCTGAAAACGTTGAATGGTTAAGTCATTTTGTACAGGATGGTAATTTCTGGGACTTCCTTGCTTATTGTGCCGGAACGGGAGGATCTGCATTGATCATTGGATCTGCTGCCGGTGTAGCTGCAATGGGTTTAGAAAGAATAGATTTTATCTGGTATCTTAAAAAGATGAGCTTATTAGCTTTACTTGGTTATTTTGCTGGAGCATTTTACTTTGTTCTTTTTCTATAATTTAATATAAACATTTACGTTTCTTTAAAAGTTAACTCTATACTATGTATCTATTCTTTCAACTTAACGAACTCTCAGAAGGAGAGACTTCAAATATGGTAGATAATGTAATTCAAAGTGAAGAAACGTTATCCATCATGGAACTGATCATTAATGCCGGTTGGTATATAATGATACCCCTTGCAATTCTTGGTTTTGTTGCAATATATATTGCATTCGAGCGCTATTTTGCAATTAAAAAGGCGAATAAAATCGATGCTAATTTTATGGCCAGGATCAAGGACTATGTTTTGGAAGGGAAGATAGAATCAGCTAAAGACTATTGCAAAAATCAAAATAATCCAATGGCTCGCATGCTAGAAAAGGGAATTGGTAAAATTGGTAAACCTATTAAGGAAATAAGCGCTTCTATCGAAAATATTGGAAAGCTTGAAGTCTTTAAAATGGAAAAAGGACTCTCTATTTTAGCTACAATTGCCGGCGCGGCGCCAATGATAGGTTTCTTAGGTACGGTTATAGGAATGATCATCACTTTTCATGCGATGAAAATAAGTGGAAATGGTGTGGAAATTGGCGACTTATCTGGAGGTATTATGCAAGCTATGGTAACAACGGTTGCCGGTTTGGTGATCGGTATTATTGCGTATATCGCTTATAATTATCTCGTTTCAAAAGTCGATAAAGTAGTACATAAAATGGAAGTAGCTTCCGTCGATTTTCTTGATTTACTTGACGAACCAGGAAATTAATTTAACTATGGATCTTAAAGGAAGAAATAAAATAAGTACTGAATTCTCGATGTCTTCAATGACGGACATTGTTTTCTTGTTGCTTATTTTCTTTATCATCTTATCCACTATGGTAAGCCCTTATGCATTACCCGTTGATCTACCTAATAGCAATAATAAATCAAAAGAAAAGCAAAATATATCAGTAAGGATCGATAAAGATTTAATCTATTCCGTTGACAATCAAATTATTGATAAATCAATGTTGGAATCCATGATCTTATCTGTTCCTATCAAAGGAACAGAACGTAAAATCATTCTTCATGTAGATAAGAAAGTTCCAAGTGGTTCGCTTGTAGAAGTATTAGATATTGCCAAGAGAAATGAGTGGAAGATCGTTTTAGCCACGAAACCTTAATAATGAATACTTTCCAAGAAAAGGATAAACGAAAAGCATTATTGATCACGCTGTTTATTTACACCGGATTAGCTTTGTTATTTCTTTATTTTGGGCTAAAATACCCTGATCCTCCTTTAGAAGAAAGTGGAATTGAGATTTCTATGGCCGATTATGGTTTCGATGATATGGGCTCAGGTGAAATAGAGCCAAGCTTAAGTAATGCGTCTGCACAAGAAGAAAATGTAACAGAATCTGAGGCAAAAATGGATAGCCCTCAACTTGAAGAAGTAAGTACTCAGGAAGAAAGTGAAATCAGTGTTCCAAAAGCCAAAGAGGAAGTTAAAAAGGAAGTTAGTAAAGAAGCAAAACCTGTTGTTCAAAATACACAAGCCGAAAAGGAACCAGAGCCGGAAATAAATGACAAATTAAAAAATGTGTTAGGAGCTTGGAATGAAAGCGAAAGCTCTACTAATGAAGGAGGTCAGCCCGGTACAACTGGAAATGAAGGAATTGAAAGTGGTAATAATGAAGGAAAAGGAACTTTTGGAGGAAACGGCAGTAGTTTTGAACTTGGTGGTCGAAGTATGATCTCAGGTCCTAAAATGGGGGAAAAACCCATTGAAGAAGGAAAAGTTGTTTTGAATATTTGGGTTGACCGGCAAGGTAACATTCTTAGAATATCACATAATTTACAAGAGTCTACTACTACTTCTCAATACCTATTCAATCTTGCCAAGAAAGCAGCACTAAAGGCGAAATTTAATCCATCACCAAGTGCTGCCCCTGAGCAAAAAGGAAAAATGACTTTCATTTTTATTCTTCAATGAATTATAAGGAAACCCTTGATTTCATGTTTTCCCAATTACCAATGTTTCAACGCATAGGGAAAGCAGCATACAAAGCAGATCTCAATAACACGATCGCATTACTCAAAGCCATTGATCATCCCGAGCATTCTTTTAAAAGTATTCACATTGCCGGAACCAATGGTAAAGGTTCTACTTCTCATATGCTTGCTTCCGTTTTTCAAGAAGCGGGATTTAAAACAGGACTTTATACCTCACCGCATTTAATTGATTTCAGAGAACGAATTAAAATAAATGGGGTTGAAATTCCTGAAAAAGATGTTATTGAATTTATAGCTAAGATCTCTGAAGAAATAAAAGTTATAAAGCCTTCCTTTTTTGAACTTACAGTAGCAATGGCTTTTTATTATTTTCGAAAAGAAAAAGTAGATATTGCAATTATTGAAACCGGTCTTGGTGGTCGATTAGATTCAACAAATGTCATTATTCCAGAACTTTCGATCATTACAAATATTGGGATGGATCATATGCAGTTTTTAGGGAATGACCTTATCAGTATTGCAAAGGAAAAAGCCGGGATAATTAAAAAAGAAATACCTGTTGTTATTGGACAAGCCACCGGTGAATTGAGAAAGGTCTTTTCTTCCATAGCTAATGATCATAACGCTGAAATTTATTACGCTGAAGATATTGCTACATCAAATTATGAATGTGACCTAAAAGGAAATTATCAAAGATTCAATATAAAAACCACTTTAGTAGCGCTGGATATTATCAGAAAATTAAAATGGGATATATCAGAAGAAGCGATTCGAATGGGTTTGTCACATGTTAAAGCAAATACAGGGCTTTTAGGAAGATGGGAGATCTTATCAAAAGAACCTAAAGTAATTTGTGATACTGGTCATAATTCCGAAGGATTACTAGAAGTGCTTTCCCAGTTAAAAAAGGAAGACTTCGATCAATTACATATTGTATTAGGAATGGTAAATGACAAGGAAGTTTCAAAAATACTTAAGCTATTTCCATCTTCAGCTAGATACTATTTTTGTCAGGCATCTATACCAAGAAGTCTTGACGTTGATGAGCTGAGTAAAGAGGCATTAAAATTCAATCTTAATGGTCTTTGCTATAAGACAGTAAAGGATGCTTATTTGAGCGCAATTAGCAAGGCGAAAAAAAATGACTTGATTTTTGTTGGAGGAAGCACTTTTGTTGTCGCAGATCTTTTAACTTATATAAAATCTATTCAGCATCAGTAATTCCGTTTCGGATCATATATTTTACCAGATCTGTATTATTAGCTATTTCCAGTTTTGACATTAATCGCGAGCGGTAGGTTGATATCGTCTTCACACTAAGGCATAGTTTATTAGAAATCGCCGTAATAGATATTCCTTGTCCGATTAAAAGTAAAACTTCATACTCTCTATCTGATAGATCTTGATTTGGAAGCCCTTTGTTTCCAAGCATCATCTCACCTACCAGTAAATTGGCTACTTCGTTATTTATATAATCATTTCCCGTAGAAATTGTTCTAATTGCATCGACTAATACATCCGTTGCAATATCTTTATTTAAATAGCTAGATGCCCCTGCTTTTAACATTCGAATAGCATATTGATCTTGAGGATACATCGTTAGAATTAAAACTGAAATGTTAGGATACATCATTTTTACTTGCTTCAAAACTTCCAAACCACTTCGTCCCGGTAAAGAAATATCCAATATTAATACTTCAGGCTGTCTATTTTTAAGTGCCTTTATTAAGGTTTCACCGCTAGCAAGTGTTTCCATTATATTAATGTCAGGGTAAAGACTTAAAATCTGGCTTAAACCATCTCTAATTATTTGATGGTCATCACATATCATCAAATTAATCATGTGTTTTTATTATTAATTTCTTTGGAAAAGAAACCTTTACTATACATCCCTTTCCTTTTTCTGATTCAATTTCAATATCCCCTTTCCAAGGTTTAATTCTTTCTTCAATTCCAAACAATCCTAATTTCCCTTTACCACGAATCAATTTTGGATCAAAACCATTTCCATTATCTGAAATATTTATTAAAAACCGATCTTCATTACTACTAAAAGAAATTATACAAGAACTTGCATTAGAATGGCGAATAACATTCGTAATTGCCTCCTGAACAACTCTATATACCGACAATGAAAAGTCTTTATTAAATTCCTCTTTAGTAAAACCTAGTTTCAATCGCCAGGAAATATCCGTGTTCTCATTGAAATTTTTAATCATCCTTTCAAGCGCAGGAATGAGGCCGAGATCATCAAGAATAATTGGTCTTAATTGATGAGCAATTCTTCTAACCGTTTGAATCGTATTTCCCGATAATTCAATCAAGCTATCGATTTTAAGCTTTAGTTCATTCAAATTTTCAACACTCTTTTGAGTTTTATCAATTTGTTTTTTTAAATAAAAAAGTCCCAGTTTTGCAGCCGTTAACTCTTGTCCTAATTGATCATGAATCTCTAATGAGATTCGCTTTTTTTCATCATCCCGAATAGACTCCAATCTGTTTAATAACTCTGTCAAACGAAGATGAGAAATCTCCATATCAATCTTCACTTCCTCTACATCCGTTATATCATTCAATAATAACATGAATTCAGAATAATCATCATTAGAAAATACATGGGAAATCTTACAACGGTAAAAGAAGCGGATTTTATTTTTATTGAAGATCTCAGTGGTAAAAGCTTTGTTCTTTCCTTTTAAAAACGCTTCTTCGATTCCGACCTTTATATTATTTCCAAGTACATTATTTAATTTGTCATAAATATTCTGTCCTTTTCTAATTTTGATACTAAACAATTCATCGCGATTTGAATATTTCACATTTCCATCGCGTGTAATTAATAGAACGTAATCAGGACTAGCCTTACCAAGAGATAAGAAATTGCGAATACTTTCTTCCAATGCCTTCTGAGTCGCTTCCTTTTCGTTTGTGATTTTATGCTGTTGAAGACTTTGCCTAATTGCGGAAGGGAGTCTAATCAATCTATCCTTAACTAAATAATCATTTGCACCTGCTTTAATACATGATACTGCAGTCTCCTCATCTAAAGCCCCGGTAATGATGATAAAAGGACAACTATACTCTGAATTCTGTAATATTTCCAAAGCTTCTAATCCATTAAATTGAGGCATTGAATAATCAGATAGAATGATATCGGGTTTAAATCGGGAGATCTCATTTATAAACGCTTCTCTTCCATATACCACACTATCTTCGAAATAAAAATTCTGCTTAATTTTAGCTCGTATCAAATCCACATCCAAGATGGAATCTTCAAGAATTAGTATTTTCAATGGATTTTCTGAGACCATCATCAATAAGGCGTTTTATTAAAACTTAGCCAATAATCGGCTAGCAATTTTAAAGTGATACAATATTCTTTGAAATTGATCGGTTTTATAAGATAGCTATTGGCTCCCTTTTTATATGCTTCTATAATATCAGATGGTACAGAAGAAGATGAGAAAATAATCACCGGAATGGTTCTGGTATATCTGTTTGATCGTATTAGATCGAGTACTTCCAATCCGTTAACTTTTGGAATTTTTAAATCTAAGAGAACTAATTTTGGAATGAACAGATTATTCCTTCCTTTATATTTTCCCATGCCAAAAAAATAATCCAATGCCTCAGCTCCATCGTTTAAAACCCTAATTACGCCAGACACCCCCGCTTTTCTGAGTGCTTTTATAGCCAGTTCGCTATCAACAGGATTATCCTCTATCAATATGATCTCATCTTTTTTATACATCTTTCTTTTTGTGAGGAAGGGTAAAATAGAAACTAGTTTCAGCGCCAGGAAGTGATTCACCCCAAACTCTTCCGCCATGTTTAACAATAATTCGGTGTACGATGGCAAGTCCAACTCCAGTTCCTTCGAACTGCTGTGTGGAGTGAAGTCGCTGAAAAACTTTAAATAATTTATTCGAATAGCGCATATCAAAGCCAACTCCATTATCTTTTACAAAACAAATCACTTCCTCCCCGCTTTCTTTGTATCCGATTGTTATTTGTGGTTTTTCTGCTTGTCTACTAAATTTAATTGCATTTAAAATTAAATTAGTAAAAACCAGTGTTATGGTATTTGGATCACCATAGATCTGAGGTAAACTAGAAACTGCAATTTCTGAATTCAAAGCTGCATTTATTTTTGTTTTATTAATTATCTCTTGGATAATGGGAATTGGATCGAACATCTTTTTTTTCAATTCGATTCTACTTACCCTGGAAAATTGAAGTAAATCATCAATCAGCTGAGCCATCTGGTCCGTTCCACTTTGAATTATTTCCAGGTACCTTTTTGCTTCTTCATTTAATTCTTCACCAAACTCTTCATTTAACAATTCCGAAAAACCAGTAATTGCCCTTAATGGAGCTCTTAAATCATGAGAAACAGAATAAGTAAAAGCTTCTAATTCGCTGATTGCATTTCTGATATCCTCATTTCTTTTCAAGACCTCTTGTTCCAACTTTGAATTTAGATCAATGATTTCTAGTTCGGCCTTTTTTCTCTCCGTAATATTACTAGATATCTCTAAGTAAGATTGGGCTGATCCGGAAGCATTTTTTAAAGGAACAATGGTGGTTTCTGTCCAGTATATAGTCCCTTTTTTAGATCGGTTTTCCATTTCACCCTTCCAAGTCCCCCCTTTTTTAATCGTATTTTTTAAATCTCGATAAATTGAATCAGGCATATTTCCTGATCTCATTTGAAAAATGGATATAGAATTTATCTCACATTCGGAGTATCCTGAAATATTGCAGAAATGATTATTCGCTCTAAGCAGCATTCCATTCCTATCTACTTCAATAATAATATTCGAAACATCAAGTGCATCTTTTAAAATACTTATTTCCTTAATATTCTTCCTTAATGCTGCATTCGTTTTAAGCAAAGGGGTGATATCTTCTTGAATTAAAACAATTTCTTCAATTTTCCCATTCTCTTTTTCCAATGCGAAAAAAGTCGAACTTACATAGAGATCGTCTTCTTCACTATCTGAACGAATTATTTTATTAGGGGATTTTTTCCAAGGTTTACCAAATTCAAAAATCTTTCTTATTTGAATAATGTCATTAGAGAACTCGGCGTCCTTAAATAAATTATAATTGTTTTTATACTGTTTTATCTTTGAATCTTCAATTAGCCACAAACAGGAAAAAGCTTGGTTAAAATAAACAAGCTTTCCTAAAATATTGTAAATGGAAGTTGCAGTTGGTGACTGATCGATCGCAGTTTTAAAATGTTGATCTGAAAAGAGCAAATTTAAATTGCCATTCTCAATCGTATTTGTCTTTTTATTATCCCACATAAAGGGCACTTTTAGAATACTAAATCCAATTTTCAATCTTTCTTTTCAAAAATGATGAAAATAGTTAAGCCAGACCATCCGTTTTTTAACGTAAAAAACAGTAGATCAAAAACTCATTTAGAATTTTAAAAGAATAAAATAAAACTGTATGAAATAGAGTGCCTATCTATGATTTTAAGATCTCATAATACTATCATAGGCCATTTTATATTCATTATCGTCTTTCAAAAATTTATACCCAAGAGTCATTACTTCTTTTGCATCGGTAAGTTTCCCTTTAGATTTTAAATATTCGCCATAATTAATAATACCCATTTTAAGAATTAGAGCTTGACCTGGAAGATAATCCTCAACACTCTCGGTGGATTCAAGTCCTTTTATTCCGGTTTCAAAAGATATTTTTGAATCAGCTACCATATTTAATTTTGCTTCTGAAACTCCCTTTAATAACCATGCGCCCCAATCTATTGGATCAATTCCAACCAAATCTTTATAGAAGGACTTTGCTTTTGCTATTTTATCAGTTTGATAATAACCATCCGCAACTTCGTAGGTTTGTCTTTTTAGATCATCAATGTACTCTGCATTATCAGCAACATAAAAACCGGAAGCATCCTTTTTTCTATATTTCACGCAATATTTAACTGCATCTTTAAATGCTCTTGGAAATTCTTCGTCATATTCTTCCAATTGAGACATTTGAAAATAACACATAGATGTATATAAATAAGGTAAGGCATCTCGGCGCGTATCTTCATCATCAATATAATCCATAGACTTATACAATAATTTATCGTATTTGCCATCTACTAAATAAAACAGCAGATCGTTATATTCATCATCTGGTTGAGCCTTAATGTTGTTTTGAAAACTTAGTGTTAAAACCAAAGCAAACAAAAAATAATTTAAAAATTTCATAATTAAATATTTGATATTTATACATTATACGAACTTCCATTCGAAAAAAGAAATAAAGTTAAAAATAAAGTAAAGCCCTTCTAAAATCATTTTACTTTTGTAACAAAAAAAATGAGGATTGATATCTTAACTGTCTTACCCCAGATTGTAGAAGGTCCTTTATCTGAATCAATCATTAAGCGTGCCAAAGAAAAAGGACTCGCAGAAGTTGTTGTCCACAATATTAGAGATTATAGTCTTAAGAAGCATCATAATACGGACGACGCACCTTTTGGAGGTGGAGCCGGAATGGTAATGAGCATTGAGCCTATAGCGCGTTGTATCGATAAATTACTTTCTGAGCGAAACTATGATGAA
>JAHECK010000081.1 GCA_024641785.1 Flavobacteriales bacterium | reverse complement strand
CTTCTTCATTTGCCTTCGCAACGAAAAAAAGATGCTAATCTTGAGCTTGATGTATTAAAAAAAGCGGATCAGATCATTACTGTTAGCGATTCGATTAAAGACCTGTTCTATCATAAATTAGGTGGCCAAAAAGAGAAGATCCATGTCATCCCAAATGGCTATGATCCTGAAGATTTTATATCAGATGAACTAATAAAAAATACTCATTTTACTTTTGGATATATTGGAAGTCTTACAGAAGAATATTCTCCCACAATACTTTTTGAAGCTTTAAAAGAACTAAAATCAGATTTTGATTTCCGTATTAAGTTTGTTGGGAATGTAAGTCCGGAGGTAAAAAAAATAATAGAAGAAAATAACTTAAGTTCACTATGCACCTATATTGATCGAGTGCAGCATGATATAGCAGTAAAAGAAATGCAAAGTTCAGATGCCTTACTGCTTTTTATACCGCAAGTTTTGAATAATGAAGGGATCCTTACCGGAAAAATATTTGAATATATCGCCTGCCGAAAACCTATTATTGGCATAGGTCCCGAAAATGGAGATGCTGCTAAAATTTTAAGCCCTTTCTCTTCCTGTCAAATTTTTGATTATTCATCAACTGATCTACTTCCATTTATTAAAAATATATTACAAAATTCCTCCGCACATATATCATCAATTAATAACGAAAATTCTTTGATCTACTCGAGAAAGTATCAAGCAGGACAAATTGCAGATATTATACAAACTTTGTAAGCAAAATAAGCATTTCTTTCGAGTGAATTAATGTGATACTAATCATTGTATTTATAATAGGAAAATTGTTATTTACAGTTTAAATAACAAAATTCAATTGCTTTGAAGACATTTAAATTCCTATTATTCTCGTTTGTTCATTTCATTGCACTAAGCGCATATACTCAAACTACAATTATTCTCCAGCCAAATGATCAAGATGGCAAAGATGCTTCTGTAACCCTTAATGCCGGAAATAATAATTACGATACATATCAAAGTATTGTAGCTTATACATGGACCAATGGGGGTAATCTCGGAAAAATGAGAGGCTTGATTGAATTTGATCTGTCAATACTTCCCAATAATGCTGCTGTTATTGATGCTTCTTTATCATTATACTACAATCCAACTGATGATCTTCAAAGTTTTGAATTCCATTCTGGTCAAAATGATGCTTATATTCAAAGAATCACTGAGCCCTGGACTGAAAATTTGGTTACATGGAACAATCAACCTAATTCTACTTCTGTTAATCAGATTGAATTGGATGCAAGCACAAGTAATACCCAGAACTATTTGGATATAGATGTTACTGTTTTAATAAATGATATGTTGACTGCCCCTGAGGGCAATAATGGGATGATCCTTAAAATGCAAAATGAAATTTCACCTTATAGAAGTTTACTTTTTGCTTCAAGCGACAATGCTGATTCAACTATAAGACCAAAATTAGAATTGACATACATCCTGAATAACAACGATTCATGCATCACCATAAAACCGGGTGTAGAAGGAAAAGATGCATCAGTAACTCTTAATAATGCTAGCAGCAACTATGATGATTATGAAAGCATGGTTATTTATACTTGGACAAATGGTGGGAACTTAGGTAAAATGCGAGCCTTAATCGAATTTGATTTATCTTTTATTCCGGAGAACGCTACCCTATCAAGTTCTTCTCTATCACTATTTTATAATCCTACAGATAATATACAAAGCTTTGATCTTCATACCGGTAACAATGATGCATATATTCAAAGAATTACTGAATCCTGGGATGAAAGCACTGTCAATTGGTCCAATCAACCTGGATCAACAACGATAAATCAAGTTGAATTAGCTGCAAGCAACAGCGGCACACAGAATTATACAAATATTGACGTTAGTGATCTGGTGACGGATATGCTAGATCCGAATAATTCCAATTATGGTTTTATAATAAAAATGCAAAATGAAGTAGATCCTTACAGAAGCTTACTATTTGCTTCAAGTGACAATTCAAATGCGGATTTACATCCTGAATTAGAGCTGTGTTGGAATATTACGACAGCTATTGAACACATTGAATCAAAGTATAATATTAAAATATTCCCTAATCCCAGCAATGGCATCTTTAATATCGAGATAAACGAAAATAAATTAAGTGAGTTTAAATACGAGGTCTTCAATGTTTCTGGTCAAGTCCTTATTTCAGAAAATAGTTATGGAAACAAGGTAATAATAGACTTAAGTGATTTCACCAAAGGACTTTATTTCATTAAACTAATCTTAGGAAAAGATGAATCTGTAATTAAAAGAATTATGTTACGGTAGTGTTGCCTTTTTTCAGCTTCTATTTTTTAAAATATTTTCTGTCTGTAAGAAATCCAATTCCGAATCAATATCGATGGATCGTTCTTGAGGCATTATGTAGGCCTTCGTCTTTTCACCAAAAAATCCTTTGTTCTCCAAATAATAGTTCGTATTTGCGACATACACTGCTCCATTTAATCGGTAATAATCAGGTAGGTCCTGAGAGCGGGTATGTTTCAATTCAATATGACTAAGAAAATCCTTCATCGAATGATTTTGGGGTAAAGTATTCATCCAAAGTGGCGAATGTTCTGTTTTACAAACCGTAACAGCAGCTAAAAAATCACTGTCTATTATACTTTGTATCGCTTCATCTATATCTTGCGCTATTCGTAAAGGTGACGTAGGTTGAAGCATTACGATCATATCAAAATGCTCCCCTTTTTTATTGAAAAAATCGAGTGCATGCTCCATTACTTCAAAAGATCCTGATAGATCGCCGGCTAATTCTTCGGGTCTTATAAAAGGGATCTCTGCTCCCATTTTCTTTGCCATATCAGCGATCAATTGGCTATCGGTAGAAACAATCACCTTACTTAATAAAGTCGAAGCTAAAGCAGCTTCAATCGTATATTGGATCAATGGCTTTGAAGCTAAAGATTTAATGTTCTTATCTTTAAGACGCTTACTTCCTCCTCTGGCTGGTATGACTCCGAGTATTTTCATTGATTTACTTAATTAAGATTGAAATACCGTTTTTATTCTATCAAAATCAATATTGTCTACCGTAGGAAGATTGATCCCTCGTGAAGATAAATTTTTCGCTTCTTTATTAGAGAAAAGATAGTCTTTATAAATAGGCATATCAGATAAACAGTAAAAAAATGGGCGAACATCGATATGAGCATTAGCCAATTTTTTTAAAGTGTTTTCTCGATCATTATCCAAAACACAAACAAGCCAGATCACCCTTTCTACACCATCAAAATCTTTTTGCCATTCTAAATTTGGGATCGACTTCAAAGCTTTTCGATAATTAGATTCAATGCTTTTATGTTTAGCGATGATCTCATCAATTCTTTCTAGTTGTGCACAGCCGATCGCAGCCTGAATATTTGTCATTCGGTAATTAAATCCAACTTCCTGATGCCAATACCTTTTATTTTTATCCATTCCATGATCGCGCAGCATTCTCATCCTTTCATCGATCTCGGCAGAATTGCTCACACACATCCCACCTTCTCCTGTAGTTATTATCTTATTTCCAAAAAATGAAAAGATCCCAATATCTCCAAAACTACCCACTTTTTTCCCATGAATTGATGCTCCATGAGCCTCAGCGCAATCTTCAATAACTTTAAGATCGAATTCATGAGCAATTTCCATGATCGAATCCATATCACAGGGTTGTCCATAAACATGCACCGGTATGATCGCCTTTGTTTTATCAGTGATTGTCTTTCTGATCTCAGTAGGCGAAATAGTCCATCGATCCTTCTCAACATCAACAATTACCGGAGTTGCTCCAACGTACAAAACCGCATTGATCGTAGCTGCAAAAGTCAGATCAGGTACGATCACCTCATCTCCGGGTCCAATATTAAGTGCGACGAGGGCAAGATGTAAGGCTGTGGTTCCATTTGAGGTACACACCCCATATTTACATTGTACGAATGACGAGAATTCAGATTCAAAACGATCAATATATTTCCCTCGACTGGAGATCCAGGTAGATAAGACTGCATCAGTAACATACTCTAATTCTTTTCCTAATAAAGAAGGTTCTGCGACAGGTAAAAAATGAGTTTCATGCTGATATCTAAAATAATCTATCAGCTTAAAGTCTTTGTCAACGATAGGTATTAACCTTACTTTTTCGTTAGTCTTACTTAAAAGATCCTTAACGTTATCCCCTTCATGGGCATAAACAAAATCTCCAAAATCTGTGTCTTTTAAATTCCCATGTAATTCCCTTCCATTTAGCAATAACCTTCTAAAATCCCCATCGGTGAATATCCCTACTAATTTCCCTTCCTTGTCTTCAAGAAAAGCAGTACCGATAGGAACCGCATTTATAGCTTCAAGCACTACCTTTAAAGCTGCATTCTTAAAACATCTCGATTCATTCATACAATCAATTTTTTTATCAAATTCATACTTGATCTTATCTCTTCTACCGGACGATATACCTCAAGATTTAAGGTTTTATTCACTAAACTATGCTGAGCCAATAATTGATACAATTCTGAATTTTCAACGATCGGCCCATTGCTGTCAGTAAGAGAATTATTATCACTCAGATGAATATAATCGCTTTCTCTTAAAAAATATTCTAATTCTTTTTTAAAATCCAGTTTTAGAGAATTACAAGAAACCTTTAAATGAGCAATATCGAGAAGAATATTGAAATCCAGTTTTTCCTTAAAATTTTCATAATCCTCTTTATCACATATAAAAAAAGGGTTTTCTCCATTAAAACTAGTCAGGTTCTCATTTGAGATCACATTATTCTCAAGATATAATTTCATATTTGGAAAGCGGTCGCGCAATATGGAATAAGACTGAATGAATTTCGTAGAAGCCTTTTTTCGGTCAAATAATTTTGCCCTATCTATCTTCTTTCCAATTTGTTCTAAGGGAATATTTATTAAAAATCCGGCATGAAACCCAAATTGTTTAGCTCCCAATTTCTCACTTAATTCAATTCCTTTAATCAAGTTCTCCATAGATAATTGATGGATCTTTTCATCAAGTGAGGCGATGTTTATTACGAATGGAATTGCAGGAGGCGGAAAATAATTGTGACATAAATAATGTAATCCATATTTATCCTGCAAACTTAAAAGATCTTTTTCGAGATCCGGATAGACTTTTGTCCCGCCTGAAAGTTCGATATGAGTAAATCCTTCCTCCGCCAGTTTTTGAACCGATTCATTAATATAATTTGCTCTAATACAAGATGAAGAAACGTAAATCATTTAATTTTTCTCAAAGGATTACCAACATAAATTCCCTGTTCTGTTATTGAATTTATAACGACTCCACCCGCTCCGATCGTAACATGATCTGTAATTTCAATTTGATCTTTTACTATCGCTCCTGCTCCAATAAAACAGTGATCTCCAATTTTCACTCTCCCTCCTATTACCGAAGATATCGAAATATGGCAATGATCTCCAATAATGCATTCATGTTCGATCAGTGCTTTCGAATTTACAATTGTATTCATTCCGATTTGAGCAATTGAATTTACCAATGCATGATGAAAAACGATCGTTGCATTTCCAATTTTAACTTCTTCTCCAATATAAGCGGTGTTTGCAATTATCTTCTCTTTAAACAGGCGGTCTTTAAATTGAGCAAACAACACTGCCCTCTGTTCATTATTTCCAATAGCCAATACGATCTCAGAATTATCTTTTGGGATATCCTTTACCTTCCCGATTAGTCTGACCCCAAGAATAAACTCTTCTTTGTCTACATTATAGGAATCATCATAAACTGATAAAGCATACTTGTCTTTAGATAATAATGGGATTACTGCTCTGCAATGCCCTCCTGAACCTATAATATTAATCGATTTCAATGATCTGGTCTTTTTGAAAGGTTTTTTTGGCTACTTTACCAATGATCTCTTTATAATGCAGTGGCGATATTCCAAGTCCACCAGTACGTTTTCCAACAATATTATCTAAGGTAAAAGCTTCGCCGTAGTTAATTTTTGTTTTTGCTACTAAGTATTTTTGAAGCGCCTTTTTTGTAAGTTTCTCCGCTTTTGTAGGTTCCTTAACAGGGCTCCCGATATACTTTTCTACTTTTCTGACAAGCTTCACAAAGTTAGCTAATTCGATTGGATCCAGAGAGGCTAAATGGTCAGGGCCTGCATCTTTTTTATTGATCGTAAAGTGCTTTTCGAGTACTACAGCACCAAAAGGGATCGCAAATGGAGCAGCGCCAATTCCAATAGAGTGATCTGAATAGCCAACAAGGCAAGAAAATTTCCGTTTAAATTCACCGATCACTTTTAAATTTGCTTCGTCATCTTCAATTGGGTAATTAGCAGTGCATTGCAATAAGATCAAATCCTTATTGAATTCTTTTATTGTAGCAACAGCAGCTTCTACTTCTTTCATATCACACATCCCGGTAGAAAGCAAAATGGGCTTATTGGTCTTTGCTATTTTAATTAAAAATGGAAGATTAGTAGTGTCGGTTGAAGCCACTTTATAAGCATCTACACCGATCTCTTCTAATTCTAATAATGATTGCTCATCAAAAGGGGTAATTAAAAACTGAATGTTTTTTTTAAGACAGTAGTCCTTTAAAATACTGTATTGTTCGTTTTTTAACTCCAATTTCCGGAGCATCTCCGATTGACTTTCTTTGCTTTCGGTCGTGACTTTCTGATAGGCCGCCTTTTCAACATGATCAAGAATCAGATGTTCCGTTCTAAAGGCCTGGAATTTTACAGCATCCGCCCCTGCATCACTGGCGATATCAATCAATTGCATAGCAATATTGATGTCGCCTCCATGATTTACACCTGCTTCCGCAATGATATAAACAGAGGAGTTTTCATTAATTGATCTAGTCCCTATATTAATAGTCGTATTAAACATTAATCTGTTATTTCATTGGTAAAAATAGGGAAATAAGACCATGGTTTTGTTTTATTTTAGACCTTTATACTCAAATCAAAAAGCATTATAAAAATTGACGAAAGACAGCTCTAATTCGACACATTCACTGAGGGATCTTTTTAATAGAATGGCTTCTTTTGAAACGGAAGAGAATATTTCCTTGTTCGATGATGAATATGGAAATAGCTGGCCTCTTTTTAAATTCAGTATTTATCAATCCTATACCTTACGTTATTTAGCTAAAAACAGCTTATTCCATCGTATTAAGAAATTTATTTCTAAAAGAATTGGATCTTCAAAAAGCAAAGATCCTATCAAGGGATTTATCAATACAAATTCACCTTCATTTTTTTCAAGTGATATAAAAGAGATCTGGATCTCGAATTACCGAAACAGGAAGGACATTAAAGATCATTACAATAAATTTATTGATCCTTATTTCAATCATTTTGCTCATGCTAATGCCATTATTGCGGAAACTGAAAATCCAACACCCTTTCATTTTATACAGCATCCTGTTTTAGAAAATACAGTGATCTTTAATATCGATCTTGAATTAAATGATATCAAAAATCAATTAAATCTAAGATCGCCAGAGCTATCAGCGGCATCTCATTTTTATAGTACCATCCGTAAATTCAATTTATTAAAACTTAAAAAAGTGTTTCCGGAATTAAATTTGTTTAGTGCTGTATATGAATATGAGATCTTCAAAAATCACTTTAAGTTATATAATGCTCTATTTTATCGTTTTCCGAAATTAGAACGATGCTATCTCACCTCCTTTTATTTTGCAAACCAAATGGGAATGATCGCGGCGGCAAACAAATCGGGTATTGACACTATTGATATTCAGCATGGCGTTCAAGGAAAAGGGCATTATGCTTATTCGGGATGGATCAATATTCCTAATAAAGGCTATTCACTTTTGCCAAGTATATTCGCAGTATATAGTGATAAAGAAAAGGAATTACTTGACAATCAATTTAAAGACAGCCCAATTGAGACCATTATTTTTGGAAACAGATCGCATCTCTATTGGTTAAAAAACAGAAAACAAGATCGAAATGAGCTCGATAAAAAGGGGCATTATATTTTATATACACTTCAAAATCAACTCCCCGATTTAGAACACTTTATCTGGAAAGCGATCCCTTTATTAAAAGAAAAGAACGTCGAAGTCCTATTTCGGCTTCATCCTGCTTATCCCGAAATTAAAGACGATTTAACAAAAAGAATGCTGGCTATTGGAATTGAATCTTTTCTTATCGATCAAAACGAAGATGTTTACGATAGCTTAGGCTCCTGTTTTGTGCATATCACACAATTTTCGAGTAGCACGCTAGATGCTTTACTATTGAATATTCCAAGCCTTTTAATCGATCCAAGAGGTAAAGAGTATTTTAATGAATTATTAGATGAAGAAAATAAACTTTATTTCACTTCAACCCTGAATGATTTTATGGATCGAATTGATCATCTAACAAGAGAATAATTATCTTTCGAAAAAAAAACTTTGGGCTTATTAGCTAGACAGGCATATTCAAATTCTATTAATATTTTCATTGGAATCATTGCCGGTGCTATTAACACCATTTTTATACTTCCAAGGGCTTTTGAAACGATGCCTGAAAACTGGGGACTCGTAAAAATTCTTCTATCCTATTCTGTTATTTCGGCGCATGTATTTGGTTTCGGAATTTATAATGTTGTCATAAAAGAATACTCAAGAATGACCAATGAACAAGAGAGATCTTCTTTGATGGGCTTTGCATTCTTGATTTCTATTTTGAGTGTCATTCTATTGATTTCATTAAATCTAATGACAAAAGGAGGAATTATTCACTTCATTAATGAAGAGGACAGCGAATTGATCGCATCAAATTTGAACGATTATTTTCTTCTAAGTGCCGTTGTGATTTTAACTCAGGTATTCACAGGATATATTGCGAGTAAACATAAAACACCAATGATACAGCTTGTAAATGAGACTTTTCTGAAAAGTTTTTATCTCATTATCTCTCTTGTATATTTATTTAAACCCTATTCATTCGATCTATATCTCTCTTTATTTATTTGGTCTTATTTAATTTCGTTACTGATCTATGTATTTTATTCTTTGTATTTAGGCTTAAAACTTGAATTTTCATTTCGCCTTTTAAAAATAAAAGAAACAATAATTTACGGCCTTTATACGGTCTTAGATAAAGGTGCCAGCATCATTGTTGCGAATTTAGATCTGATTATGATAGGATGGATATTGAACCTTGAAAATGTTGCTTATTATACGCTTGCTTATTACATTGGCGCTGTAATAACAATTCCTCAACGGGCGATACTAATTCCTGCAACGCCTATGGTCGCAAAGTCGATCCACGATGAAAAACATGATGATCTAAGTAAATTATACAAGCAATCATCGATCAATCAATTGATCATTGGTGGAGCGCTTTTTTTACTTATTTGGGTAAATATTGAAGCTTTATATCAACTCATTCCCGGTAAATTTTCGGGCGGACTATGGGTTGTTTTCTATATCGGTTTATCCAATTTATTTATAATGGGAACCGGTGTAAGTGGGTTAATGATCGTTTTCTCTAAATACTATAGAATTAATTTGTTTTTTAATTCTGTCCTTATTCTCCTAACTATAGTAAGTAACTATTTTCTTATAAAAAGCTATGGAATTGTGGGTGCTGCAATCGCTACTGCCATTACTTATTTAATATACAATACCCTTAAAGTGATTTATATTAAATGGAGATTTAAAAGCGATCCTTTTTCCATTTCTTACTTCAAAACAGTATTAATATTACTCGTAATTGGGGTTATAGGAAATATGATCATACTGTTCCCTGAAAATCCATTGCTTTCAATTTTAATAAAAACATTGCTATTTAGTCTTATGCTACTTTTCGGATTTTACGGACTTAAAGTGAAAGCGGAAATTCTTGATCTTCCGTTAAAATTGATAAAAAAACGATTTAATTAGAGACTCTTTCCCAGTATTGGGTTCTATAGAAAAAAGCAATATACCCTCTCACATTCAATTTATTAGGATTTTCCTCATCGATCCACAATTTACAATCGTAAACTTTACCGTTTTTAGGATCACAGATGGTTCCATCCTCCCATTCATCATTATCTTTTTCCATATCACGTACAATTTCCATCCCCAATACTTTCACATCCTTTCTGTCGTCTTCACACAAGTCGCAAATAGGATCCGGATCTTCTCCTGCTTCACGATAAAGCTTTATAACTTTACCAAATAGCTTTCCGTCTTTTATGCTCAATTCAACCAGTGATTTGGGCTTTCCTGTTTCATCGTCGATCGTTTTCCATGTTCCGACAACATTTTGAGCCATCAGGCTATTCACTAAAAAAAATAAAAATAGAACTGTTGTGATTTTTTTCATATCAATGATTTATTGCTCGTTTAATACTGGTGTTTAATTCGAAGCCCAGAATGATAATAATATTATTATAGTATAGCCAAATTAAAGCTACGAAAAAGGATCCTAATGATCCGTATAGTTTATTATAGTTACCGAAATTATTCACAAACCATGCGAAAATAATGGAGGTAATAATAACTAAAAAAGCGGCGCTTATCGCTCCCGGATTAAATGGTTTAAATCGTTCTCTATGCCTGTCGCCGGCATAATAAAGAACCGAGATCGAAAAAATAAACAGAATAAAGGCCACTAAATACCTTAAAAAATCTAATAGATTCCTAATGTTTTCATTGATCAAACCATAGTTTAATAGTTGGTCTAATAAAAAGGTCCCGACGAGTAAAAGAAGAACTGATATAAAAATAAATACTGCAAAGAAGATAACGAGCAAAAAGGAAATTAAAAGCCCTTTAAAAAAACCATATCTCTTTACTAAAATGGGGGAGGAATTAAATTCTATGATATAGGCATTAATAGTATTTGCAGCATAATATATTCCTAATAGAAATCCAATTGACAATAAGGTATAATGAGTTCTTTCTACTAGGTCATTAACTAAATTAGATAGCAATTCATGAGCTGAAACGGGCATAATGGTTTTTAAGTTATCCAATATGATCCATTCAAGATTATCGATTGGCAGATAGGGTATTAATGAAAGCACAAAAATAATAGTTGGAAATAAAGCCATTAATATCTTATACGAAATGGAAGCTCCACGAGTACCAACATCGCCTTTTGTAATTCCTTCCCAAAAAAAATGAGCTACATAATACAAGCTTGCTCCGTTAAAAAACCAAGGTTTAATTAATCGAGCATAAGCTCTTATTTTGAAAACATATGGATGATGACGAAAAGGCATAATTTAACGATCTACGAGCATGCTAATATCTAAACTTTTTACGGAATGTGTTAGCGCTCCAACAGAAATAAAATCAACTCCTGTTTTAGCAATTTCTCGAATTGTAGTTAAGTTGACTCCCCCTGATGCTTCAGTCTCGTATCTTTTATCTATTAATGAGATAGCATTCTTTAGATCTTCGATATTATAATTATCCAACATGATTCGGTCCACTCCCCCACATTCAAGAACTTCTCTGACTTCTTGAATATTCTGTGTTTCTATTTCAACAGGAATCGTTAAATTATTTTCTTGTAAATAAGCTTGTGTTTGTTGGATTGCTTTAGCTATACCTCCGGCATATGCAATATGATTTTCTTTCAACATGATCATATCATAGAGCCCCATTCGATGATTCATTCCACCACCGATCCTCACCGCCCACTTTTCTATCTTTCTAAGTCCGGGAGTGGTTTTTCGTGTATCTAAAAGCTGAGTAGGAAGTCCTTTGATCGCTTCATTATATTGTTTCACCATGGAAGCGATACCTGACATTCGCTGCATGAAATTTAAAACGAGTCGTTCGGACTGAAGTAAAAATCTCTCATTTCCTTCTACTGATAATATGAGGTCGCCGGACTCCACTTTTTCACCGTCCTTCTTTACTATTTCAACAGTGCATTTTGGGTCGATATATTGAAAAATATACTTTCCTAATTCCACTCCGGCAATGATTCCGCTTTCTTTTGCAAAGAGAATAGCTTTACCAATATTATTTGGAGGAATGCAGGCTAATGAACTATGATCTCCATCACCTAGGTCTTCTTTTATAGCCAAATTGATGATGTCTACTATTTCCGGATCCATTAAAAATCGTCTGCGTCTAATTCAATTTTCAGTCGCTTAATATAGACTTTGTCTTGGTCTTTCTTTAAAAAATAAGTTACCCGATAAGTCCCATTATTTGTTTTTAGCGTACCGATCTGATAATAATCCCCTCCTTTAGAAGATCCTTTATGATTTACGATAAAATCAGATGGTTTATTTGTCTTAAAAAATTGCGTGATTATCTGAGTGGCCTGTGCTTTGGAGAAAACATCTTCTGTTTCTAAAATGGTCATATCAAGACTTGCTGGAAAAAATGATGAAATCCCGGAGACCGAACCTGCTTTAAAAAACCCGGCAATCGACTGTGACTCCTTCTCCTGACCAAAGCTTAAGTGAGTGAAAAATAATACCGTAATGATGATCGTCCATTTCTTCATATTCCTGAATTCCATGTAAATAGTAGTGACAATATTTACGCCAATTAAGGTTTAAAGATATAGATTTCTTTTAAAGCCCGACAATAATCGAATAGGGTTTATTAACTAAAGCTAATTTTAAACTTAGTTAACATAAACTTGGAAGATATCAAATATCATAAGAGGCAGTGATTTTTCCATGCTTTTTGAAACTTCACTTTTTTCTTTCAACACGTTGCTTTCATTCTTAATAAAGGTATTGGCCGAATAATAAGTAATGCTGAGAAATCCAATGATGCTAATTAGGCTTAGTACTTTTTTCATGACAGTTGATTAAATAAAAGCGAATCTTTCATTCCCTCTTACTACATTTGACGCCTTAAACAATATAAATGTTACAGGAGAACAAAAAAAAATATTTATCTGTACTGATATTCGTTACCCTGGGCTTTATTTGGGGAAGCTCTTTCATTTTGATGAAAAGATCGATGTATTCTACTTCTGGGGATTTATTATTACGACCACAAGAAGTAGCTTTATTCAGACTCATTATTGCGATGCTTGCCTTATCTCCAACCGTTTTTTTACATTGGAAAAGAATTCCTAAAAAGAGCTGGAAATATCTTTTTGTTGTTGGAATATTTGGAAATGGCATTCCCGCTTTTCTATTTGCTTTTGGTCAAACAGAAGTTTCAAGTTCACTAGCCGGAATCCTAAATGCGACCGTTCCTTTATTTACTCTAATTTTAGGAACTGTCTTTTATTCGATCAAAAGTTCAATATGGAATAAAATCGGTGTTGTTCTTGGATTTATTGGAGTGAGTACGATTATTATTGGCGGACATCTCGATCTTCAATATAATCGCATTATTTATCCCGGAATGATCATTTTGGCAACGCTTTTTTATGCCATAAGCGTAAATACAGTTAAGCGTTATTTAACTGATCTACGATCGATTGACATAACCTCTTTCGCTATTTTTACTGTAGGTCTTCCATCATTGATTTATTTGCTTTTCAGTACAATTCCGGCTAGAATAATCGAATACCCGGAATTAAAAACAGGACTAATGTATACTGCCATCCTTGCCTTAGCAAGTACAGCATTCGCATTGATCTTATATAATTGGCTAATCAAGATGTCGACCGCCTTATTTGCTTCTTCGGTGACTTACCTTATTCCTTTAGTAGCAGTAATGTGGGGTGTTTTAGACGGTGAAATACTAGCTTTTTTACAATTAATTGGAGGTTTTATTTTACTTATTGGAGTTTATCTCGTTTACAAAAGAAACTAATTAAGAAATTATTGCTGGATGACGGATTTAGACATCTTCCTACCCAGGCCCTAAAACAGAAAAAAACTATTGTCCTTGTGCCGCTTTTGCAGCTTGTTCTTCTTCCGGAGTCAACCATCCGCCGCCAAGCGCATTATAAAGATCAACATAAGAAGTAAACAAAGATCTCAAAATATCTGAATATTGGAGTTCTGCATCGAAGGCTCCACGTTGAGTTTCTAACACTTCAAGATAACTGGTAACCCCTTTATCATAGCGTTGAGCCGATAATTCTCTTGCATTTACAGCTGCTTTTACCTGCTTCTCTCTTTCTAAAAGCTCACGTTTGGTCGTTTCGATAGATACCAAGGCATCTTCTACTTCCCTAAAAGCATTAATTACGGTCTTTTCATAAGCGTAAACCACTTGCTCTGTTTTAGCTCTTTCAATTTCTACTCTTCGTTTATTTTTACTGAAGTGAAAAAGAGGCCCTAATAAGCTAGCTCCTACTTGCCATGTAGCGCCACCTCCTATCAAACTGGTAAAATCGTTCGTCGCAACTCCGAGTAAACCCGTAATACTTACCGAAGGAAAACGCTGAGCAACCGCAACACCTACAAGTGCATTTTGGGATATTACATCCTGTTCCGCCTTCAGAATATCAGGTCTCCTTCGCAATATTGTAGAAGGTAAGCCTACCGGAATACTATCC
>JAHECK010000005.1 GCA_024641785.1 Flavobacteriales bacterium | reverse complement strand
CTATTGCTTTGAAAGATCCTATTGTAAATTTAGCTGCATGGTTGTTTATACTTGCACGACAACCATTTAAATTGGCGACCGTGTACAGATTGGTGAAAACAAAGGGGATGTGATCGATATTCGATTATTTCAATTTACGATCAATGAAATTGGAAATTGGGTAGAGGCGGATCAAAGTACCGGAAGAATCATTCATATCCCAAATGGAATTGTCTTTACAACTACACAGGCAAATTATTCTCAAGGATTTAGTCATATTTGGAATGAAATGAATATTACGATCACATTTGAAAGTGACTGGAAATTAGCAAAATCAATTTTATCTGAAATAGTAGAAGAACACAGTGCCCATTTGACGGAAAGTGCGAAATCCAGTCTAATTGAAGTATCAAAAAAATTCATGATCTATTACAATGTGCTCACACCGATCGTATATACGACCATAAAGGATTCCGGCGTTTGTTTATATATGAGGTTCCTCGTGGATCCTAAAAAAAGAAGATCTACCGAAAATCTTATCTGGGAGGCTATTTTAAATCAATTTGAAAAGCATGATTCGATTCAATTCGCTTATCCTACTCAAAGGATCCTGGTTGATAATACAGTTAACGAATAAGTTCTGATTAATTCGAATTGATCAAATTTCCGGAGCCTGTTATAGAAGAAATTATTGTAGGTGTTCCGGTGTAGTAAATATTTCCGCTTCCACTAATAAATGCTTCTAAAGTATTGCTTGCATTGATCTCACAACTACCTGAACCGGGCAATGAAATAGTACAGTCTTCTGATAATAATCCAAAAGCATAATAATTACCTGACCCTGAAAGATTAATATTTTGATTTTTCGCAACTCCAATTAAATCGATATGGCCACTACTTGTAAGTCCGATATTTAAAATATTATCGACAATAACCGAGTCATAAGAACTGATATAACCAGTACCATTATTAAATATACTTAGCGTAGTTAATGAATCTATTCGATTTAAAAGTTGAATATTTCCTGCAGAGTTATTCCTGATCTCATCTATACTAGGAGATGTGATTTGAATCGTTAACTGATAATCGCTGTAACAACCATCAACGAATTCAACGATCCATATTCCATTATCAAATGTGTAAGATAGTTGGTCAATGATGTTTTGCTGACCCACTGCTATTACCTTTTGTTCACTTCCCTTTTTGTAAGTGATATTAAAGCTTCCTCGCAAATTGAAACCATCAAAATGGTTAAGAGTTAATTCCTGTGAAACAATAGGGCCACTCCCGTGAATGCAGCTATCTTTTGTGCAACCTGCAATAATGATAATACTTATAAGTAGTACCAATTTATATATTCGCTGAATGAATTTCATACATTCATCATACGAAAATGAGTAGATAAAGGTTTTTAGCTATTCGATTACCAACTCCATCCAAAAGAGGCTCCAAATATATAATCCGTTTCCTTTCCTATTTCTCCTGGGCGGTTATCATAATTAAGTGAAAAATTTAATCCGATATAAAAGTCAAGAGGAAGATCGTATTTAGTATTTAACATATAATCAATACGAAGTCGACCAGCCTCCGTGAGACTTGGAAAGACATAAATATTAGACAATAAACTAAAATCATTGATATTAAATAGATTAATCTCACTTCCGATATATGCTTCTAAACTTTGCCGATTCGGACTGTCATTTGAGAATTTTTCTAAGTTGGTATTAGCACCTGCGCCAATTCCCCAATAAAGCTTGTTATTTTTAATTGGAAAATACCCAACTCCAAGTCTAGTATTGGACCTAAGTGCTATTGCCTGCTCTGTATTAGAAAGGAAATCTGCTGCAATAGCTAAATACCAATTTTTGGGTAATAAAAATCGGTATTCCAAACCTGCATCACTTCGTTTAATATCGTCGATCTCGTCTTGTGTAGAATTTAAACTATTAAAGTACATGTCTAATGACCATTTTTTTGCGAGATATCCAGCGCTTAGATTTAAACTAAATTGAGTGAAATCATTCGCTTTTGTCAAATTCATCCCAAGTCCGAAAGAAGCATAAAAATTACTTAAAAAGTCATTCCCATACTTATCCAAATAAACAATTGAATCCATATGGATTTTATTATTTTCACTACTTCCGATTATACTGACTATTTCAGGAGCAGTAGTTTTAATCCGTCCCGTAAATAATTCACCACCAACTACATTTATTATAAATACCTGTTCGGTATAAATCTCCTTTATTCCTCCCCATTCAACCTTAAAATCCGAGTCGCTATAATCCGTTTCAATGATAACTACACTTCGGTTCATTGACTTTATTTCGCCAATAATTACATTGTTGTTTTTTAATATTAAAGAATCGTTTTGTGCGGAACTATTGATCGCAAATAATAAAACTACGAATAGTCCGAAAATTCTATTTAAGTGCATAATCTTTAATTTAAATTCTTTGAATTTACCTTTTAGGTGTTTAACCACCGCCAAAATTTCCCTAGTAATGATTTAGGTTTTGGCTTACTTTCTATGATGATCTCAGGTTCTTGGATCTTGACTTTTTTGCTTGTTTTTTTCTTTTCGCCCTTAGCAGCAGGTTTTAATAAGTGAATTTTTTCGTAGTGTTTTCGCTGCTTTTCTTTTTGATATTTTTCTTCAACCCGTTTTCTCTTTAAATAGGCCTTATCATCCACTTCTTTTTTTTCTTCGAAGCTTAAATGTCTTTTAGCTAAAGGAGGATGAATGCGGTTTTTTACTTCAGGATTATTTGGACTTTCAATTTTTCTCTTTTGAAGTTGGGCTCTTCTTTGCTCTTTTTCTTCTTTTCGTTGCTTCTTTACTTCTTGCTTATCATACATCACTCCATCGATCTCGATCATTTCCGGTGGAGGTGGAGGAGGAAGCTCAATTTTGCCAATTACTTTTAATCCATCTAATTTTTGTGCGCTCGCTTTTATAGTCTCAATTTTATCTTCCTCAATTTTTTCTAATGGTATTTCCGCTGGCGTTTTGGTTTTTTTGACTTTTTCTTTCTTTTCAGAAACTTCTTTTTCCTTCTTTTCAGAAGCTTCCTTTTCAGTAATATGAGGTTCTTTATCTTTTGATTTAACTGCTTCTTCCTTTTTATTCACTGAAAAATGAGAAATAATAAAATCAACATATTGATCTTCTACTTTCGAATTAAGATGACTATTCATTTTTACTTTCAGATCCTTGTCTAAATAATCAATAATATCAGTGGGTTTGACATTAATTTTTCTCGATAATTGACCTAAACGCATATAATTAAAACTTTTCGATTACAAATATATAATTCCCATGCATAGAACAAAGCCCATATCCATTTCAATACTAATTGATTGCTATGATTTTTATCGATTATCATTTAAAATGTTTGTCTTTAAATGCTAAATTAAGTTCGCCTAAGTTTGGGTTTCACTCTATAAAATAAAAAAGGGCCAGTTTTCACCAGCCCCTCTCTTTGAAAAATAAACAGCTAATTTATAGCTTATTTACAGTATAAGTATTCGTATTTCCCTTTGAATCTTGAATTCTGAAAAGGTAAACTCCATTGTTTAAATCGCTAATGTCGACTTTAATTTTTTCTTCGAATACATCTATAACTCGAACTACTTTTCCTTGAGTATTATATACTTTAATATTAGTAGCATACTGAGAATTTAACCCATCAATATTTACAATACCATTACTAGGGTTTGGATAGATAGTAAGATCAACTAGATCATTCTCATAAATTCCAACTGAAGGATCCCACATAAAACCTTCAGAGAGGCTAGTGCATCCATCTGTATTGATGATCTCAACAGTAATTTCTCCACCTGGTAAACCTTCTTTCCATAAAACGGCAGGTATCTCAGAGGTATTTTCAATAGGTTCACCATCAATATACCATTGATATTCGAAGACTCCTTGCCATGGATATGCATAAAAAAATGGATTTCCAAACTCATCTACTTCTTCAAAAATCAAGGCATTAAAAATTTCTAATGTTGGGCCAATACCACTTGTAAACAATGCAGTAGGGCATGCTTCTGGATAAGCGAAAATGACATACTCTCCGGGTTCAGTTACCCATAAACTATCATTATTTGAATCTTCAATGATTACGTTATCTAATGTCCAATAATACTCGATCCATGTACCTGGAAATCCTAAATTAACCAAAGCAGAATCCCCTTCACAGATCTGATTATTATTATAAGAAGCAACAACAGGATCTAGAAAAGCCCAGCCATCAAGAAGAATAGGGTCTGTATATCCAATACAACCATTTAACTCCACTTCTGCAGTCACCCATTGAACATCTACAATAACGGTTACAGAGTCTGATGTTGCACCTGCTATAGGTTCACCCAATTCATAATCATCAATTCCTGCATATAGAACTGAATACCACTGGTATGAATCATAAACATCTTCAATAGAAAGTGTCATTGAATTTCCAGTACAGTCTAGGTAGAATATGGATGAATCCCAAAGTGCAATTTGATAATTATTCACATCTAGGTCAACAATTACATTTGGATTAACAGAGGGTTTTATCACAACAGGATTTGAAGTTATTTTTAATCCATTAGGGCATGAATTATGTCTTGCTTTAATCACATAATGATTAAATTCGGTAACATTTGTTGAGCTTTGGGTACCTGCACCAGAAAGAGGAATATAAATCATTTCATATCCATTATTGCCAATTTGAATATCTCCTTTTAACCACTGAATAGAAGTCCATGAAGACGACCAAATATTCAGATTAGCTGTGTCTCCTAAACAGATCTCTGTTTGATCAGCGTAAAGATTTAATGGTCGTTCCAGATAATCTTTAACTTGATATTCGTTTGATTCAACAATAGCAGTCGGGCAATTAATTGAAGTTGCTTGTAATTTGTAGAATCCAGGTTCATTTGCTCCATAGTAATTCGAAACTTCTCCTGTGATTTCAACCCAGTTAGAGCCGTCCATTTCATACCATGTAAAGTCTGTATAATTTACTGCATTGTAGGCATTAAGTCCAATATTTGCAATGCTATCTGTGCAAAGGAATTGTTGATCATAATTTGTGATTCCAACATAAATAGATTGCTGGGCATAGCTATTTAAATTTACTGTACTTGAAGATTCACAACCTTGAAACATTGCAACTACAGTAATTCTTATTCCTTCACTAAAAGTAAAAGTGTAGGAATTTGACGGAACATCAATCAAATCAGCTTCTACGTAATTATAATCTGTATGTGCATACCAGGCATAAGTATAACCTTCATCAACAATATCAATAGTTATTTCTTCTCCACTACAATGAATTGAGTTATTACTTGCACCAAATAAAGCAGGTTCAATTATGTCAAAATAGCTTGCATTAACTGTATTTGATTGTAAAGTGATCTCAGGCCATTGGGATGGATTGCTAATCACATAAAATTCTCCGGTCGACCAAATGCTAGTAATATCAATTGAAGTAGTTGTATAGTAAGCCTCATAACCATCTTTATACCAGGTAAAATTCTCTGTATTTGCGTCAATGCTAAGGGTAATAAGGCTTCCTTCACATACTTGATTGAATTCATTAGAATCAGCATTCATTATTATTAATGGAGGAGTAAACATTCCCTCATCAATAGAATTGTTATTAGATGTAACATCACAAGTTCCCAGCGTTCCCACTACATGATAGTAGGTTAATATGCTTGTAATCGTAGCAGTATATTCTTGGTTAGTTGCTCCTGGAATAGCGGTCATATTACCTTCGTCTGTTCCTGAGAACCATTGATAAGCATCCATTCCTGCACTAGCAGTAAATGTGATTTCTGTAGCATCAACATTTAACATCCCGGTGAAATCAATGCTCAAATCTTGAATTATCAATGTATTTGATTGAATACCATCTGCAATTGCATAATAACTTCCGGCACTTGTTGCAAGATAACTTGAAGCGTTCTCTCCATCAATTAATACTCCGTTCTGATACCACACAATGCTCGTGTAAGATCCAAGAATAGTCAATGTTTCTGTTTCACTACCACTAGGGCATATAATACCATCTTCAAATTCTAGGACTACATCAGATGCGATATTAATATGAATGGTATTAGAGTAAGTATAATCGAAAAAAGTTTGAAATCCTCCAAATAACCACACTTCTTCATTTACTGTAAATGTGAAATCATAGGTTCCATCACCATTGTCGATATAAGTGCTATAAGCATTCCAGTCAGGATTAGGGAAGAATCCCCAATCACCCAATACAGGTTCAGAGCCATAACTAAACATTGAACTAGGTTCTGAACTAAAATAATCCCACTGAACGGTTACTTCTGTTCCGGGTGTAACTTCATAAGGTTCTGTTAATCCCGAAGGAACAGTTAAAGTAAGCGTCTGAGCGAAACTTAGCGTAGTAATTACTAAAAATAATGTTACTGTAAATATATTTTTCATAAGTATAAATTTTGCGACAAAAGTAAATTTATACCTAAAGATAAAAGAAAATATGCTGTGACATAGCGTGACCAAAAGCGTGACAAAGTGTGACTGCTTTTACAATGATTTGAGATAATCTTCTAAACTATCTGTCGACTCAATCCCCATTTTTTCACGTAGTCTTTGCTTCCTTTTTCTAACGGATTCCGGTGAAATGTTTGAGATATTAGCAATCTCTTTTGGGTTCAAGTCAATCAATAGATACGCGCATAAGCGCAAATCGGTAGGGGAGAGTTCAGGATGTATTGTATTGAGATTTTTAATAAAACTTTGATGGACTTTTTCGAAATGCAATTTGAAGTCTTCCCAGTCTTTATCCTGGTTTAAATTATTCTTTATGCTAAGACTCATTTCCTCCAAGGCCTTCCTGTTTGGATCCTCATCATCAATCTTTATTTGTTTTACCAAATTATATAGGAAAGAAAGGATCTCGTTTTTATTCATTAAATGAATCGCTTTCGAAACTACTTCTTTATTCTTATGCTCTAATTCAAGTTCGATATTATCTTGTTTTATCTTGTTTAATTTTTGCTGATTTTCCATCTCCTCTTGAAGTTTCAATTTTTGGACTTCATTTTTCTCTATCAGAACTTTAGCTAGTTCTTTTTCCTTAGTTAATATGATGTTTTTTTGTTTTAAGTTTTTGTTTCTTGTTCTCCAAATTGATACCAAAAAAATGATAAATAAGATTGATAGAATGATAATAAAATAAATTATCCTTCTTTGTAACAGTGATTTTTCCTCAAGGTATTCATTCTCCTTTGCTATTTTTCCTAATTCATATTTAATTTTAGTTTCTGAAATCCATTTGTCTTTCGATTGAAACAATAAAGTGTCTTTCCAAGCAAGGCTTTTATCAAAATATACAAAGGCTAAATTGGAGTGTTTAGCATGAAGTTCATTTTTAGATAACCAATAATAACATTCTGACAAAGCTTCGGCATTATTCATCTTTTTTAGATAAAATAAAGCCTTTTCTAAATGTATTTTTGCTGAATCATAATTGGTTAATTGAATGAAACTTTTCCCGTAATTAAGTTCCAAAAAACCAAAATTAGATTGATCTCCATTTTTTAATTCCAGTGAAATTGCATTTCTGAAATTTGAATTGGAAGCTTTAATTTCCCCATTTATAAGCTGGATCTCACCGATATTATTGTAAGCGATTGATTGGAAATTTTCAATATTATTGAATTCCAATATTTCAAGAGCCTTATAATTATAAAATAGTGCAGAATCAAGTTCATTCAGTCCTTTTTTGATATTAGAAATGTTTATCAAATTAATTGCAACCCTTTCTTCTTTGTTTTGTTTTTGACTTATCCAAAGCGCTTTTCTAAAATAACTATCTGCCTCTTCGAAATTTTTATTCTCGGAATAAATAATACCTATATTATTATAAACAGCATTTAAAAATTCTTCTTTCCCATTTTTATTTATGAGATCAAGAACTGTTAAATAATAAGATAGGGCTTGTTCTCTATCATTAAATTTATGATATAGCAAGCCAAAATTGATTGTCGCAATAATTTCATATTCTACATTACTTTGTTCTTTAGCTTCCTTTATGCAGAAATTCAGTTTATTAAAAGCGGCTTCAAAGTTTAATTCATTTCCAAGTTGAATACTCTCGATGATAATTTGCCTAAAATCATCATCACTGTATTTTTTTTCATCAACAGCAGATTCTGAACAAGAAAATAGTATTAATAATATTGATATGTGGATATAGAATTTTCTCAAAATCGGTGATAAGTAAAATAATGCTGCCTACAAATTAACAAAAAATGAAAGGTTTAAATATTAGCATGGATTTAATAATTCAAAATAAATCATTCAACTTATTTATATTCAAAATTTAATGTATAAACTCTTTTAGGATGCATCTTATTTTTATAAAAACAAACTTATCTAAAACGATTGTTTTTAAATGCTAAAATCAATTCCTTAAAATCTAATTTACCACCAACATCTTTTAGATAATCAAGGACAATAAGTCCTTTTTCCAATTGCTTTTGTTCGCTTTTAGGTTTAGCAATTACATAGAGTAAACTTCTCCTTTTTCCGGGCGTTAAAGCATTAAATAAAAGAGCACCTTCAGGATCTTGGAAAAGCAGTTCTTCGAATGATGGAGGGATAGGCATTCCATATTCGCTTTCATCTTTTTTAAGTGTGATAAGTATTTTATCACCAACATCAAGATCCAATTCTTTTCTTAATTCTTTATTTAAGTTTATATAGAAATTTCCCTTCCCATTTGGAATAAGACCACAATTAAATTCTTTTTGATTATTAATAGAACAGATCATTCTGCGATCCTTCCCGATCAAATCTTCAACATCTTCTTTTAATACGGTTATTCTATAGTCCCAAAGGAGTGTTGAACTAATTTTTTCAACGATACTCTCTAATTTAACAAGGCTCTTTTTATCTCCTTTAGACATGAGGACAAGTTAATTATTTTCCATTTTAATAGATCAAATTCATAAGTCATTAATTTAAAATCACATTAAAGGTTTATCATTTAAAAGAGGTACTATTCTATCTCAATATATGTACATTTACTTCAAATTATATGTGAAACTTCTATTATTTTTAATAATTAGATGAATAGAAAATCTTTTTAATATGATAAATTGGAATGGAGTATTTCCCGCTGTGACAACAAAGTTTAATGATGATGATAGCCTTAACATTCCGGCTTTTATTAAAAATATTCATGCACAACAAGAAGCTGGAGTTAACGGAATCATTCTTGGAGGAACGCTTGGCGAAGCAAGCACTTTAGAAGTAGCTGAAAAGGATCTTTTATTGACAAAGGCATTAGAAGCCGTTAAAGGGAAGATCCCTGTAATAATGAACGTGGCTGAACAAAGTACAAAAGGAGCGATCATAGCTGCTAAAAAGGCAGCTGATCTCGGAGCAAATGGATTAATGATGCTTCCTCCAATGCGCTATGCTGCAAGCGACCGGGAAACGGTGGTGTATTTCAAGGCGGTTGCAAATGCTACTTCACTTCCAATTATGGTCTATAATAATCCGGTCGATTATAAAACTTTGGTTAGTCTGGATATGTTCGAAGAACTTGCTGAATGCGATACAATTCAATCTGTTAAAGAATCAACTCGTGATCTTTCAAATGTTACCCGAATGTTTAATCGATTTGGAGAGCGATTTAAAATACTTGGAGGTGTTGATACACTTGCTTTAGAAAGTTTATCGATGGGAGCCCATGGTTGGGTAGCTGGTTTAGTATGTGCCTTCCCTAAAGAAACGGTTGCGATCTATCGACTGGAAAAATCAGGAAGACATCAGGAGGCTTTAGAAATTTACAGATGGTTTCTGCCTTTGCTCGAATTAGACATCAATGCACGCTTAGTTCAGAATATAAAACTTGCAGAACTGGCTTGTGGATTAGGAACTGAAAATGTTCGTGCGCCAAGACTTCCTTTAATAGGTGAAGAACGTAAACATGTATTGAGTATTATAGATCGTAGCCTCGCTACACGACCGATTTTGCCTAATTACTTATCATTATAATCTAAATCAAATGATCCAAAGTGAAAATTTTATTGGCTTTTCTAAATCCTCTGAAAGTGATATTAAGATAACAAGTTTTAATGCAAAAACGCATGAAGCACTTCCTACTTACTTTTTTACTGCAACAGAAAATGAACTTAATAGAGCAGTAAGCAAAGCAAAAAGCGCTTTTCCAGTATTTTCCAACTTAGCAATGAACAAAAGAGGCGATTTCCTCGAGCAGATCGCCATTGAAATTGAAGCTATAGGAGATAGATTGATAGAGCAGGCAGTTTTAGAATCGGGTTTACCTGAAGCAAGGTTTATTGGAGAACGGGGAAGAACTACCGGACAGCTGCGCTTATTTGCAAAAGTTTTACGAGACGGGAATTGGGTGGAAGCAAGTATAGATACTCCTAAACCGGATCGGTCACCCCTTCCAAAACCGGATATCAGACAAGTTCTTACCGCAATTGGGCCTATTGCAATATTTACAGCCAGTAATTTTCCGCTTGCATTTTCAACTGCAGGGGGTGATACTGCATCTGCATTTGCTGCAGGATGCCCGGTGATTATTAAAGCGCATGAATCCCATTTAGGAGTGAACGCTTTAGTTTCGTCCGCAATTGTTAGAGCTGCGAAAAAAACAGCAATGCCTGATGGTGTATTTTCTTCTTTAAATGGGAGTGGCTATGAAACAGGAAGTCAATTAGTTATGCATTCTGAAATTAAAGGCGTCGCCTTTACCGGATCTTTTAATGGTGGAAAAACGCTCTATGATATTGCACAAAAAAGAAAGGAACCTATACCTGTTTTTGCAGAGATGGGAAGTATAAATCCCGTTATCTTTTTGCCTTCAAAATTGGAAAATGAAGGGGATCAACTTGCTACAATGTATGCAGGATCTATTACGATGGGCGTGGGACAATTTTGTACCAATCCCGGTTTATTGATCGCTCTTAAATCAGAAGGTCTTGAAAAGTTTAAAACTGTTCTTTCAGATAAATTAAGTGCTTTACCAATGCATACTATGCTTAACCGTGGTATAGAAACCAATTTTCAAAAGTTAAGATCAGAAATGCTTAAACAAATTGGTGTGAATACCTTTTCTTCTAAAGACAAGCTTATCCCAACTCTGGCTTTTGTATCAGGAGCGGATTTTATTAAAAACCCTAATCTTCATAAAGAAGTATTCGGACCTTATTCATTACTAGTAGAATGTAATGATAAAGAAGAAATAATGGATGTGGTCAATACGCTGGAAGGTCAATTAACCGGAACAGTGATGGCTGATACCAGCGATTTTGAAGAATACAGTGAATTGTTTCCGCTGCTTCAGAATAAAGTAGGGCGTTTAATTTATAATTCAACCCCAACAGGAGTAGAGGTCTGTTATTCGATGCACCATGGAGGACCCTTTCCCGCCACAACAGACGCTCGATTTACAAGCGTAGGAGCGAATGCTATTAAGCGGTTTGTGAGACCGATCTGCTTTCAAAATGCTCCCCAACAACTATTGCCTGATAGTTTAAAAGATGCGAATCCACTTGATATTTTTAGACTTGTTGATGGAATATTAAGTAAAAAGGAGATCTAAGCATGTCAAAATATACCTTTTCATGTATTGATGCTCATACCTGCGGAAATCCTGTTCGCCTTGTTAAAGAAGGAGGTCCAGTGCTCCTTGGAAAGAATATTTTTGAGAAGAGACAGCATTTTCTAGAAGAATTCGACTGGATCAGGAAAGGATTGATGTTCGAACCCAGAGGACATGATATGATGTCGGGCAGTATTCTTTATCCACCTGACAACCCTGAAAATGATATTGCGGTTTTATATATCGAAACAAGTGGATGTTTACCGATGTGTGGCCATGGAACCATTGGTACCGTAACCATTGCCATAGAGGAAGGGATCATCACTCCAAAAATACCGGGAAAATTAAGATTAGAAACTCCTGCCGGTCTAGTTCAAGTCGAATATAGTACCGAAGGATCAAGAGTAAATTCCGTTAAACTAAGCAACGTAGCAAGTTATCTTGCCGTAGAAAATCTGGAAGTAGATTGTCCGGATCTTGGAACATTGATCGTCGATGTGGCTTATGGCGGTAATTACTATGCTATTGTTGATCCACAGAAAAATTTTAAAGGATTAGAAAACTATACGACTGCTCAAATTATTCCCTGGAGCAGAGCGATTCGTAAAGAAATGAATAAAAAATACCACTTTGAACATCCTGAAAATCCTTTAATTGGTGGACTAAGTCATGTAATGTGGACGGGTAAAACAATTGATCCTAATTCCACTGCACGTAATGCTGTTTTTTATGGTGATAAGGCGATCGATCGTTCACCTTGTGGAACAGGGACCTCTGCCCGAATGGCACAATGGCATGCAAAGGGAAAATTGAAAGTTGGTGAGGATTTTATTCATGAAAGCATTATCGGTTCGAAGTTTATCGGAAGAATTGAAGGCTTAGCAAAGGTAGGGACATTTAAAGCCATTTTACCGAGTATTGAAGGCTGGGCTAGAATAATGGGATATAATACAATTATAATTGATGATGATGATCCCTTTAAGGAGGGCTTTTCGGTTTTATAATATGAAAAAAGCAATTGTTATTGGAAGCGGTGCAGTCGGACTTTGCACTGCATATTTCCTTCAAAAGGAAGGAGTTGAAGTTAGCGTAGTTAGTGCTTCAAAAAAAGGAGATTCGGATGGCTGCTCTTATGGCAATGCCGGGATGATCGTTCCTAGTCATTTAACCCCTTTAGCGGCTCCTGGAGTAATACGAAAAGGAATTAAATGGTTATTAGACCCACAAAGTCCTTTATATATTAAACCTCGCTTAAATGCTGATTTGATATCATGGTTATGGCATTTTATTCAATCTTCGAATACAAGGAATGTTCAGGAAGCCGGTCCCTTATTGTTAGAGATGAATGTTGAAAGTCGTGATCTATTTAAGTCTATTTCAGATAAGGAAGCACTAAATTATCACTACGAACGTGGTGGTTTAATGATGTTATACAAAACAAATGCATATCAGGATGAAGAGGAGCATCTGGCTGAAAAAGCAAGGGAATTTGGATTAGAAATAGAAGTCTTGAATGCTGTTCAGCTTCGAGATCATGAAAATCAACTGGAAGCAGATGTTTTGGGTGGAGTTTGGTATAAAAGTGATGCCCATATTGTTCCTCAACGGTTTATGGAAGAAATAACTGATTTACTTGTAAAAAAGGGAGTTCAGTTCCATTATGATAAAAGGATCGATTCGATTGTGAAAGAAAATGGCAGGATAAAATCCATCAAGTCTCTTCAAGAAGAATTTGAAGCAGATGAATATATTCTTTGTTCTGGAAGCTGGAGTCAGGAAATGGTAAAGACGCTTCAAATCAATCTTCCTATTCAGGCAGGAAAAGGCTACCATCTCCATATCCCTTCTGTTCCTTTACAACTCAAAACACCATCGATATTATGTGAAGCAAAAGTGGCAATGACACCGATGTTAAATGATCTTCGTATTTCGGGAACCATGGAATTTGCCGGGTTAGACCTAAGTGTCAATAAGAATAGGGTAGAAGGGATAAAAAACAGCGTAGATAAGTATTTTAAAAAATTTGATAAGAATTTATTTAATGGATTAATTCCCTGGGCCGGCCTTAGACCGGTATCTCCGGATGGTTTGCCATATATAGGAAGAAGTAAAAGCATTTCAAACCTTAGTTTTAATACAGGACATGCGATGATGGGATTAAGTTTTGCTCCAATAAGTGGAAAAGTACTAAGCGAAATATTACTTAATGGAAGATCGAAAATAAATACAGATCGATTAGATCCTGAAAGATTTAACTGAATTCAAGCAAACTTTTCACTTTCTTTTTAAGTTCTTATATTACTCCATATTTAGATTTTATGAAAAGATCGATCGCTTTAGCCGTTCTAATTACTGTGCTTTGTCTAGTAGTATTATCATTTATGGAGAATAAAAAAACAGATAGTCAATCTCTTGAATCTCTTTATGATATTGAGATCAATTCCTTGTCAGGGGAAGCAATAAACTTAAATGATTTTAAAGGAAAAAAAATATTATTCGTCAATGTCGCTTCTGAATGTGGATTTACCCCTCAATATGAAGATCTGCAGACCCTTTATGAAAATTACAAAGACAAACTGGTAGTGATTGGAATTCCATGTAACCAATTTGGTAAGCAGGAACCGGGAAGCGCCGATGAAATAAATACTTTTTGTCAGGTTAATTATGGAGTTACTTTTTTCTTAACTGAAAAAGTGGATGTAAAAGGAGATCATCAGCATCCACTCTATGCGTGGCTAACAGAAAAGGTTAAAAATGGAGTTAAAAATTCAAAAGTAAAATGGAATTTTCAAAAATATTTGGTGGATGAAAATGGAGAATTAATAGATTATTTCCTTTCCATCACAGGACCACTCAATTCAAAGATCACCGACCTGATCTAATTTCAATTGGTTAATATAAAGAAGCTATTGCTTACTATAAATAAATAATTAATTAAAGCATTAATTCATGAGTTCAAAAATAGAAACGCTAAGTGGGTACTTCCATGATTATCAAAAAAGCATTGTAAATCCCCATCGTTTTTGGTCCAGAATCGCTGAGAATTCTCATTGGCGGGAAAAATGGACGAAAGTAGTTGAACATGATTTTAAAAAGCTTTCTATCAAATGGTTTATTGATGGGAAATTAAATATCACAGAAAATATATTTGAGAAAAACCTTTTCATCTTTGGAGATAAACCGGCAATTATTTGGGAAGCAAATGATCCAAATGAAAAAGGGGTTACTTTAAGCTATCGAGAATTATTTATAGAAGTATGTAAATTCTCAAACGTCTTATTAAAGCATGGAATTAAAAAGGGTGATCGTGTTATTCTTTATATGCCTATGATTCCTGAGGCTGCAATTGCGATGTTAGCTTGTGCTAGAATAGGAGCAGTCCATTCTATCGTTTTTGCCGGTTTTTCAGCACAGTCATTAGCTGAGCGGATCAATGATTGTGATGCTAAAATGGTTTTGACTTCTGATGGGAATTATAGAGGAGCAAAGGTCATTCCTGTTAAAGATGTTGTAGATGAGGCGCTAAAACAGTGTAGTTCTGTAAATAAGGTTATTGTGGTTAAAAGAACAAAAACTGAAGTTACAATGAAAGCGCATCAAGATCTTTGGTGGCATGAGGAGATTTCTGAAGTAAGCGATGTAAACATAGCTGAAACAATGGATTCTGAAGATTTGTTGTTTATTCTTTATACTTCAGGTTCAACGGGGAAACCAAAAGGAGTAGTACATACTACAGGAGGGTATATGGTGTATACCAAATATACTTTTGAAAACGTATTTCAATATTCTCAAGGAGATGTGTATTGGTGTACCGCCGATATTGGCTGGATTACAGGTCATTCCTATATAATTTATGGTCCTTTACTAGCAGGAGCTACTACTTTAATGTTTGAGGGTATTCCAACATATCCGGATGCGGGTCGTTTTTGGGAAATTGTAGATAAGTATAAAGTGAATCAATTTTATACCGCACCTACAGCGATAAGAGCCTTGCAAACACATGGTATTGAACCTGTTTTAAAACATTCATTGGCAAGTTTAAAGGTGTTAGGTAGTGTTGGGGAACCCATAAATGAAGAAGCATGGCATTGGTATCATGATCATATCGGAAAAGGGCGTTGTCCTATTGTTGATACCTGGTGGCAGACTGAAACAGGAGGAATAATGCTTTCTCCAATTGCAGGAGTTACCCCAACTAAACCGGCTTATGCAACCTTACCAATGCCCGGTATTTTACCCGTAATTCTAGATAATGATGGAGTAGAATTGATAGGAAACAGCGTGGAAGGAAATTTGTGTATTCAATTTCCCTGGCCTTCGATGATCCGTACTATCTATGGGGATCATAAACGATGTTTTGAAACATATTTTTCTCAATTCCCTGGTTATTACTTTAGCGGAGATGGCGTAAAAAGGGATGAAGATGGATATTATAGGATTCTGGGTAGGGTTGATGATGTGATCAATGTTTCCGGACATCGATTAGGAACGGCAGAAGTGGAAAATGCGATAAATGAACATCCTTTAGTGGTAGAATCTGCAGTGGTAGGGTTCGCTCATGATATAAAAGGACAAGGGATCTATGCTTATGTTATATGCGATATGACAAATCGGTCAGAAGCAAGTTTGAATCTGGAAATTCGAGAAATGGTAAGCAATATGATCGGTCCGTTGGCAAAACCTGATATTATTCAATTTGTTCCGGATCTTCCGAAAACACGATCAGGAAAAATAATGCGAAGGATATTGCGCAAAATTGCAGAAAACGATACAAGTAATCTGGGAGATACTTCTACACTATTAAACCCGGAAGTTGTTGATGCCATAATTAAATCAGTAAATAAGAAATAAAATATAATTTTTAATAGAATACCTTAAAAAGGGTATTGCTTATACAGCATTTGAAGATTAGGTTTGTCATTCATTTAGAATAATTCTAAATAAAGTGATCGTAAACAAAGAGAATTACAAATCCGAATTGATTCCCTTCCCTTCAATAGGTGACATGGCCTCTTGTAATAGCATTTCCTTTGCTAAAAAAACAAAGAAAAAATGTTGTAAAAGCTATAAGAAAGGAAAGCTTTGCAAACGTTGCCCTAATTATATCGCTTGATCATTAACATGTTTATTTCGAGTGAGTAACTAATTTAAGCTCGGATCAGAGCTTGCAATTAATCACTTATCTTTAGTACTTTGAATTCAAAATCATATAAAATGAAGGTATTGCTTATTGTATCAAGAGTCCTTGGATTTATAGTAGCTTTCTTTTTCCTATTTATTGCTACAAGTGAAATTATTGATAAAGCACTCCAGGGTGAATTAATTAAAGGATTTAACCTTAAAGACTACCTCTTTTTTGAGATTGTTTTTATTTCGAGTATTGCCTATGTTTTGTCATGGCGACATGAAGGATTGGGTGGACTTATCATGACTATTTGTGGGGTAGCGATCAGTTATTTTAGTGATTGGAAATTAGGGCTTCCATTCTTCATTATTGGCCAGTTATATGTTTTGTATTGGTTTTTATTGACCAGCAAAAAGAAGGAAAAGACGATATAATTGTATTATCTATTAGATAATATTTCATTGCTTATAGGTTAAAAGAAATAAAAAAGCCCATGAAGAAAACTCCATGGGCTTATCAATATTAAATGTGATGTTATTTAGAATCTACTTTTATGTTTTTTGTCATTTCAACTGGTTGAAGAAAATCTTCTTCATTAATATCTTCAGCCTTTCCTAAATAGGTCCAGTCAATTACATCTGAATATTTATTGATTACTCTATTGATATCTTCCAGTGTGATGCTATTTACTTTAGAAGTAAATTCTTCAGCCATTTCCCAGCCACCTTGTAGTTCAGCAACACCAAGACTATTGGATTGAGAAGCAAGTGTTTCCTGTCCCATATAATAGGACGTTAAAAATTTTTGCTGAGTATTGATCAATTCTTCTTCTGAAAAACCTTCCTTTTTCAATTTTTTTAATTCATCAACCATTACTTTAATTGATTCTTTAGGGTTGGTTGTAGAAATGTAAATGTAATTGTAAGGACTATTGATAAGGCTGTTGGCATATCCTGCACTAGGCGCATAAGAAAGACTTCTTTTTGTTCTCAATTCAATGAAATAACGACTTCTTAAGATCGACATAGCAAGTAGCATAGCAACGCCATCTTCTTCATCCATTTTAGGCGCACTCATATAACCTCTGATGTAGTTTGTAGCAATATCTCTTTCCTGTATAGAATTTTTAACTTCCGTTATCATTGTTCGTTCTTCTATTTTTGGAAGCGTTCCTTCGGGCAATTGAGCTAATGAACTTTTTATCTTTTCTTTAAGATCATTTATTTCCAGATCACCAACAACTACTAAAAAGCTTCTTTCTTTTCCGACTGTATTAGTGTAGTAGGTTTTTAGGTCTTCAAGAGTTAATGTACTCAAACTTGTTTCTGTTCCATTAGGGATCTTAGCGTAATTTTTACCTGCAAATACATTTTCCATTGCAGCTCTTCTCAGACTTTCGTCGGGATCGGATTCTGCTTGTTTTGCAGCAGCTATTAATTGTTCTTTAAGGTTTATAAATTCATCTCCGCTAAAAGCCGGATTTATAATAGCGTCTGAAAATAGATCCCATGATAGGTTCCAATTTTGTTTAATGCAGACCATATTAATAAAACCATAATCATAATTCGTTCCTGCAGCAATCGTGGTTCCCATTTTTTCTAATTGACTTGCAAATTCAAAGCGGTCAATATTTTTTGTTCCTCCATTTATGGCAAGATTAAAAGCGAAATTTTCGATTCCTTCTTGTTCAACACTGTAATTTGCAGTTCCTCCATTAATAAATAAACGGACACTAACAATCTCTTTTGGAACCTGCTTGTAAATAACTTTAAGTCCGTTTACTTCGAATTCCATCGTTCCTTGTGCGTTAGTCTTGCCAATAAATAAGACCATGAGTAACGCAATACTTATGTAGATATAATTTCTTTTTTTCATAACACTGATTATTTTCCTAAATAGCTTTGTAAAGTTTCAATTTCCATTTGCTCAACCATTGCAGGGCTTAATAAAAGACCGGTTACATGATTTTTATTCAGGATGTATTTTTTAACGTATTTCTTTATGTCTTCCCTTGTAACTTTATTTAGATTATCTACATAATTTGTGTAATAATCGATACTGGCAGAAGCCCACCAATAGGTTACAGTATGAACATAATCTGAAGTTTGTTCCTTTCCATAAGTATCTTGAATGGCCAGCATTGATTTTGCTGTTTCTAATTGCTCATCCGTAAAATAATCATCTGAAGCCCATTGGTTTATTTCTTCATCTAATTTTTGAAAGGCTTCTTTCACTTTGCCTGGGTTTGGAACTAAGAAAATAGTAATTGGACCAACATATTTTAAAGTTTGATAACTAATACCTACTTGATATGCTAAACCACTATCCACTAGATCTTGCTGTAATTTTGAAGATCGTTGTGAGGTGATAAAAGAAAAAACATCTGCAGCATAAGTCGCTTTAATATCATTTCTGGTATCAGGACCATGATAAGAGATCATTGCTATGGGTGTTTGTGCATTTTCACTTTCAGTAATCACATATACATTTTCTTTTAAAGGAGCAAATTCTGGAATTGGGTATTTTTTAAATGGATCAAAATCGGATGCTTCCCAGTCACCAAACACTTCTTGAACTCTTTTAAGAACTTCATTATGATCCACATCTCCTGCAACGGTTATGATTGAATTATTTGGATAATAGTATTTATTTTGAACCGTTCTCATTTTCTCTGTAGTGGCCGTTAAAATAATATCATGATCTCCAATTGTATTTTTACGACTATAATTATCTCCCCACATTTGTTTGTTCACATCCTGAAATAGAAAGAATACCGGATTTGACTCAGCACGTTGAAATTCCCCATCCACCACTGGATTCTCATTTTTCATTTCATCCTCCAAAAAGGCAGGATATCGAATTGCAGAATTCATAAACTCCAATCCTTCTTGTAATTTCAAATTACTTAAAGTGATAAAATAGTTGACACGCTCATCAGAAGTAGTTCCATTAAAACTAATCCCAAGTTCATTCATTCTAGCAAGAAATTCTTCTTGTGAAGCATAGTCTTTATTCGACTTAAAGAACATGTGTTCATATAAGTGAGATAATCCATCATATTCAGGCGATTCTGTATAAGCGCCGTTTTTGACGGTAATCTCAATTGTTGCTAACGGAACCGTATTATCTTCTATTGTTAATACTTCAAGTCCATTACTGAGCTTTTCCAGATAAAAATTATCCGGTAGATTTTGTTGCGCCATCATAGAGGCGGGTAGTAAAATCAATAAAGAAAAAAGAATTTTTAGTTTTTTCATGAAATTAATTTTTGTTTTGATTCATTGTTGAATTAGAATTTATAAGCAACTTTTTTAGTAGTTTTTTATAATAATTAATAAAGAAAAGGGTTTTAAATTACGATAAAAAGAAGGACTTTATAGACGGCTTATGTGAATGTTAAATGGTAGTAAAAAAAATAAATGTAACAGATTTATAAAAAGATTTTATTGCTACATTTTGTACATTTGCCAAAGTAGATTCTTGATGGATTTACCATGCTAACTAATAAACCTATTGTTATGTCCATCCATCAACCAGAAAAAATAGAAGGAAGATGTTTTACTGTATTCCTAAGGGATGATGGTATTCTTCAAATTGATATTGATGAAAATTCATATTTTGAAAAAAGTGATTTTGAAGAATTACGTGATGCAGCCGGTTTAATTGGAAAGGGAAAAAAATTTTTAAATCTTATCAGGGTAGGGAAAGGGACTCTTTTAGATGATAAAGCCAGAAAATTATCTTCTTCTGTAGAGGGAAGTATTTATAAATTGGCTGACGCATTTGTGATCACCTCTTATGCCCAGCAACTTATTGCGAATTTCATCATTATTATGAATAATCCTCCGGTGCCAACCTCTTTTTTTACCGATGATGCTGCTGCCATTAAGTGGTTGAAAGAACTCCAAATATCAGATCAATAGTTTTCTTTTTTTGATGATTTATATCATTTTGAATTCATTTTAATTCAGATAATTTTGTCTTATTATAAAAACATATAATTATGGGACAAAATGCAATTGAATTTGCAAAAGCATTTTCATTTAATACAAGTATAGATTATTCAAATAAATCCATCGTATCTAAAAAAATAATTAGCGCAAAGGGAGGGAATATTAGTCTTTTTGCATTTGATATGGGAGAAGAATTGAGTGAACATACCGCTCCGTTCGACGCATTGGTCCAAATTCTTGATGGTAAGGCAGAAATTATAATTGATGGTGTTTTAAATCAAGTAAATAAAGGAGAAAGTATCATTATGCCTGCTGATATTCCACATGCATTACGCGCTGGAGAATCTTTTAAAATGTTACTTACTATGCTTAAAACAGAGTAATTTTCAATCTATTTTCAGCCCTTTTATTTGTCTTTTTCTTAGTGTATTTTTAAAATCATTTTAAAAGCACACTATCAATGAAAAATACTTTTCTTAATTCAGATCAATATAAAAAAATAGGACATGAAGTTATAGATCAACTATCTGTCTTTTTAAAATCAATTGATAGTATTGCTCTTACGAAAGCAGAAACGCCTGAACAACTTCAAAAAATTTTAGGAAAATTAAGTCTGCCTGAAAATGGAGAAGAAGCAAGTATACTGGTTAAAGAGATCACTGAAAAATTAATACAACATTCTTTATATAATGGGCACCCCGGATTTATGGGCTATATCACTTCATCCGCCTTACCAATTGGGGCCATTGCAGATCTAATCGCTTCAACTATAAATCAGAATATTGGAGGATATCGTTTAGCTCCTATGGCTTCTGAGATTGAACGACAGACCATACAATGGATCGCAGAGTTTTTAAATTATGATCCAAAATGTGGAGGAATTCTGGTCAGTGGTGGAAACATGGCCAATTTTCTGGGCTTTTTAACAGCTAAAACAATCAAAGGGGGAAGTGAGATCCAGAAAAAAGGATTAAAAGCTTTAGATAAGCAATTAGTATGTTATACCTCAATCGAGACCCATACATGGATTCAAAAGGCAAGTGACCTTTTTGGAATTGGTACAGATGCGGTAAGATGGATTTCTACCAATGAAAATAGGGAGATGAATTGTGCAGAATTAAATGAGACCATAAAAAAAGATATTCAAAATGGCTTTAAGCCTTTTTTAGTTGTTGGAACAGCAGGTTCTGTTAGTTTTGGAGCAGTCGATCCACTAAAGGAGATCAGCAGAATTTGTAACGAACATGATCTCTGGTTTCATATCGATGGAGCCTATGGAGCTCCGGCAGCAGCTTCAAGTTTATCACCAAAAGAATTAATGAACCTTAATTTAGCGGATTCAATTGCTGTTGATCCTCATAAGTGGCTTTATAGTGCATTAGAAGTAGGATGTACGCTTGTTAAAGACCCTAATCATCTTCGATCTACCTTTAGTCATCATCCTGCATACTATGAGTTTAGTGCCCAAGCTCAAGAAATTGATTACCATGAATATGGAATGCAAAATTCTCGAGGCTTCAGAGCTTTAAAAGTATGGATGGGATTTAAATTACTGGGAAAGAACGGCTTTATAGAACTGATCGATAAAGACATCAATCTCTCGAGATTGCTTTATAAAAAAATAGGGGAGTACCCTTATATAGAAGCCTATAGTAATCATTTAAGCATTACCACTTTTAGATACATCCCTGAAAAATATATTGGCACTGAAGCCGAAAATCTTGAAACGATCAATGAATTGAATAAAGAGATACTTCAAAAAATATTCAAGTCAGGAAAAGCTTTTGTTTCTAATGCCTATGTGGAAGAAATGTATTTGTTAAGAGCCTGTTTGGTCAATATCAGAAGTTCTGAAAAGGATTTAGACAATTTATTAATGCTGGTTAATGAATTTGGCAGAAGTCTTCAGAACTAAGTTATTTGTTTTCTAAATACGAATTAATCTTATTTGAATATATTAGGCAAATAAACAATCTCAATGGAAAAAAACGACAAAAGGATCATTAATGCCTGGACTTCTTATGATTGGTCTAATTCTGTTTATAACCTAATAGTAACCACCGCAATTTTCCCCATTTATTACAGCGCTGCAACAAAAGAAGCATTTGGTGGAGATTTAATTTCATTCTTTGGTATAAGCATTAAGAACACAGTACTCTATACTTATGCCATTTCTTTTTCATTTCTAATGATCGTCATCCTTTCTCCAATACTATCAGGAGTTGCGGATTATGCCGGAATAAAGAAGCGTTTCATGAAATTCTTTACTTATTTGGGATCATTAGCTTGTATGAGTTTGTTTTTCTTTAATGGTGCTAATGTTGAATTCGGAATTATTTGTGCCATTTTAGCAAGTATTGGTTATGCAGGATCTTTAGTATTCTACAATGGATTTCTACCTGAAATAGCAACTCCTGATCGGATGGATAGGATTTCAGCAAAAGGCTTTGCAATGGGGTATATTGGTAGCGTCATCCTACTTATTTTGAATTTGATCTTATTATTAGAACCCGAAATGTTTGGATTTTCAGGAAAGGGCGATGCAACTAAATTCGGGTTTATTTTAGTTGGGGTGTGGTGGCTTGGATTTTCCCAAATTGCCTTTTATTTTCTTAAAGACCAGCCTACCGGAAAAACGATCACAAAAAAGGTATTTGGAAATGGATTAAGAGAATTAAAAAAGGTATTTGTTGCTTTGAATAGTCGACAGGTAATGAAGCGTTATTTATTTAGTTTCTTCTTCTACAGTATGGGAGTTCAAACGGTGATGCTACTTGCACCATTATTTGCTGAAGCAGAAATTGGAATGGGAGCAGATGAAATGATCCTGGTTGTTCTTATACTTCAAATTCTAGCAGTAGCCGGAGCTTATTTATTTGCATTTATATCAAAGTGGAAAGGAAATGGATTTGCTATAAGTATTTCTTTGATCATTTGGATCATTATATGTATTTCCGGTTATTTCTTAAAAGATAAAATGTCGTTTTATTCATTAGCTGCAATGTTAGGATTTGTCATGGGTGGAATTCAATCTATTTCCAGATCAACCTATTCAAAATTGATTCCAATTGAAACAAAGGATACCGCCTCTTACTTTAGTTTTTATGATATTACTGAAAAGCTGGCTATTGTAATCGGTACTTTTTCGTACGGATTAATTGAGCAAGCCACTGGAAGTATGAGGAATTCAATGGTATTTATGGCTACTTTCTTTATTATTGGTTATATTATTATTCAGTATGCTGGATTAAAAAAAGAACTACACACTGCATGATCTATCTCTTCTTAAAAAGAGTTGTTAAGTGGTCTTTTCTGATTTTGTTTAGAAGAAAAGTAATTTCAGGTGAAAATAATATTCCTTCAAGTGGACCATTGATCATTGCGGTCAATCATCCAAATACCTTGATTGATCCATTACTTGTTGCGAGTCAAATTAAAAGGAAAGTTGGTTTTTTAGCTAATGCATCCATCTTTATAAATAAGCTGATAAAATCCATTTTCAATTATTTTTGGGTCATTCCGGTCTATCGAAAAAAAGATGTAAAACCCGGAGAAAAACAAGATAATTCAAAAAGTTTTCAAAAGTGTTATGAGTTTTTTGACAAGGAAGGAGCTTTGCTCATTTTTCCTGAAGGGACAAGTGTTCATGAATTAAAACTTCGGGACATTAAAAAAGGAACCGCCTGGATCGCTTTGGGGTATGAGTCTGAAAGGAATTTCGAAGGAAATCTTCAAATTAATACGGTAGCGATAAATTATTCAGATCCAATCCAATTTAGAAGTATGGCGTCTGTAGTAATCAATCCACCTTTTAAAGTTTCTGATTATAAAGTGCTATGGGAAGAAGATCAGGAGTTAGCAGTCCAAAAATTAACGGATCGAATACGTTACGAAATGGAAGGTCAGATCACGATAACCGAGAACAAAGAACAAGAAGAAACGGTTTTATTAGCTCAGAAATTTTATGCTGAATATATTGATCCCTCATTAAGTAGATATGCCGATCCGCTTCGTTCATTTGACTTAAGAAAAAGACTTGCAGAAAAAGTGTTAGCCATTCAGGAAGAAGATCCTGAATTTTTTGAAGAAAATGCGAATGCACTTCGGCGCTATTTTTTCGATTTAAGTAGTTTGAAATTGTCTCCGGGATTTTTAAGGGCACGTTTCCTGAATAAGAATAAAGCATGGATCATATTCCTCTATATTATTGAGCTTTTTTTTCTATTTCCTTTTTATTTAATTGGTATAATTACAAATTATCTCCCTTATAAAATTCCTGATTGGTTATTTCGTTTAATAAAACCTGAAATTGAATACCGCGCATCTATATTAATGCTGGCAGGTATGATCGTTTTTCCTGTTTTTTATATGATTGATGTTATTTTATTCAGAGAATTTATCAGCAACGAATTAATATGGACCTTGTTTTTTATTATAAGTTTACCGTTTTTAGGGTTTATCACGCTATTCTACTGGAAGATCATAAATCGTTTTTTTCGACTTCTCCATTTTTATTTTAGGATAAAAACTAGAGAAAAAAACTGCTTACTTGAGCAGCAAAGCAAGCTTATTTCACTTTTTAAAAAACTTAAGTTGATGTAGTATTTTATTGATATTTTTAATAGTAGAAAAAAAAATCTTGAAAGACCTTTCAAGTCGAAAACTTATAATTGTTGATTCTATATCTTTGTAGGGTAAAATATCAGTTTATTTTGAAAATTCCTTTATTTAGACTTCCAAGTTTTATTCCAATACTTAGCCTGTTTTCAAGTTTCATATTTCTCTTTTCAATATCCTGCACTAAAGAAAAACCGGATCCCATTATTCCAAATGAAGAGGAATTAATAAGCACAATGATTTATACGCTTATTGACACATTGAATAATGACACAGTTATTTTAAGCTTTCATGATCTTGATGGGGATGGTGGAGATCCTCCAATTATCACATCAGGAGTTCTTACAGCGAATGCATCCTATATTGGTTTATTACAATTGTTTAATGAAACCGTTTCACCTGTGTTGGATATTGGAGCTGAAATAGAAGAGGAGGCAGATGAGCACCAGTTTTTTTATCTTTTAGAAAACAATCTGGACGCAATAGTTACCTATAGTGATTTTGATTCAAATGGCTATCCTGTTGGCTTGCATACTGTTTTTTCCAGTGCGTCAGTTTCTTCAGGACAGTTAACAATAATTCTTCGTCACGAGCCTGATAAATCAGCTCCGGGAGTTTCCGATGGTGATATCGAAAATGCCGGTGGAGAAACGGATATTCAAGTGAGTTTTCAAATAAGTATCCAATAGGTGAAAAAACATAAATTATATTTTTCGATTTTTTTTATTGGACTTTCTTTTTTGTCATTTGGGCAAAAATGTAATTTCTTATTGGAAGGTAAATTAGTTGATTCACAAAGCTTTGAACCGATTCCTTTCGCTGCAATATTAATAATAGGTTCGGGACAAGGCATTATGACCGAACCGGATGGAACTTTCCATTTCCATGATCGTTGCCGTGGAAAACAAACCATTATTTTATCACACATTGCCTATAATTCAGATACATTAGAATTTATTATTAATGCGGATACTAATGTCACTATAAAGCTTGATCCTAAAGCTGAATGGCTTAAAGGAGTGGATGTGGTTGAAGATTATCATGCTCATGATCAGCGCTATATTGGTGGAAGTATCGAACAAAAAAGCGTTTCGATCCAGAGTAATAAAAACTTAGGAGATATGCTGGAGAGTATCGAAGGAGTGGATGTATTGAAAACGGGAACAGGAGCTTCAAAGCCAATTATTCATGGAATGTATGGAAATAGAGTGACTACGGTAAATAGAGGTATTACTCAATCTGGTCAACAATGGGGGAATGATCATGGACCTGAAATAGATGCTTTCGGTGCTCAAAAAATCAGTGTGATCAAAGGAGCCGGAGTATTGGCATATGATGGAAATTCATTAGGGAATATAATTATCATTAAATCAGCTGATATTGCTACAGATTCTAATTTACATGGTGAAATAAACAGTATTTTTCAGAGTAATGGTTTAGGTCTTACACTTAATGCTTCCTTAGAAAAAACAAGTAAATGGGCCGCATGGAGATTAACTTCAAGTTTAAAGAAAATAGGAGATAATTACGCTCCTGATTATTACCTTACAAATACTGGAAAAACAGAATTGAATTTTTCAGGTCAGTTAAATAAGACCATAAAGAAAAAATGGTTTAATGAATTATATTTTAGCGTTTTCAATACTAATATTGGGATTCTTAGAGGTTCTCATATTGGAAATATCAGTGATTTGGATGAAGCGATTGGAAGGGAAGAGCCATTTTTCACTGAAGATCAATTTTCCTATCAGATCAATCCTCCTCGCCAAAATGTTCAGCATTATTTAGCCAAGTATGAAGCTAAATATTTTACAAAGCCTTATTCTTTTTTCAGTTTTAAATATGCCTGGCAAGTTGATAATAGATTAGAATATGATGTTAGAAGAGGAGATCGATCCGATATTCCGGCATTAAGTTTAAATCTGATCACAAATTCTATCGATGCTTCCTATGTTCATCATTTTCATACTGGATTTACTTTAACTAACGGTTATCAATATAATTCACTTGACAATACCAATGATCCCGAAACAGGCGTTTTTCCTTTAATCCCCGATTATTATTCCTGGAGCAATTCGCTTTACTCCATTTTAGAAAAAGATAAGGATCGTTGGGGCTTTGATATTGGAATAAGATATAATTATCGAATATTTAATGTAGCAACAATTTCTAGAACGGTTCCCCGGGAAATTGTTCGCTATAATAATGACTATTCAAATTTCGCATTCTCTGGAAGTTTAAAATATGTTTGGAGTCCTGGTTGGACTGCGAAGTTTAATGCGAATATGGCTCAAAGATCCCCGGATATTAATGAGTTATATAGTAATGGTCTGCACCAGGGTGTTGCAGCAATTGAAGAAGGAAACCCAGATTTGGAATCTGAAACTTCAGTTAAAGCTTTGTTTTCTATCGATGGAGATAGAATTAAAAACCTTCATTTTCAATTCGTTGCTTATATTCAAAAAGTAGATAATTATATATTATTAGAATCAAACAATGAATATCGACTTACTATTAGAGGAGCCTATCCTGTATATGTTTATAATCAGACAAATGCGCTGATTTACGGAAATGATTTCTCAATCGATTATCTCATTTCAGATAAATTTGATATTGAATTTAAATATGCGATTGTAAGAGGTCAGGATCTAATCGAAAATGATTATTTGATCAATATGCCTCCGGATCGGTTAAAATTGAATTTCAATTATCATTTTAGAGAGAATAATAAATGGGGAAATGCGCAAATTGGAATAAAGTCTGAATATACCTTTAAACAGATCAGAGTGAACCCGGAACAGGATTACATGAGCCCTCCTGATTCCTACTTTCTATTAGGATTTAGTGGAGATATCACTCGTTTCTATAACAAATCGAATCTTGGATTTAACTTAAGAATTGATAACATTTTGAATACAAGCTATCGGGATTACTTAAATAGATGGCGTTACTTTGCAGATGATATCGGGATCAATATACAAGTGGGCTTAAGATGGACCTTTTAAATTATTAAAGCGTTTTATAGCTAACTTTATAGGCCAAAACGATTAATAAAATGAAAACCATAGATCGATCAAAACCTGTTTTTATTTCCGGAGCTACTGGCTATGTAGCGGGTTGGATAGTTAAAAAACTACTGGAAGAAGGATTTACCGTTCATGCCGGAGTTCGGGATCCAAATAATACTGATAAATTAAACGGACTCAATTCAATTGCATCAAATAGTCCTGGAAGTATTAAATATTTTAAATCAGATCTGCTCGAGGCAAATTCTTATAAAGAAGCAATGGAAGGCTGTGAATTAGTATTTCATACTGCTTCCCCTTTCAATCTTAATATTAAAGATGCACAGAAAGAACTTATTGATCCGGCATTAAAGGGAACTGAAAACATATTAAATACTGTAAATGAAACGCCAAGCGTGAAGCGTGTTGTTTTAACAAGTAGTGTTGCTGCTATTTATGGAGATGTGAGTGATGCTCAACTTATTCCAAATGGAGTATTTACTGAGGCTAATTGGAATACAACTAGTTCCCTAAAGAATTCACCTTATAGTTATTCTAAAACACTTGCAGAAAAAAGAGCTTGGGAGTTAGAGAAGGAGCAAAGTAGATGGGATATGGTAGTTATTAATCCCTCATTTGTTATGGGACCCGGTATTAGTCTCAATCAAACAAGCGAAAGCTTCAATTTTATGAGACAAATGATCGATGGCTCTACTAAAATGGGAGTTCCCGCTTTAGAATTTGGAGTGATAGATGTCAGAGATCTTGCAGAAGCACATTATAAGGCAGCTTTCCTAGAAAAGGCTAGTGGGCGTCATATAATTTCTGCAGATTCATTAAGCATGCTTCAAATTGCAAAAATGATAGGGAATAAATTTGGGAACACATTTCCGGTGGCTAAAAAAGAACTTCCTAAATTTCTTATGTATCTATCAGTGCCTTTTATTGGTTTTACTTTTTCTTGGGTAAAAAATAATGTAGGATGGCATTTGAAATTTGATAATTCAAAAAGCAGGAATGAACTAAAGCTACATTACCGACCATTGGAAGAAACTATAATTGATTTTGTAGAACAACTTTCATCGAAAGATTAGTAAATAAAAAAAGCAGCTCCATTAGAGCTGCTTTTTTTAATTGATTAGCAAGTAATCATTTAGGTATTACAATCTCACAATTCTTTTACTTCCATTGCAATCACTTATTTCGAGCATTTTAAACTCATGCGATCGCAACGTTTCAATAAATTTATTTAAGTCATTATTTAGATAAGTTCTCCACTTATTTCTGCAATTCAAATCTTCTAATGGGATATTAAAAGACATAATCGCTTTTTCATTTCTTTTTCCATTAATAGAATAGGAAATGAGTTGGTAACCTGTAAAAGGATTGACACCTTCATTCATATTATTAAGAAAAAGATGTCTTTTTCTAGCCCATTCTTTTCGTCTTTCAATAGAATCAAAAAACGCTTTAATACTTTTTCTTTTAAGAAATAAGCTTGTTAAAACGATCAATACGAATATTCCTGTGGCAACTATTACAATCATTTCCATAATAAATTTGCGTGATTCCCGCCAGATTAGTGAATAATTAATTCTTTGTTTGTGTTATATGGAGTATTTAACGAAGTCGAATCCTAAATGGTTACGATTTTAGAAACACCTTTATTTATGGTGTCCTTTCTGTAAATTAGGATCACCGTTATATTATATTGGCAACTGTTAAGGTATATCTGCGTTATAATGAAGTAATTAAAGCTGAAAAGCTTAAACTTACTTCCCGTAAAAAGGCTTGTGATGAACAGGCCTTTTTTCATTTAGATATTCATAGAATCAAGACCAATGATTATTCAATTATGCAGTTTTTATGGGGAATTCTATTAATCCTTTTAAAACAGTTTACTTTTATGCAAACAATTATTTAGGAATTATTAATGAAATATTTGCTCCCTGTATTATTATCCGTTGCCGTAATTAGCGTAGCCATAACTTATTCTAATATAAATGAAAAATCGGCGCAAGAAGTTGCAGAATTAGTGATTTCATCGCCTGAAATTCTTTTTCATTATGAAGATGAATTTACTCCTGGTGAAAAAGAAAAATTAGAAAAATGGTTGATTGAAACTGTTAAAGGAACGGAAAGAACACTAGGTAAATATCCTTTTGATCTTCATTTATATCTTCATAGATCTAGTAATTCGTCTGAGCCTGTTCCATGGGCAAATACAGATAGATCAAGTATACAAGAAGTCCATTTCCATGTTGATACACGATTTACTTTGGAGGATTTTATAAAAGACTGGACCGCTCCTCATGAGATCAGTCATCTTGCAATACCATTTGTTGGTAAATCAAATTCATGGTTTGCCGAAGGATTTGCAACCTATATGCAAAATGAAATCCTATTGGAGATGAAACAATGCACTCAAGAAGATATCAATAATAAATATGAGCAAAAATTGAATTCAGCTCGACCTTATTATCAAGAAGAAGAGCCATTCGCAATAGTAGCGATGGAATTAAGGAAATCACATCATTATCCACAAATGTATTGGGGTGGAGCATACTTCTTTTTTCAATTAAATGAAATATTAGAAAGTAATGATGGAAGATCCTTAGGTGAGATCATGAAGATCTATCAGACTTGTTGTCGTTTAAATGATAAAAATATAAATGATATCCTCAGTTCGATTGATGACCAAGTTGAAGGAACGCCGGCACAAGACCTAATGAAACGATATAGAACTGTCCCGGCAAGAGAGATTCTTAATTGAAAGTTAATAAGCGGGAAGCTCGAAGCACGGCGCTTAAAGTAAAAAAATATAGACTGATGCGGAATGAAGGTAGATAGAAGTGAAAATACCTTTAAATCAAATGCTTTCCCGATTTCATTTATGCAATTATACATTCATAAATTCAAGCATTTAGTATATCTCGTCCTAAAAAAACTAACTGTTTGACTACCTGGTTCTAACTCTGGTTACTTGAAGAGTTGAGTTAATTTCTTTCACTTGTGCAAATTTCCCACTATACTTGATCATATAGAAATAAACACCATCAGCAACATCTTTTCCATTCTGATCTTTCCCATCCCAACCTTCTAAAAATTGATCTGAAGCATAAACCTGTTTTCCCCAGCGATCATAGATCTGGATTTCAAAGTTTACTACAAACCAGTGTTGTATAGGTAAAAAAGTATCATTACGCTCATCCCCGTTTGGAGTGATGATGTTTGGAAATAACATATAGGCACAGTCTCCCGACCAATATTCAACAGTATCGGTACTTGTACACAGACCTTCATCAACAGTTACCCAATATACTCCCGGGGGTTGAACCCATTTTTTAGGACCTGTACTATCATCATACCATAGGTAAGAAACGGCTCCATCAATGGTAGCATCGATCTCAACATAATCTAGACAGGTTGAATCACCAAGTCCAAGTTCCAAAGTCGGCCCAGGAACATTAATATCTTCAGTAAAGACTAAGGTATTTTCTCCTAAATAAGATTCTAAAGTAACAGTATAGATGCCGGCTTCTTCATAAATATGAAATGTATTTGTATCAGTAGAGAAATTATCATCACCGGAGTTTATATCTCCAAAATCCCAGTATAAAGAATCATAAACACTTTCGGGAGTAAAGAATATCGTATCGCCTCTGCAAGCTTCATTGTAAGTAAATCCTTCTAAAATATGACTTGCCTGAACAAATTGGGGTAGTCCAAAAGTGCAAGTTTTGTTTGCAAAGGTAATCACTGTATCCTCGAAATTACAATCTGCAGCAAGTTCATCAGGTGAATTGATCACTGAAATAAAATCATCATAAAAACAAGCAACATATATTTTACCATTTGGAGCCAGTTGAAGAGTTGAATATGGTGCGTTTCCACTTACGCCATTATTTATTCCTACATCGGCTCTCGAAGCAGGAATATCATCTGCTGTTAAATCATATTGAACAACCGGACCATAATCAAGATGAGAAACATATAAGCGATCTCCGCTCGGAGAAAATTCACATCCATAAGGTGACCAGTTTTGAACATTATCCTGGTCCATTTCTAAGTCGATTGAATTACTTAGTATTCCAGTATAAGGGTCAAAATCTAACACTTCACCTTTATAAGCGCCTGAATAAACAGAAGCGACTTTATATCCATTTGGAGAAACCTTTAAACAACTTTGAAATCCTAATGGGTCTATCACACTCGCGTCAGAAAGAACAGGGGTGGTGCTAAGACTATCAGAAGTTAATAAATAAGCTTCAAAAATATCTGTTTCCATTTGTTGTGTAAGAATCCATACATCTTGTCCATTTGCATGCATTACTGCTGTTAAACCTTCATTCAATGGTAAATCAGAGATTTGAATGTTTTTTACATCAGTAACTGCACCAAAACCAAACCATTGATTCATATCGATGATGGAATAACTTAAACCGGTATAAGTAGCTGAACCTAAAAGGTAGTCAGTATCTAATGTAAAAAGATAATATAATCCATCGTTAGCCGGCGAAGGTACTATGATTGTTGATTGGATGGTACTACTATTTCCATTTAAACCATATCCGTTGGTCATTACTTGATGATCCGATCTAAAAACTCTAAGTCCATCACAATAAAATAATAATTCTCCATCAAGATTACTTACAGAAGAACATCCTTCAAAGGAGTCAAACTCAGAACTACCATCTTCAAGAACAGTTGGATTAACACCTGCATTAAAATCAAGTCCGGCACCATCACCAAAATACCAAACGTTATTTTCATTTTGAGCAGCTAATTCGCTTCCAAAAAAGAATAATATAAATAGAAGAAAAGGGAAAATGTTTTTCACAAGATTTATTTTTTGCAATATTCTTCAAAATAGTTGATTTATGGAAATGCAATTTGAATCTAATTTGTTATAAAACAGGAAATATGAACTAAATTGGTGAATAGGAGAGAGATATTGAAAATAAAAAGGCAGCGAGTCAAGCTGCCTTTTATAGTTAAATGTGTATCACTTAGTCATGAACCATGCTTTTAGAATGCATGGTGTATTTTATTTATGTTTTCTCCTATTTACAAAAGGAATTTACACTTCAAATTTACAATATAGAGTAGCTGAAACTATGATTAATATCAATTGGATTAAAAAAATTGGATTTGCTATTCTTAAAAGTGTAATAGCTTGATATAGTTGCTTATATATTAAATATATTGTTTTAATGTATATTTAATAAAGCTTCTATAATATGATTTATATTGGTTTTTCGGCATATCAATTTGATTCTCACTAATCAGATTTAGATAGATAGCTCCTCTTTATTTCTTTCTAAAACATTAATTATAAACTGAATATGTTCATTTTCAGTAAGTCCTAAAAGGGATATTCCCTGTCTGATTTCATCCCTATCCACCTTTGCAGCAAATTTGGGATTAGAGAGCTTCTTTTTCACACTCTTTGGACTTAAATTCACTATTCCTTCAGGTCTAATCTGACAACAAGCGATGATAAATCCTGTTAATTCATCACATGCTAATAAAGCCTTATCAATAGTATTTAAGTAAGGAACATTCCATTTAGTGTAATGAGCAGATATTGCATAAGCGATCTTTTTTTCTCCAAGATCATTCAAGATCTTTACTATTCGATGTGGATGTTCCTCAGGGAAGGCTTCATAATCCGCATCATGTAATAAACCACAATTTGCCCATTCCTCAGGGTCTTCATCAAAATGGATCGCATATGCTTCCATCACTAATTCTACACTTCTTGCATGTCTTAATAAACTTTCGCCCTTTGTCATTGATTTCAATAGTTCAACTGCTTCCTCTCTTTTCATAATCGTTTTTTGATAGCTCTTTAAATAACAGTTTATGATCATATTTGATCAATTCAAAATTGAATATAGACCGTTCATCCATATCAATTATACTAAAGTAATTGAATTGAATATTTTTAGCATGAAATAAACATAAAACCTATTACTATGAGAATTATTACTACGACTATTTTTCTTTCATTATTATTAAGTATCTCAACATTTTCTCAGTTGAACATGACTTTCCAAGGAAGTATATCCTACGATGAAGATCTTAGCGATATATGGGGTTATGTAGCCTCTGACAGTGCAGAATATGCACTTGTTGGCGTTTATAATGGTGTTTCAATTGTGGATCTGAGTGATCCTACAAATCCGGTAGAATTATTTTTTATGGATGGAGTTAATTCCATTTGGCGAGATATTAAAACATGGGGAGAATATGCTTACGTTACCAATGAGACATCCAATGGAGTTATGGTTATTGATCTGAGCGATCTTCCATTAAGTGCTTCATCAAGTGATTGGACGCCGACAATTACCGGATTAGGAACGCTAAGTAGTATTCACAACATATACATTGATGAATTTGGTTATGCCTACCTTGCAGGATCAAATTTAAATAGTGGAGGGATCGTTTATGTAGATGTTGCCACAACACCTGGATCACCTGAATATGCCGGACATGGACCTGCAATTTATGCGCATGATGTTTATGTAAGAGATAATAAAATGTATTCTTCTGAGATCTATGCCGGTCATTTTTCGATTTATGATGTAGAAGATAAAGAAAACACCTTATTTCTGGGAAGTCAGTCGACTGAATTTAATTTTACCCATAATTCATGGCTATCTGATGATGGAACGATTTTATTTACAACAGATGAATTAGCAAATGCTACTGTAGGTGCTTATGACGTTACAAACCCAAGTGATATTCAAGAATTAGATCAATTTGTTCCCTATGAAACTTTAGGAGATGGAGTGATTCCCCACAATGTGCATGTTTGGGACGATTGGTTGATCATTTCTTACTATACGGATGGGTGTATTCTAGTAGATGGTTCTAATCCTTCAAATTTAGTAGAAGTCGGGAATTTCGACACCTTCATTCCTGAAAGCACCGGTTTTAGCGGTGCATGGGGAGCATATCCTTTCTTACCTTCAGGATTGGTTTTAGTCTCTGATATTGGAAATGGAATGTATGTTCTGGAGCCTAATTATGTCAGAGCTTGTTGGTTAGAAGGGAATATTACCCGAGCAGATAATGGGAACCCGATTGCAGATGCTTCCATCGAAATTGTCACCACAAATGTATTGGATCATTCTGACCTATTCGGGGATTATGCTACCGGTTTTGCAACTTCAGGTACTTATGATGTAACCGTTTCTAAACCGGGATTTCAATCTGAAACATTGAGCATTGCCTTACAAAATGATTCAACAAGCTATTTAAATGTTGAGCTTATTCCATTAGCAAGTTTTGGATTTTCAGGTTCAGTAGTTGATGCCTTAAGCGGAGACCCGATTCCAAATGCAAAAGTGCTAATTCGAAACGGTACATTTGAATTTGAGATGGAAAGCAATATGGATGGAAGTTTTATGATAGATGAATTTTATGAAGGAGACTATGAAGTGTTTTCAGGAAAATGGGGATACAATACCTTTGTAAGTGAAAATGAGAGTTTAGCGGAGAGTAATAATAGCATAGCAATAGAATTGATCGAAGGTTATGAAGATATTTTTGCACTTGATCTTGGATGGACCTCAAATAATACCGGCTTTACCGGTGATTGGGAAAGGGGAGTTCCTATTGGAATTCAACCTCCAGGTGTTCCGATTTACATTACACCCAATTTAGATGTTCCAGAAGATGCCGGTAATTATTGTTATGTGACCGGAAATATTAGCGATGTAAATGGAGGGGTGCTTGTTGGAGGAAATGCTGAATTGATATCACCTAGCTTTGACCTTACAGGATATGAAAGTCCATATTTGAGCTTCTATACCTGGTTCTTTAATTTGAATTTGAATACGCAACTTCCGGGGACAAATGAATTCCAAATTAAAATATCAAATGGAATAAGTACGGAAACGATCACTTCATTTAGCTATGATGTATTTGAAGAGATTCTATGGATGTTTTCTGAGATTGATATCGCTTCCATTATTGAACCTACATCTACTATGAATGTTCGATTTAAAGCGAATTCAAACACGAATTTCACTTCTGCTTCGGAAGCTGGAGTAGATTACTTTAAAGTTTGGGACGCCGGAATAACAGGAGTCAATGAATTTCCTTCAAACCCTATTAATCTAATCGCTTATCCAAATCCGAGTAGTGATTTCTTTTATATTAATTACAAAGTGAATGAAGAAGATATAAATTCGAACTTGGAAGTATATAATTCTATCGGACAAAAAGTGGAAGTATATAATTTAAATGCTTCCGAAGGAATAGTAAGAATAGGAGAAAACCTTGAAAAAGGATTTTATATAATAAAGCTTACTAATGAAAGTTCAAGTGAAAAAACACTGAAAATCATTAAAAACTAAGTATTTATAACCATAATTTTAAGGGGGAAGGTTTTAATAATCTTCCCTTTTTTAAATTATAACACTTAATCCTAATAGAGGGTTTTATCTATAGTAATGCCTTTAGTTTTTTCGTTCCCACTATGACACAACAAGCTATGCTCAACGTTCAAAACAATGATGATTGATTTCCCAAGTAAATCAAATGTAATAAAGTCAAGAGTTATCTGCCCCTTATATTTTATAAATATTCAGCTGTAAGTACTAGGTCATCCTGCTTCACCATTGTTCCCGCTTTTAGGTTAATAGATTTGATTTTACCCTCGTGTGTTGAAGAAACAGTTGTTTCCATTTTCATAGCCTCAATAATAAATAACGGATGGTTCTTTTTAATTTCTTCTCCTTTTTTCACTAAAATTTTAGATAACATTCCTTGCAATGGAGCTCCAATTTGACCAGGAATATTTTCATCTATTTTTTCATTCTCTTGAGAAATAATATTAAGAGAATGATCTTGAACCTCAATAAACCGGGTTTGTCCGTTTACTTTGAAAAAAACCGTTCGGTTTCCATCCTTTGTAGCGTTTCCGATAGAAAGTAGTTTTACAATGATCGTTTTGCCGGGAGCTATTTCTATCATCGTTTCTTCATGGATCTTCATGCCATAAAAGAAATTTATGGTAGGTATAACCGAAACATTATCATACTTTTTAAATGTACTATATGCATCTTCAAAAACCTTCGGATAAAGTTTATAGGATAAAAAGTCTTCCATTTCCAGATCACGTGAAAATCCCTTTTGATATTTAGCTAAAAACGCTTCAAATTCAACTTCAAAATCAATGGCTTTTAAATGCTTATTAGGTCGATCAGTATAGGCTTTTTTATCTTTCAATATTATTTTTTGAAGAGCTTTTGGAAATCCTTGATAGGGTTGACCTATATCTCCTCTAAAGAAACTGATTATGGATTCCGGAAAGGATAATTCTTCACCTCGTTCAAGAAGATCTTCTGGATTTAAATTATTCGTTACCATAAAAATTGCCATATCACCAACCACTTTCGAACTAGGTGTAACTTTAATGATATCACCAAAGAGTTTATTCACCTCAGTATACATTTTTTTAACTTCTTCAAAGCGCTCGCCTAATCCAAGTGCGTTTACTTGTGGACGAAGATTTGAATATTGTCCGCCCGGGATCTCGTGTTTATACACCTCCGCTGTTCCGGCTTTTAATCCACTTTCGAAGGGATAATAATATTCTCTTACATTTTCAAAATAGCTTGAATATTCATTAAGTGAATCAATATTCATTGGATTTTCTCTTTCATGAAATCGCATCATCTCGACCATTGAGTTAAAATTAGGTTGAGAGGTCAAGCCTGATAAACCGCCTAAGGCAACATCAATAATATCCACTCCTGCTTCGATCGCTTTTAAATAAGTTGCACTCTGGATAGACGAAGTATCGTGGGTATGAAGATGAATAGGTAGTTTTACAGTGTCCTTCAAAGCGAGAATTAACTCACTTGCAGCATAGGGTTTCAATAAACCTGCCATGTCTTTTATTGCAATGATATGGGCTCCGGCATTTTCAAGATCCTTAGCAAGCTGAGTATAATATTTTATATTGTATTTGCTTTTTGAAGCGTCTAAGATATCTCCGGTATAAGATAAAGCACCCTCGGCAATGGCATCCGTTTGCTTTCGAACATACTCAATACTTGGAGCCATTGCTTTTATCCAGTTTAAGGAATCGAAGATTCTAAAGATATCCATTCCATTTTCCCAAGATTTCACAATGAATTTCTCAATTAAATTATCAGGGTAGGCTGTATAACCCACGGCGTTGGAACCTCTCAGTAACATTTGAAAAAGTACATTTGGCATTGCCGCTCTAAGATCGCGTAGCCGTTTCCATGGATTTTCGTGGAGAAAACGCAGACAAACATCGAAAGTAGCTCCTCCCCACATTTCCATGCTGAATATCTGAGGATGATTTTTCGCATAAGATTCTGCAATCTTTAACATATCGACACTCCTCATCCGTGTTGCTAATAAGGACTGATGCGCATCCCTGAACGTAGTATCAGTGTAATGAATTTTTTTATCCCTTAGAATTTCCTGCGTAAAAGCTACAGCACCAAGTTCATTTAAACGATCTCTGCTTCCTTTCGGAAATTCAGAGAAATGACTATAAATCGGAATTTTAGGCTGATGAAATACTTTTGAATGGTCAATAAATTTAACATCCGGATTTCCGTTCACAATAACATCACCTAAATAACTGGTGATCTTTGTAGCCCTGTCGAGCGATTCTTTAATATTAAATAGGGCAGGGGTGTTTTTAATAAAATTTACAGTCGCTCTTCCTTCGTAAAAAGTGGGATGCGCAACAATGTTTTGTAAAAAACGAATACTGGTTTTTACCCCTCTTATTCTGAATTCTTTTAAAGCCCTAGTCATTTTTCGGGTCGCTCCTTCAAGAGTTCTTCCCTGAGCGGATATTTTTACCAACATCGAATCAAAGAAAGGAGAAACGGCAGAACCTTGATACACACTTCCTACATCGAGACGAATACCCATTCCGGCTGCACTTCTATAAGTGGTGATGGTTCCATAATCAGGTTGAAAATCATTTTTAGGATCTTCTGTAGTTACCCGACATTGTAATGCAAAACCGGTGGTGTGGATATCCTTTTGCTCGAATATTTTAATTTGCTTATCAGAGAGTTTATACCCTCCTGCTACAAATATTTGTGTTTTAACAAGGTCGATTCCTGTTACCATTTCGGTTACAGTATGTTCTACTTGTATTCGTGGATTTACCTCGATAAAATAAATACTCCCGTCGTCATCAACTAAAAATTCGACTGTTCCTACGTTATTATAATTAACTTTTTCAGCAATTCGGAGGGCATATTCATATAATTTATCTTTGATCTCCTGGTCCAGATTATAGGAAGGAGCAATTTCAACTACTTTTTGATAACGTCGTTGTACGGAGCAATCACGCTCATATAAATGTCTTATTGTACCATGATTATCAGCAACAATTTGAATTTCTATATGTTTTGGATTAGCTACATATTTTTCAAGAAACATGGTGTCATCTCCAAATGCATTGAGCGCTTCACTTTTAGCATTTTCAAAATGCACTTTTAGATCTTCCTCATTATAGATCACTCGCATTCCTCTTCCACCACCGCCAAAAGCAGCTTTTAGCATTACAGGATATGAAATAGTTTTTGCTTCAGAGATGGCAGTTTTCAGATCAATTAGAAGCTTTTTATTACTCCTAATAATTGGTACCTCACATTCTATTGCAATTTTTTTCGCCTGTATCTTATCTCCAAGGGAGTCCATTACATCAGGACGAGGACCAATAAAGATGATATCGTTTTTAGCACAAAGCCTTGCGAAATCCGCATTTTCAGATAAAAAACCATAGCCTGGATGAATCGCATCTACATTTTTTGATTTCGCCAGATTAATGATCTCTAGCATGTTGAGATAGGGTTTCAAAGGTTCATTATCTTCTCCGATCTGATATGATTCGTCACATTTATATCGATGCAGAGAATAGCGATCTTCAAAAGTATAAATACCGACAGTGCTGATATTCAGCTCGGTGCAGGCACGAAATATTCGTATTGCAATCTCACCGCGGTTTGCAATAAGGACTTTTTTGATTTTCATTTTAGAAAAGGGCTTTAATAGGGTAGAATTTACTAAATATAAGCCCCAAAATGGAGTTCGACAAGGAAAATTGTCACTAATTTATACAGGTTTTAAATCTGTACGATAAAAGTATTTACCTCACCCTTTGCAGAAAAGATCAAAAAGAAGAAAAGTAATTATTTAAGCGTTCTCATTACCAAATCCGCTAATATAACCACCGATCACATCTTTAAATTGAACACCTGTATCATATCGGTCTTTGCTTAGTTTTTTATATTCAACCAGTCCCCATAATACAAATTCGAGCATAAAATTACGATCTTGCTTTGGCAGATCTTTTTGATAATAATCTAGTAATTCATTAAGAGGGGCAATCGATTTTAAAAGTTTTGAATATTCTTCTTCAGAAAGATCATCTGAGATCTCAAATCCACTTTCTTCAAAAAACCAATCAGTGATTTTTTTATACGGACTATTCACATTTGGTCTTTCCAATTTTTCGATCTTCGGAAAATAGTTCTCAAAAAGCGTTTTGATCGAATCACCGATCCACTTTTCAGCTACCGCGTGAGCACCTTCTTGTTCGCCTTCATAAACCAATTCAACTTTTCCTGTAATAGCGGGGATCACTCCAAGAAAGTCGCTTAAACGAAGACTTGTTTTTTTGCTTCCTTTTCGCAACATTCTAAGTTCGGCTGCACTCATTAAATTCTCGAATCCGCTAATACTCATCCGTGCGCTAACACCACTTTTATGGTCAATAAATTCTGATTCACGAGCTTCAAAACTGATTTGTTCAAGAATTTTTTTCGCGAGATCAGGAACATGAATTCGTTCTTTTTGTGCCGATGTGATTTGTGCTTCTTGTTCAGTTATTCTTTGGGCAATGGAAATATCATAGGGGTAATGGGTCAATATTTGAGATCCGATACGATCTTTAAGAGGGGTTACGATGCTACCTCTATTGGTATAATCTTCAGGATTAGCGGTGAAAACAAATTGCATATCCAATGGCATTCTTAGTTTAAAACCTCTGATCTGAATATCTCCTTCCTGTAAAATATTGAAAAGCGCTACTTGAATCCTTGCTTGAAGATCAGGAAGCTCATTGATAACAAAAATACTACGGTTCGCTCGTGGGATCATTCCATAGTGTATTACACGATCATCCGCATATGATAATTTCAAGTTAGCTGCCTTAATGGGATCTACGTCTCCAATAAGATCGGCGACCGTAACATCCGGAGTCGCTAATTTTTCAAAATACCTTTCATTTCTGTGCACCCATGAAATAGGAGTTTCATCAGCTTTTTCCTTAATCAATTCAATAGCATATCTGGAAATAGGGTGGAAGGGATCATCATGAATTTCAGAACCACTAACAAAAGGCATCCACTCATCGAGTAGATTGATCATCAATCGAGCGATTCTTGTCTTCGCTTGGCCGCGCAGACCTAATAAATTGATGCTATGACGCGATAAGATCGCACGTTCAAGTTCAGGAATTACGGTGGTTTCATATCCCCAGATGCCTTCGAAAGAATCTTCGCCTGCTTCGATCTTTTTTATTAAGTTTTCGCGTAACTCATTTTTTATGGATCTTGATTTATAGGATGATTTTTTAAGCTCTCCTAAATTTGTTATTGTGTTTTCTTCCTTTTTCATCCTCTTAAACGCTTTTTTCTATTTTGCTCATAATCTTCAAAGATCATGGCACCTAAATTTTGAATGCCGGTATAAAATGCTTTTCCCTGGTTTGCTTCGGTAAATTCTTCAATAAATTGAATTAAATATTCATCCTGAGCAATCATAAAGGTGGTAATTGGTATATGGAGCTTTCTTGCTTGTCTGGCCGTGTTATAACATTTCTCAACGATATTTGGATCGAGTCCAAAACTGTTTTTATAAAACGAGCCGTCTTTATCGATCATACAAGATGGTTTTCCATCAGTGATCATAAATATCTGCTTATTGCTATTTCGTCTTCTTCTTAAAATATCCATAGCGAGATGTAAACCTGCTACAGTATTGGTGTGATAAGGCCCCACTTGTAAATAGGGTAGGTCTCGGATAGAGATCTTCCATGCATCATCTCCAAAAACAATAATATCTAATGAATCTTTTGGATATCGAGTGCTGATCAATTCGGCCATTGCCATAGCCACTTTTTTTGCCGGAGTGATCCGGTCTTCGCCGTAAAGGATCATCGAATGGCTAATATCGATCATCAAAACGGTACTCATCTGCGCTTTAAAAGAAGTTTCTTCTACAACAAGATCATTTTCATCTAAATTAAAGGCATCAAGACCATGATTTATTTGAGCATTTTTCAAACTCTCTGTCATCGAGATCTGCTCTAAAGAATCACCATAATGATATTCTCTGAATTCACCGGTATGCTCGTCGCCTTTTCCAACTGAATTCGTTTTGTGATCTCCTGATCCAAAGCGTTTTAATTTTCCAAAAATATGATCGAGTGCTTGTTGGCGAATAGCACGTTCTGTTTTTTGAGTAATTTTTAATCCGCCTTCTCCATTAACATCAAGCTGTTCTCTTAAAAACCCTTTCTTTTTTAAATCTTCTACAAAGTCATCCAAAGTATAATTTTCGTCAGTAAGTGAATAGGTTTTATCCAGTTCCTTAAGCCAGTCGAGGGCTTCATCAACATCTCCAGAAGTATAAGTGATCAGTTCCTTAAAGATATCGAACAGCTTATCAAAAGGACTTTGAAAAGGAGCCTCATACTTTTTAAAGATAAATCCACCTTGTGCTTTCCTTGTTAACATGACTCGAAAATTAATCAATTTTAAAATGCTAATAATTCTTTTTTGATCTTTTAACAATCAGAAAAAAAGGGTGCTAAATTAATAGCACCCTTAACTATTGACTCCTTGTTTGTAAGGTGCTATTACTTTGTTACAAGATTTACAGTTAATGTAAATTCATCATAAATAGTTTTATCACCTAAGTTGTCAAAAAAGCTTCCTGAACCATATCTAACATCAAATTTAGAACGATCAACAACTACATTTGCGTTTGCAACCACTGTTCCTTTATCATCTAATAAGGTCGCATTAAAAGTGATCGGGTTTGTGATCCCTTTAATTGTAAGATCTGCCATTACGGTGTAAACACCAGCTTTACTTGTTTCTTTAGCTCCTGTTATTTTAAGAGTTGCTTCCGGAAATTTCGCTGTACCGAAGAAATCATCCGATTTTAAGTGACCTTCTAATTTTCCTTTGTACTCGCCATCTAAGTCGGTATTTTCAATACTGGCCATATCGATAATGAATTCACCACCTTGTAATTTACCTTCTTTTAACATTAAAGAACCACTCTTGATCTTGATCGTACCTGTGTGTTCTCCGGTTACTTTTTCACCTTTCCAGTTAATGTTACTTTTTTCTGCATTTACGGTAAGGTTACCGTTACTTACTGGCTCAATTGCATTTAAATTGCTTAATGCGAATAATGCAATCACTAAAATTGTCGTTACTTTTTTCATTTTGTTTTGTTTGTTTTGTTTGTTTTTTTGTCTTATGTTTTAACTATAATTGTTTTAACAAATATGATCTCAAAAAATTTTATGATCTCAGTTTGTCAAGTAGATTACTCAATTGTTCTGCTTCTTTATTGTTTAATTTCAATTTATACATTTCATCAAAGACATTCATTTTAACATCAATCTTGTCTAACAGCTCAATTCCTTTTTTGTTTATTAAAACGTCAACTTTACGACGGTTTTCACTACACAAGTTTCGATCCACTAATTTCATCAACACTAACTTATCGATCAAGCGTGTGAGGTCAGGAGCCTTATCTAACATCACTTCTTTTATTTCACCGGGAGAAGTAGCATTAGGATATCGACCTTTTAATATTCGTAAAACATTGTAATGCTGCGACTTCAGTTCAAAAGGGTCAAAAACCGATTTATAATAATCTTTTAGCCAATTACTAGTATATAGAATATTAATAATAGCCATATTCTGATTTGATTTGAATTTCTCTTGTTTTATGGCTTTTGAAATCTTCATATTTTGTTATTACTAATATTGTGGCAACAAATGTAATATATTTTTTCTGATAAAAACAAATAATATTTAAAAGTGATCAAGATTTAATAATTCAAATGAGAATAAACACGAAAAAAAATAGCATTACCATTCATCATAATCTATTGATAATCTATATTCTATACTATTAAACTTTACTATATTCGGGGCTTTGAAAACTTTTAAAAATAATTTTATATTATAATTATTATTATGAAAAACATATTGTATACCTTTTTAATTATCTCAATAATTTCTTGTCAGACCGCAAAAAAAGAAGAAATAAACTATGTACTTTTCTCTGGAACAGTTGAAAATCCTACAAGTGATAAAGTTCGAGTCAGCGGGAATGATTATAAAATTGAAATACTACTTAATGATGAGAATGCCTTTTCTGATACATTATGGATTCCGCAGACCGGATATTATTCCTTTGCAGAAGGAAGAGAGTCGAGTGCCATGTTTTTAAATATGGGTGATCAAATTCATGTCGATGTAAATACTGTTGAATTTGATGAAACACTAAGTTACACTGGTAAAGGGGCAGAGAAAAATAATTATCTCGCTAAAAAATATCTTCAATCCGAAATTAGCGCACCTGCATTCGACCAATTTTTTGCATTGAATGAAAATGAGTTTAATGATCTGAATAAATTGATCTATTCTCAAGAACTTGATTTATTAACATCATCTTCTATACCCGATAATAATTTTGTGGAAATGGAGAAAAAAGCAATCCATTATGATCATTTAGCGAATATATCAGCATATGAAGACTATCATCTATATCTTACTAAAGACGAAGCCTTTGTTGTAAGCGATGGTTTCTATTCAGAATTTGATGCTTTTAACTATGATAATGAAGAGGATTACGCTAATTTTTCAAGCTATAAAACGATAGTTACAAATCACTATGTAACTGATATTAGCGATTTAGATGGTTTAGATTCAACTTTCACTAGGATACAGATGATTGAAAGCGGAATGATTAAAAATGATCTTCTAAACAGCTTTCGCTATAGCTTTTCACCTGCACATCCTGAATTAGAACATTTTTATGCATTGATGATGGAAACATCAAGCGATGATGATTTTAAAATAATGATCACAGAAAAGTTTGAGAAATATGAGAATCTTACAGCCGGAAATGAATCCCCTGAGTTTTCTTATCCAAATAAAGATGGGAAAGTTATTTCATTAAAAGATTTAAAGGGAAAGTTAGTTTATGTAGATGTGTGGGCTACCTGGTGTGGACCATGTAAACGTGAAATTCCTTTCTTAAAAGAACTTACTACTGAATATACAGGTAAAGACATCGCCTTTGTTAGTATTTCGATCGATGAAGTAAAAGATTACGACAAATGGATCGCAATGATGTCAGAAAAAGAAATGGAAGGAATTCAGCTTTTTGCAGATAAAGATTGGAAATCGGATTTCGTTCAGGCTTATGCTATCGAAGGGATTCCAAGATTTATTTTAATAGATAAAGAAGGTAAAATTATTTCTGCAGATGCGAGTCGCCCAAGTGATCCTAAAATAAGAGAGGAATTTAATGCCTTATTATAGAGCTACTTATTAATTTATTAAGAGCCCGCCTAATTAAGCGGGCTTTTTTTATGATTTTTAATTTGAAATATTTCATCTCAAATAAAATTCATTCTGAACAATTTATAATTCCATTCCGTATAAACTGTATATAAATATGAGCTTATGAAAAAACGTATACTTTTAAACTCGAATTTGCTTAGTGGATTTACGATGTTTTCTTTATTATTCGTTTCATTCGCTTCTCTTGCTTTTCAAGATCAAAGCAATATTATTTTAGAAAAATATTCAATTAATGTAGAACTCGATTGTGGAAATTTTCGAACTCAAACAATGGGAGGATGGGGAAGCAATGCTGCTGGGAATAATCCGGGAGTTTATCGGGATATGTATTTTGATTCTGCCTTTCCAAATGGATTGAGCATCGGTTGCGATTATACGCTCACATTAACCAGTGCTTCAGCGGTACAAAGTTTTTTACCTTCTGGAAGTACAGCTTCTGCATTTACTGAAAATCTAATTGATCCGTCAAACTATTCAAATGTTCTTGCAGGCCAATTAGTTGCTTTAACTTTAAGTATCGGATTTGATGAAAATGATGCCGATTTTTCGGGTTCAGATATTAACCTTGGAGATCTGCTTATAAATTCTGGTCCTTTTATTGGTTTTACTGTTTATGAATTGATTGAAGAAGCAAACCAATTTATCGGAGGATGTCCTAGCGAATACTTTGCAATAGAACTAAATGAAGTCCTAACTTCAATTAATGAAAATTTTGATGATGGTATTAGCGATAATGGCTTCTTAGATTGTCCGGATGATACGGAATCTCCAATTTTATGTGCCTTAAATCTTGACGATGTTAACGCATTTTGTTTTGATGAAAACAATTATAGTGTTGAAATTACAGTGAGTGGTTATAATGCCACTTACATTGTAGAAGATATAAATGCGAGTTCCGGAAGCGGACAATATATTTGTCTTGGAGATCCTAGCGATATTAATGCATTAACATCCTACACTTTTATACTAAGCTATCCAATTGCAAATAATTATTCTGCATCTGTATATGCCCTTATCCCATCTATTGATAATTGTTCTGAAGCGATCAATAATGATGAGTGTGTGATCAATGATATCAGTGGTAGTGCGCCAATTTGTTGTGACTTCTCCATTACATGTCCGCCAAATACGCAATTTGTATTTTCATGTATTGAAGAGATACCGGCAGCTGATACATCAATTATAAGCTATCAAAATAATTGTGGCCCGGTAACGATCAATGTACTAGATCAAACAAGTGGATCAGGTTGTACATCAAATCCTCTTTATCTGACTAGAACCTATACGGTATATGATGGTACTACAACGCTCAACTGTGTATACAATTATATTGTAATTGACAATATGCCGCCGCTTATATCTTGTCCTTCTTCCGAAAATGCAGAATGTTCTGCAATTGAAATGATCCCATTAAATTGGGCTACAGCTATTGATAATTGTGATACTGATGTTGATATTTCTTATGTAAATATGATCGGTGAATCCTGTGACTCCTTTGTGAGAGTATGGACTGCCGTAGATAATTGTGGAAATAGTGCCAGCTGTAATCAAACTGTATATATTACCGATACAACGGCGCCTACACTAGTATTGCCCAATGACATTACTTTAAATTGTGGAAGTGAGACATTACCATCCATTACAGGTATGGCATCGGCTAGTGATGCTTGTTCCTATGTGACGATATCCTACATTGATGGGGATCTCGAAGGTGATAATTGTTTTGCTTCTTTTACTCGCGTATGGACTGCAACAGATGCTTGTGGAAATTCAGTTTCTGATGAACAAATTATTAGCATTGAAGATAATGTGGGACCAGTTTTAATAGGAATTCCTGGAAATATGAATCAACAATGTGGTGAAATTCCTGAACCTCCTTTGGTTGTTGCATTTGATGTATGTCAAGATGACTCTGTAACTGTGCTTTTTAATGAAGTAATTTATGGACAAGGATGTCAAAAGGCCGTTTTTAGGACATGGACCGCTATTGATTCATGTGGAAATTCATCTTCGATAACACGATCTATTTATGTAAATGATACTCAAGGACCAGTAATAACATGTCCAGATGATGTGGTGTTAAATTGTGGTGATCCGGTTCCTGATCCTTCAGAATCCGGCAGCGCAACTGCATTTGATAATTGCAGCGGAGATAATGTAACAATCAATCATTTAGATGGAAATCTAACGAATGATTGTCCTCCTAAAATCCATCGTATTTGGACTGCCACAGATACATGTGGAAATGTTTCAAGTTGTGTTCAGATAATAAGTTTTATTGATAACCTTGCACCGGTCATAAGCTGTGTTGATGATATTACTGTTAATTGTGCCTTTGGTGATATAACTCCCCCTTTTACTGGTACTCCAACTGTTACCGATGATTGTTCAAATTATCAACTGCTTTATTCTGATGGAGTTTATTCGGGGGATTGCCCTTATAGCTTTACCCGAACTTGGACAGCTATGGATGCATGTGGAAATTTCAGCTCCTGTCAGCAAGTAATAACTGTAATTGATGAATCTGGTCCGACTATTTATTGTCCTCCTACAAAATCGGTTAGCTGTGGTTCTTCAATGTTACCATCTGTAACAGGAATGGCTGCTGCTTATGATAATTGCAGTACCGTGAGTATAAGCTACACCGACGGAGAGATCGAAGGGTCTTGTCCTCAGTCGTTTATTCGTACATGGACTGCAAGTGATTATTGTGGAAATACGAGTTCTTGTGAACAAATTATCAACATTATTGATAATACTGCTCCTGTGATCGTTTGTCCACCAACAATAAATATTGATTGTGGATCAGGAGATTATAGTACGGATATTACGGGTATACCGGAAGTCTCTGATCAATGTAATAGCGATGTTACCTTAAGTTATATAGAAACTCCTATTCAGGGTGATTGCCCAAAATACTTTTACAGGATTTGGACCGCAATGGATGAATGTCAAAATACATCCCAATGTTATCAGATGATCAATATAATTGATACTACAGCTCCTGAATTAATATGTCCAGAGGATATTACAATTAGTTGCAGTGAGGACCCAAATCCGGAAATTACAGGATTTGCGTTTGCTACAGATGATTGTTCATCCTTTGAGATCACTTATTCTGATAGTATAACATTAAGTGAAACAATTGGAGGGTCTGATGATTGTGGTCAGTATAGAACTCAAACACAAGGTGGATGGGGTAGTGTAGCTCATGGTGGAAATCCGGGTACTTACCGGGATAACCATTTTGATCTGGCATTTCCAAATGGACTTAGCATAGGATGTGATCGTACTTTAGATTTAACGAGCTCCTTGGCAGTTCAGAATTTCTTACCATCGGGTGGAACTCCTCTACCATTGCCTGTTAGTATGATTAATCCTGTAGGATATGGAAATACACTTGCCGGACAGATCGTTGCTTTAGGCTTAAGTATTGGTTTTGATAATTATGATGAAGATTTTTCTGAAGCAACTGGTTCTTTAGCTAATCTAATTGTTGCTGATGGAATGTTTGCCGGTTGGACAGTCGGAGAGATCTATGAAGAAGCTAATAGATTTATTGGTGTATGTGGTAGTAATTATTCGGCAAACGATTTAAATCACGTAGTAAGTAGTATAAACGAGAATTTTGTAGATGGAAATATTGATAATAGATATTTAATCTGCGATGAAGAGAACACTAATTGCTTTACAATTTATAGGACTTGGACTGCTATTGATGCCTGTGGAAACTTAAGTACTTGTGTACAGGTAATTAGTGCTGATAATTCTGAAATCAACCCGATCAGTCTTTTTGAGACTTATTCAATCGCTATGTCTGTATATCCTTCACCTACCTTAGGGAAAGTAAGTATATCGACCAATATAGGAATCGAAAAAGGTGATATTATTGAAATTTTTGATATTTCAGGTATGCGCTTGATTTCCTATATCGTTAGTGATCCAGATGTTCAGGTAGTTGATTTAAGTAATTTAAATAGTGGTATTTATATTGTTAAATGGACGAATAATATTGGAACTATAAGTGAAAGAATAATTAAGAATTAATTAGCATAAATTGTATTCCTTAAGGGCCGATTATTTAAATGAAATGAACGGCCCTTTTTTTTATCCGTTTTCAAAAAGAATAAAATATGATTCATTATCTAAATAATATTGAGAATAGACCTGATACTGGAAATAAAGTGAGTATTTTTGCAAATCTCAAAATTCGGGTTTTATGGGTGAAGGAATTGAAAAAGAAATTAATAGTGCAGGAAAGGAATTTTACGATTATCAGCATAAGGCTATTAATGAAATTTTCATACGCTTAAAGAATATCCCTCAAAGCCATAACTTACTTTTCCAACTTCCAACCGGTGGAGGTAAAACCATTATCTTTTCTGAAATTGCAAAGCGATTTATTGAGGAAACGGGTAAAAAAGTGTTGATTCTTACTCATCGGATTGAGTTATGTAAACAAACGTCTGCCATACTTGATGAATTTTCTGTTAAAAACAAAGTAATTAGTTCTAAAGTAAAGTCATTACCTGATCAGGACGAGTATATGTGTTTTGTAGCCATGGTTGAAACACTCAATAATCGGCTTAAAGATGAGATGATCGAAATTCCTGATGTTGGATTGGTTATTATTGATGAAGCACACTATAATTCATTTACTAAGCTTTTTACTTTCCTGGATAAAAGTTCTATTCTTGGGGTAACCGCTACTCCTTTGAGCTCGAGTATTAAGCTGCCAATGAATTCAAATTATGATGAATTGATCGTTGGTAATTCAATTTCTTCACTTGTTGATAAAGGCTTTCTGGCAAAAGCGACTACTTATGGATTTGATGTGGATCTTAAAACCTTAAAAATTGGAATCAATGGGGATTACACTGTAAGTTCTTCAGATAAATTGTATTCAGATTTTCATATGCAGGAAAAGTTGCTTCATGCTTATGAAGAACAATCATTAGGTAAGAAAACGCTTATTTTTAATAGTGGTATTAATTCCTCAAAAGGAGTTTATAATATGTTTAAGGTTGCTGGTTATAATATTATGCATCTTGATAGTACCTTAAATGAGCAAGATAGGATCGATATTCTTACTTGGTTTAAAGAAACACCTAATGCAATTTTAACATCGGTAGGAATCCTTACAACCGGCTTTGATGAACCCACAATAGAAACAATTATTTTAAATCGAGCCACTAAATCATTGACCTTATACCATCAAATGATAGGTAGAGGTTCCAGGATCTTACCTGATAAGAAGGAATTTACAGTTATTGATTTAGGTAATAATGCCTTGAGGTTCGGCTTATGGGATTCTGACATTGATTGGCAGGATATATTTATTTCTCCATATAAATATTATCAAAGTCTATTAAGTGATCTGGAATTAGAACGCCGATTTAAATATAAAATGCCCGAAAGTCTTCGTGCAAAATTTCCAAATTCATCCGTTTTTGAATTTGATATCAAAAAAGCCTATAAAGTAAACCTTGAAAATGGACTTCGACCAATAGATGCGATTAATCAATCGATTCAATTCTATGCAGAGCTTGTCTTTATAAATACAGAAGATATCTTCGATGCACGCATTATATCTGAAGAATTGGAAGACGCTATAGAATATCAGGTAAAGCAATATTCATATTGTATTTGCAAAAGCTCCGATAGTTATTTAAAATGGCTTAAAGAAGATTTTAAAAGGAAGCTGAGAAGAACCCTTACTCAGGAATTTAATAAAGTAGAGTCCTGATCTATACTTTTTGAAATAGAGTATAGATGTAAGGCCGATTATCTCCTGATGGCATAGTGTAATTATATTCAAAGGACTTAAGTAATTTGAATTCCGAACCTAGTCTTTCCTGAAGCAAATTCTCACTATATCTACAAACGGGTAATCCTGAACAATGTTCAGCACCGTTTAAACTAAACTCTGCCAGAATTACATAAGCATTTTTTCTGATCTTGGACTTTAGTAATTTGAAATACTCATTTTTATCATGCTCTCCTACAAAAAAGTGAAGTACAGCGCGATCGATCCAAAGGTCTACATTTTCAATATTTATGATTCTATCAGATTGGGTAATATCATCTGTAATGCACTCTAAATAATCACTACTCCCTGTCCTGTTTTCTAGATCCTTTAAAGCAACAGCACTGATATCGGTTGCAATTAAATTAGTAAATCCCATATTCAATAACTCATCGATAAGAGTAGTGCTTCCTGCACCTATATTTATAATTCGAGCATTTTTAGCTAATCCTATGGAAGATATTAGATTTAATGAAGGAGATAGATCGGTTTCATACCAACCTAATTTTTCTATGGGATTTCTACTGTAAGCTTTATCCCAATGTTCTTTTAGATCGATTTCAGAATTTGAAGATGATGGATTATTGTTAGAAGTGCTCATTTATTCTAGACTATGATGATAATTTCAAAAGTACTAATTACGCAAGATTTATTTCCATTAAAAGTGATAATAATATTCAATTTCCAATGGAGATGAATTTGATAATGTAATTTAGATGTTAAATAATTAATAGATTGACACTGAACTTGTAAAAGGTTTTTAAAAATACAAATAATTATAAATACTAATGAATCATATATTACAGATTAGCAGTGAGTTAAATATTTCATCTAATGCAATACTTAAGGTGATTTCATTAATAGATGAAGGAGCTACCATCCCATTTATCGCACGTTATCGAAAAGAGTTTACCGGAAATTTAGATGAAGTTCAGTTAATTAATATTAAAGACAGGAATCAGTATTGGATCGATTTTGAGAAGAGAAAAGCAACGGTAATACAAAGCATCGAATCTCAGGGAAAATTAAGTGATGAATTACGCAAAGAAATAGACCGAATAACTTCAATAACAGATCTTGAAGATATTTATTTGCCTTATAAGCCTAAACGCAAAAGTAAAGGTCAAAAAGCGATTGAACAAGGGCTAAAACCTTTAGCTATTTTAATTCAAAGGGAAGAAAGGGATGAGATCATACTTAAAAATGCAGTTAATTATATCAAAGGTGAAATTACGAGTGATAAAGAAGCGCTGGATGGGGCGATAAATATTCTGGCTGAATGGATATCTGAGATCATTAGAGTGAGAGAGCGCCTTCGTGATCAATTTCAGCGTTTTGCCACAGCAAATGCTAAAGTGAAAAAAGGAAAACAAGTTGAAGGGGAGAAGTATTCAGACTATTTCGAATATAATGAAAAGGTACAGAAGATGGCTTCGCATCGAATTTTAGCCTTGTTTAGAGCCGAGAAAGAAGGGGTTATTAATTTTAGTATTGATGTTGATGAGGAGAAAGCGATCCAAAATATTTCGTACATGATCGATCGTTCCTATGCTGATAATTCATTTGTACAAAAAGCGATCTCGGAGGCTTACAAACGAATATTGCAGCCAAATTTTGAATCCGAAATAAAAAAGGAATTAAAGGAGAAAGCAGATAAAGAATCCATACTTGTATTTTCGGAGAATCTAAAGCAATTGTTGTTACAACCTCCTCTGGGCGCCAAAAATGTACTTGCTATTGATCCTGGTTTTAGATCAGGTTGTAAAGTGGTAGTTTTAAATAAAAATGGTGCTTTTGTTAAAAATGAGACCATTTACCCACACCCTCCTCAAAACCGAAAACGTGAGGCCGAAGAATTATTATCAGACCTTGTGTCTCGCTACTCAATCGATGCACTCGCCATTGGCAATGGAACTGCCGGAATAGAAACGGAATTGCTTTGCAGGAAGTTATTTAAGGATGGATCTGTACAAATTTTTTCCGTTAATGAAGCCGGTGCCAGTATCTATTCTGCCTCTGAAATTGCAAGAGAAGAATTTCCGGATCTGGATTTGACCGTTAGAGGAGCTATTTCTATTGGACGAAGATTGATGGATCCTTTAGCTGAATTGGTTAAGATCGATGCGAAGTCAATTGGAGTAGGGCAGTACCAGCACGATGTTAATCAACCATTGCTCAAACAAAAATTGGATGAAGTAGTTGAATACAGTGTAAATCATGTAGGTGTCGAGCTTAATACAGCCTCATATCCGATCCTGGCATATGTTTCCGGTCTAGGACCAACACTGGCAAAAAATATTGTTGAATACCGAGAGGAGATCGGCGACTTTAAAGAACGTAAGCAATTGATGAAAGTGCCAAAAATGGGGGCGAAAACATTTGAACAATCAGCCGGGTTTTTACGAATTGAAAATGGGAAAAATCCTTTGGATAATACGATAATACATCCTGAGAGCTATAAAATCGCCATGGAATTAGCTAAAGAAAATGCAACATCAATTGCAGATATTTTAGATCATAAGTCGTCGATAAGCCAAGAGAGTCTAAATAAATTGAAAGAAAAGTATAGTCCTTTTACCCTTGATTTGATCATGAAAGAACTTCAAAAACCAACAAGAGATCCCCGGGAAGCACTATCTGAAATGGAAGGGAACTCTATTTCGAGTATTGAGGATTTAAGAGAAGGGATGATACTAAACGGGACTATAAATAACATCACAAACTTCGGGGCTTTCGTAAACATTGGAATTAAAGAGTCAGGACTAGTTCACG